>CAZMED010000239.1:1570-5074 GCA_964565045.1 uncultured Thermoanaerobaculia bacterium
GCAACGACTTCGGCATCGAGGTCCGGAAGGGCAAGTACGTCGGGGCGAGCTTCCAGGGCAGCATCGGTGGTGGTGGCGCGCAGGTGGAGCTCGAGACCGTCAACGGCAGGATCGCGGTGCACAACGGGTAGACACCCGGACAGTCCTCGTGTGCAGCGACCCCGCCGGCCCGGCGGGGTCGCTGCTTTCCTGGTGAGCAGTGCCTGCGAAGCCGGTGAGCAGATTGCTCTTGACCGCGAGCGCCAAGGACGTACAATCGTCGGGCATGACTGCTCAGAAGGACGCGCCGCCAACGCAGCGGGTGCGCTCTGCCTCACCCTACGAGGGCCTGTTCGGCTTCTCCCGCGCCGTGCGCCGAGGGTCTCGGATCGTCGTTGCGGGGACCGCGCCGCTCGACCGCAACGGCGAGACCGTCGACGGCGACACCTACGAGCAGGCGATCCGCTGCCTCCAGGTCATCCTGGAAGCGGTGGAGGCGCTCGGCGGCACCCGCGACGACGTCGTGCGGACCCGGATCTTCATCACCGATCCGGACGACTGGGAGGCGGTCGGACGCGCCCACGGCGAGTTCTTCGGCGAGATCTACCCCGCCTCGACCCTGGTCGTGGTCAAAGGGCTGCTCGACCCGCGCTGGCGGGTCGAGATCGAGGCCGACGCGGAACTCTCGACCTGAGTGCGCGCCGCCGGGTGTGCAGCGCGGCGACACCCCTCCGCTGCGTGATATACTCCTGACATCACGGTGCTTGAGGCCCTCCTGATCAACAGCCACAGCCGGTCGTGCGCAGGGACGAGAGATCCGGGTGTCGGTGACCGAGCCCGCCCCGTCATCGGCCCGCCGGGGGGGGAAGGCACTTGAACAACCTGCCCCGGATCCTCCTCGTCGACGAACGTGCGGGCGATCGCAAGCTGGCATCGCTCGTCCTGGCCGGCGAGTTCGGCGAGCTCGATCTCGAGACCGCCTCGAGTGCGGCCGAGTTTTCGGCCGCGCTTCAGGCGGCGCGCTTTGGCTTCGTGATCACCGAGGCGCGTTTCTCCTGGGGCTCCGGCCTCGATGTCGCCCGCCTGGTGCGCCAGGCGCGGCCCGACTGTCCGGTCGTCCTCTTCACCGGCGAGGCAGGCGAGGAGCTGTGGAGCGAGAGCCTCGCCCTCGGGGTCGACGGATACGTCAGCAAGACCTCGGAGGGATTCGTCCGCCTGCCGTCGGTGGTTCGATCGGTGTTCTTCAGGACCCGCCGGCGGGCGACGGCGAGCACCCGCGACGCGCCCTACCGGCGCCTCTTCGAGGCCCTGCCGGTGGGCGTTTTCGTGGCGACGCTCGACGGCGAGATCCTCGAGGCCAACCCAGCCTTCGCCGCCCTCCTCGGCCTCTTCGACCCGGAGGAGGCCGCGTGGTCGAGCTTTCCGAGCCTCTTCGCCCTGCCGGCGGCGGCCGACCGCTGGCGCACCCAGATGGCGGTCGCGCGTTACATCGGCAATCTGGATGCCCAGCTCAGGCGCTCGGACGGCTCCCTGACCTGGGCCCGGGTGTCCTCGTGGGTGGTTGAGGACCCGTCGTCGGGGGTGCGCCACGTTCAGGGAATCGTCGAGGAGACGGGGGCCTTTCACGCGGCCCAGGAAGAGCTGGCGGAGAAGGCGGCCTCCCTCGAGCGCTCGAACGACGAGCTCGAACAGTTCGCCTACGTCGTCTCGCACGATCTGCAGCAGCCTCTGAGCGTGGTTTCGAGCTACCTCGAAATGCTCGGCGACAGCTGCCGCGGCAAGCTCTCCACGGAGGAGGAGTCCTACCTCGAGCGCGCCGCCCGTGGCACGGTGCGGGTGCAGGAGATGGTCGACGCGGTGCTCAGTTACGCCCGGGTCGACTCGCGCGGCGGCGAGTTCAGCCCGGTCGACCTCGGGGGCGTGCTGGAGGAGGTCAAGCGCCGGCTGTGGAAGGAGATTGCCTGCGCCAAAGCGGAGATCACCGGCGATCCCCTGCCGACGGTGGAGGCCGACCCGTCGCAGATGGAGCAGCTGCTGCAGAATCTCCTCTCCAACGCCCTCAAGTTCGCGGGCGGCACGCCCGCCCGCGTCCATCTCTCGGCAGTCGAGGCCGAGGGGGAGTGGCGGATCTCGGTGCGCGACGAGGGTATCGGCATCGATCCCAAGGCCGCCGACCGGGTCTTCGTCATGTTCCAGCGCCTGCACACCGAGCGCGAGTTCCCGGGCACCGGGATCGGCCTCGCGATCTGCAAGCGGATCGTCGAGCGCCACGGCGGACGGATCTGGTTCGAGTCCCAGCCGCTCCGTGGGGCGACCTTCTTCTTCACCCTTCCTCGCCGGTCGCCGGGGCGAGGGGCTGTGAAATCGGCGGCGAGCGGCTATCATCCGGAGGACGGGCCATGGTGAGTGACGTGGGCTTGACTGATGCGGGTCGGGAGCCGGTCTACCGGGTGCTGCTGATCGAGGACTGCCCCGACCACGCCGACCTGATCCGGGGCAAGCTGCAACGCTCGCAGCGGATGCGCTCCGAGATCACCCACGTGGACCGCCTCGACAGCGGGCTCGAGCGCCTCCGGGAGGAGAGCTTCGACGTCGTGCTGCTCGACTTCTCGCTCCCCGACAGCTTCGGCCTGGAGACCTTCCGCAAGGCGCACGCGATGGCGCCGCGGACCCCGATCATCGTGCTCACCAGCCTCGACGATAACGAGCTCGCGGTGCAGGCGGTGCGCGAGGGGGCTCAGGACTACCTCATCAAGCGCGAGGCCGACACCCGGCTGCTCGTGCGTTCGATCCTCTACGCCATCGAGCGGCAGGTCGCCGAGGACAAGCTGCGCGACTCCGAGGAGCGCTACGCCCTCGCGGTGCGCGGCGCCAACGACGGGCTGTGGGACTGGGACCTGGTGGCCGACCGCGTGTTCTTCTCGCCGCGCTGGAAGGCGATGCTCGGCTTCGCCGGCGGCGACGTCGGCGACAGCCCGCGCGAGTGGTTGGACCGGATCCACCCCGACGACCGGCCGCCGTTCAGGCGCCATCTCGACGCCCACCTCGCGGGCGCGACCGACCATCTCGAGTTCGAGCACCGCATGCGCAACGCAGCCGGCGAGTACCTGTGGGTGCTGGCGCGCGGGGTGGCCGTGCGGGACCCGAAGGGAACGGCCTACCGCATGGCCGGTTCGCAGACCGACATCACCGCCCGCAAGCGCGCCGAGCACCAGCTCCAGCACGACGCCCTCCACGACGGCCTCACCGGGCTCGCCAACCGGGTGCTGTTCATGGACCGGTTGGCCTGTGCGCTGGCCGATCTGCAGCGGCGGGCCTCGCCCAACTTCGCGGTGCTCTTCTTCGACCTCGACCGTTTCAAGAACATCAACGACAGCCTCGGGCACACCGTCGGAGACAAGCTCCTGGTCGGCATCGCACGGCGGCTCGAGCACTTTCTGCGCCCCGGCGACACCGTCGCCCGTCTCGGCGGCGACGAGTTCGCGATCCTGATCCACCGTGTCGACGACGCCAGCGGCGCCATCC
>CAZMED010000240.1:0-5045 GCA_964565045.1 uncultured Thermoanaerobaculia bacterium
GCACGCCGTGCTTGGGGTTGCGCGAGCCCACGCACTGGATGAAGACCACGTCCTTGGGCTCGGCGCCGTCCGACGGCCGCCGCACCTCGCCCTCGGTCGGCCCCGAGGCCGACAGCATGCGCTCGAACTCGAGCCCGTCCATGACGTCGGGGTAGACGCCGTAGCCGCACTCCTTCGCCTGCTGGCCGATCTGCAGATCGTAGCCGGTGGCGACCACGATGGCGCCGACCCGGCGTTCGACGATCTCGGGCCGCATGTCGAAGTCGATCGCATTGGGCTTGCAGACCTCGTCGCACTTGGCGCAGGCGAGCACCCGGAAGCCGGTCGGCGATTGCAGGTTGGCGTTGAGGCAGCGGTCGGCGTCGAGGGTGTAGGTGGAGGGAACGGCCTGTGGGAAGGGGATGTAGATGGCCTTGCGGCTCCTCAAGCCCATGTCGAACTCGTTGCCGCCCGGCGACGGACAGACCGCCGTGCAGTCGCCGCACGCGGTGCAGTCCTCGACCTTCACGTAGCGCGGCTTCTTCTTGATGCGGACCGTGAAGTTGCCGACGTAACCCGACACCTCCTCGACCTCGGAGTAGGTCATGAGCTCGATCAGGGGGTGCCGCGACACCTGCACCATGAGCGGGGTCAGGATGCACTGCGAGCAGTCGAGGGTCGGAAAGGTCTCCGACAGCCGCGACATGTTGCCGCCGAGCGACGGCTCGCGCTCCACCAGCACCACCGGGTGCCCCGAGTTGGCGATGTCGAGGGCCGAGCGGATGCCCGCCACCCCGCCGCCGATCACCAGCGCGCGCTTGGTCACCGGCACCTCGACGGGGTCGAGCGGTTTGGCGCGCTTGACCCTCTCGACCGCCGCCGCCACCGTCTGGCAGGCCTTGGCCGAGGCCGCGATCGGGTCGTGGTGGACCCACGAGCAGTGCTCGCGGATGTTGGCCATCTCCACCAGGTGCGGGTTGAGCCCCGCCTGGGCGGCGGCGGCGCGGAAAGTGGGCTCGTGCAGCTGCGGCGAGCAGGCGGCGATCACCACCCGGTCGAGCCCGTGCTCGCGGATGGCGTCGATCACCATCTGCTGGCCGGGGGCCGAGCACATGTAGGGGTAGTGCTCGGTGACCGCGGCCCCCGGGACCTCGTGCGCGAAGTCCACCACCTGGTCCACCTTGACGGTGCGGGCGATGTTCTCGCCGCAGTGGCAGACGAAGACGCCGACCTTGGCCATGTCAGCTCCCCACGGGCGCGGGCTCGCCGGTCTTCGCGCCCTCGGCGTAGGTCTCGTTGAAGGCGGCGACGCCGGCGTCGAAGGCGCGCAGGTTGAGCTCCTCGGTGCCCTTCGGCACCGACTCGACCACCGCCTCGCGCATCTTCTGAACCGGTACGATCCGGGTGGCGGCGGCGAAGAAGCCGAGCATGACGATGTTCTGGACGATGGCCCGGCCGAGCTCCTCGGCGATCCGCGTCGAGGACACGCCGTAGGCCCGCTGCCCCGGCTTCGGCCGGATCTTCACGAGGTCCTTCTCGTAGACCAGGACGCCGTCGTCCTTGAGCTCGTCGCGGTACTTCTCGTAGCCCTCGGACGACATCACCACGAAGATGTCCGGCCGCCCGATGTAGGGGTAGAGCACCTCGGTGTCGCAGACCGCGAGGGTGGTCGAGCAGGCCGAGCCGCGGGCCTCGGGGCCGAAGCTCTGGATCATGGTCGCGTGCTTGCCGGCGTTGACCGCGCAGGCGTGGCCGATGATGTGGCCTGCGAGGACCACCCCCTGGCCGCCGAAGCCGGTGATCCGGATCTCGGTGCGCTCACTCATGGATCCAACCTCCCTCCGCCGGCATCGGCACGTAGCGGTCGCCGAGCACCCTGGTGTAGTGGTCGTGCATCATGTCCAGGAAGGTCGGCCGCTGCTCGTCGATGAAGTTCCCGCAGATGAACCGCTCCTGGTAGCCGATCTCGACCTCGCGGGTGTCGGCGCCGTGCCGGATCTCGGAGTTGTCGTGGTAGAACTTCAGCAACGAGAGCCCGCTGCCGAGGCGGTTGAGCCGCGCGTACAGGGTCGGGCACGGCGCGATCACCTCGATGAAGCGGAAGCCCTTGCGGTCGAGCGCGGTGGTGATGCACTTGGTGAGGCGGCGGATGTGGAGGCAGGTCCAGCGCGAGACGAAGGTGGCGCCGCAGGAGGCCGCCAGGTGCGGCAGGTTGAAGGGGCGCTCGAAGTTGCCGAAGGGCATGGTCGAGGAGCGCGCCGTCTCCGGCGTGGTCGGCGCGTTCTGGCCGCCGGTCATGCCGTAGATGAAGTTGTTGACCAGGATCACCAGCAGGTCCATGTTGCGGCGCGCGGCGTGGATGAAGTGGTTGCCGCCGATCCCCGACAGGTCGCCGTCGCCCGAGAACACCACCACCTCGAGCTCGGGGCGCCCGAGCTTGAGCCCGGTGGCGAAGGGGATGGCGCGGCCGTGGGTGGCGTGGAAGGCGTCGAGGTTCATGTAGCCGGCGACTCTGCCGGTGCAGCCGATGCCGGAGACGATCGCGGTCTTGTCGAGGTCGATCCCCGACTCGCCGAGCGCGGTGGCGAAGCACTTGACCACGGTGCCGATGCCGCAGGTGGGGCACCAGATGTGGGGCATGCGGTCCATCCGCAGGTAGGGTGCGATGGGGTGGTCTTCGGGGCGGGGGGCGGTTTCCTGGACCTCGGTGCTCATCGCGCTGCCTCCACGATCGCCTGGCAGATGGCGCGCGGGTCGTGCACCCCGCCGCCGCCGTGACCGACCAGCACCGCCGGCGCCTTGCCGGCGGCGCAGCGCTCGACCTCGAGCACCATCTGGCCGTAGTTGATCTCGGGAACCACGAAGGCCTTGACCCGGCCCGCGAGCTCGCGGATGCGCTTCTCCGGGAAGGGCCACACCACCACCAGCCGCAGGAAGCCGACCTTGACCCCCTCGGCGCGCGCGAGGTCGATGCCGGCGCGGGTCACGCGGGCGGTGATGCCGTAGGCCACCACCACCACGTCGGCGCCGTCGATCTGCTCCTCCTCGTAGCGCACGATCTGGTCGGCGTTGAGCCGGATCTTGTCGATCAGGCGGTGGACGTTCTCCTCCTGGCAGCCCACCGACATCACCGGGTAGCCGCGCTCGTCGTGGGTCAGCCCGGTGGTGTGGAAGCGGTAGCCGTCGCCGGCCCGCACCATCTCCGGCACCGGGCTGCCGTTGACCGCGTAGGGTTTGTACTCGCCGGGCTTCTTGGCGGTGAGCCGGCGCGGCACGATCTCGATCTCGTCGGCGGGCGGGATCACCACCTTCTCGGTCATGTGGCCGACGCACTCGTCCATCATGAACATCACCGGCACCCGGTAGGTCTCGGCGAGGTTGAAGGCGTCGATGGTGAGGTCGAAGGCCTCCTGCGGCGACTGCGGCGACAGGGCGATGAGCTCGTAGTCGCCGTGCGAGCCCCAGCGCGCCTGCATCATGTCGGCCTGGCCGACCATGGTGGGCAGGCCGGTGGAGGGCCCGCCGCGCTGCACGTTGACCACCACGCACGGCGCCTCCATCATGGTCGCGAGACCGATGTTCTCCATCATCAGCGAGAAGCCCGGCCCCGAGGTGACGGTCATGCACTTGCTGCCGGTCCACGCGCCGCCGGCCACCGCCGCCATCGAGGCGAGCTCGTCCTCCATCTGGATGAAGGTGCCGCCCATCATCGGGAAGCGTTGCGAGATGCGCTCCACGACCTCGGTCGAGGGGGTGATCGGGTAGCCGGCGACGAAGCGGCAGCCCGCCGCCATCGCCCCCTCACCGCACGCGTAGTCTCCGTCGAGGTAGTGGACGCCGGTCAGCACGCCAGCAGGATCGGCCTTCAATTCAGACCTCCCTCCGCCGCCGCCTCCGCCGCGTCCGCGGGCACGCAGAAGATCGCGAAGTCGGGGCAGATCATCTCGCACAGGTTGCAGTTCACGCACTCGCCGTCCTTGACGACCTCGGGTGGGTGGTAGCCCTTGAGATTGAAGCCCTCCGACAGGACGAGGACGTCCTTCGGGCAGTACTCCACGCAGAAGCCGCAGCCCTTGCAGCGGTCGGCGAGCACGATCACCCGCCCGTGGGGCACGGTCACCTTCTCGGCATCGAGCGGCGTTCGCCAGTTATGCATCAGATCCTCCCGGAGCAAACGATTTCTCGAATTAGGAATGAGGAATTAGGAATGAGGAATGCCGCCCCAGCCGCCCTTTCAATCGTCCGGGAGGATGGGCGGAAATTCCGAATTCCGAACTCGGAATGCTGCCCCCGCCGACCTTTCGGTTCTCCGGGAGGGTGGACGGGAATTCCTAATTCCTCATTCCTCATTCCTAATTCCTCCATCACGCTTCCATCTCCACCGAGGCATCTGCGTGATCGCCCCGCCGCGGCTTCAGCGCGCACTCCCCGTGCAGCTGCTCGAAGCTGCAGCCCGCCCGGTAGTAGCCGGCGCAGCGCAGGCAGGTGTCGCGAGGGTTCTCCACCCGCGAGAGGATGCCGACGCAGACCTCCTCGAGGAGGTCGCAGAGCTGCTCCGTCTTGTCGTGCCCGAGGGCCTCGATGACCGGCATCAGCTGCGCCGCCTTGAGCCGCTCGTAGTCGGCCACCAGCTGCCGGCCGGCGTCCGAGGCCGACAGCAGGATCGCCCGACGGTCGGCGCTCGAGGCGCCGCGCGTCACCAGCCCGAACCGCTCGAGCTTGTCGAGGTTCTTCGAGGTGGCGGCCGGCGACACGCCGATCGCGCGCGCGAGCTCGCCCACCTGCAGCTCCGAGTTGGCGGCGATCAGCTTGAGGAAGCAGAACTGCGAGCGCGTCAGGTGGTGCGGGCAGACCTGGCGCAGGAAGTCCTCCTCGAGAAATTCGCGCAGGAGCGAGCGCAGGACGTGGCCGTAGCGCAGGAAACGGTAGAACTGGTCGCCCGGAGCGACCGCGCCGGCAAGCTGATCCGTGGTCCCCATGCGTCCGCCGCCGATCGACTGGTTAACTCGGCTGAAAATTGACGCCGTTAACAATTTATGTCGTCAAATAGAGGCGTCAAGTGCCTG
>CAZMED010000241.1:0-5045 GCA_964565045.1 uncultured Thermoanaerobaculia bacterium
GAACGTTGAACGTCAGAACGTTCGAGCCCGGAGCGGGCTTCAGGGCGTCGGGATGACGCCCGGACGGCCGGGACAACCTCGCCCACCCACCCGGCAGCCGAGAGGGCTGCCCCACAATACCCACCCCGCGCGGTCCCGCTTTGTGGGGCACGCGTCTCACATGCCGGGTGGGCGGGTGGAAATCCGAAATCCGAAATCCGAAATCCGAAACGGGCGGGCGGGCGGCATTCCTAATTCCTAATTCCTAATTCCTAATTTCAATTCCGACCTTACCGCCCCATCATCTTCTTCAGATCCTGCTGCTTGTAGCCGGCGGGCGGCTCGAAGGTGGCGGGGTCGAGGTCCTGCTTCTCGGACGAGGTGAGCTCTGACTCGAACTCGACCGTGCCGGCGTCGCTGAACTCGCGGGTCATCACCGGGAAGCCCTTCATCTCCTCGAGGTAGGCGAAGGCGTTGTCGCCCGCGCTCTTGATGCCGCCGACGTCGGGCAGGCTCTCGAGCAGGCTCTTCATGAAGCCGGCCATTCCCTGGAAGGCCCCGGAAACCTCGTCGCCGCCCTCCACGTTGCTCCAATCGGTGACCCAGAGCTCGCGCTCCTTGGTACCCTCGCGCCACACCTCGTAGCGCGTGGCCGGGTAGCCGTTGATGGTGTCGGTGTCGCCGGTGGCTCGGATCTCGGCCGGCGCGGGCGGCTCGGCCTGCATCGGCATCCGCGATTTCATCATCTCTTCCATCTTCTGGCGCTGGCTCGCGGGGAGTGCGGCCAGGGCCTGATCCATGGCGGCCATGGCCTGGCCGATCTGCTCGGCCATCGCCTTCATGGTGGCCTCGTCGATGACCATGACCGTCTTCTCGTCGTGGTTCACGATCACCATCTCGCGGCGGTCGCCGCGGAAGATCATCTCGCCGTTGAAGCTGCTGCCCGCGGACTGCATCTGCATCTTGAGCAGCATGCCCTCGACGCTGATGGTGCCGTCCGAGGCCTGTGGCGGCGAGCTGGTCAGGTCTCTGGTCTCCACCTGGTACACGACGCCCGCGATGGCGGGCAACGCGGCGATGAGGATCGTGAGCGTCATGAGCGTGCGTTTCATGGTGTTCCTCCGTGGTGTTGTTCCTTGGTGGGCGGCGCGAGGCCGCGGCACCGCGTGATCAGGGATCAAGACGTATTCTCAATTGACTCGGCGATCATACCAGATCCCGGAGTGGGACCATGGGGTGCCGAGTGCGCGAGGCTCCGGCGGCGCCGTCCCGGGGACCGGCCGGCGAGACGCCCGCTCGACGTTCCTGTCCGCGGTCGCGACCGCCATGGTGGGGCGACCGTCCCGGCCGCATTCCAATGACGACCCGCGGGTCAGCGAAGGTCAGCCGCGCGCGAGCCAGGCCTCGGCGCAGCGCAGCCCGTCGACCGCGGCCGACACGATGCCGCCGGCGTGGCCCGCCCCCTCGCCCATGGGGTACAGCCCGGCCGCGGACGGCGACTCGAGAGTCTGCGGGTCGCGGAGGATGCGAACCGGGCACGAGCTGCGCGACTCGGGGCCGACGATGAGCGCCTCGGGGTGGCGCAGGATCGGCAGCCGCGTGCACAGCTCGCCGAGCCCTCGCCGCAGCGCCTCGACCACCGCCGGCGGCAGGAACTCCTCGAACGGCGCCGCGGTCAGGGGGAAGGGGTAGCTCGACTCTGGCAGCGCGCCTCCAGTTGTCCGGCCGGCGAGAAAGTCCTCCAGCCGCAGCGCGGGCACTCCGAAGGGGTGGTCGGCGAGGGCGGCGGCGCTCGCCTCGATTTGCTCCTGGAGCTCGATGCCGGCGAGCGCGCCGTCGCCGGGGAAGCTCGTCGGACCGAGGGTGATGACGAAGCCGGAGTTGGCGAAACGTCCCCGGCGGCCGAGCTTCGAGGCGCCGTTGACGCAGATGAAGCCGGGCCGCTCGGTGGCGGGCAGGATCTCGCCGCCGGGGCACATGCAGAAGCTGAAGAGGTCGCCCGCCGGGAGGCTCGCGACCAGGCGGTAGTCGGCAGGCGGCAGCCGCGGGTGCTCGCAGAAGGGCCCGTACTGCATGCGGTTGATGACCTGTTGGGGGTGCTCGATGCGGGCGCCGAGCTGGAAGGGCTTCGGCTCCATCGCGACGCCGTCTGCGTGCAGCCGGCGCAGAGTGTCGCGGGCGGAGTGGCCGGGGCCGAGGAACACCGCGTCGCTCGCGAGCTCGCCTCCGGGCTCGAGGCGCACGCCGCCGACGCGGCCGCCTGCGATCGACACGCCGGTCATCACGGTCGAGAAACGGAACTCGGCACCGCGCTCGGCGAGTTGGGCGCGCAGCCGCCTCACGACCGACGGCAGCAGATTGGAGCCGATATGGGGCTTGGCGTCCCAGAGGATCACGCGCGGCGCCCCGCTGGCGGCGAGCACCTCCAGCACCTCGCGCACCCGCGGGTCGTGGACCCGGGTGTAGAGCTTGCCGTCGGAGTAGGCGCCGGCGCCGCCCTCTCCGAACAGCAGGTTGCTCTCCGGGTCGAAGTCCGCGCTGCCGCGCAGAAAACGGTTCCAGCGCCGGGTGCGTTCGGTGACGTCCGGGCCGCGCTCGATGACGATCGGCGCGAGGCCGGCCTCGACCAGCCGCCAGGCGGCGAAGAGACCGGCGGGCCCGGAGCCGACGACCACCGGCGGGAGGCCAATGGAGCGCGCCGGGGCCGCGACACGCGCCGGTCGCGGGCTCTCGAGCCAGGGCTCGACCGGCGCCGGCTTTCGACCGAGCAGCTCGCGCTCGAGTGCCGGCTCGAGCTCGAGGGCGAGGGTGTAGAGGAATCGCGGCGCGCGCCGGCGGCGGGCGTCGAGGGACTTCTTGACGATGGCGCGGACCGTGACGGCGCCGGCCCCGAGGCCGAGCCGTTCGGCGGCGGCGGCGGCGAGCTCGGTCTCGTCGCGGTCGAGCGGCAGCGGCAGGTTGCGGAGGAGGACGCTCATTGTCGACAGGCTTCCGGGAGTACTTTCTCACATCGCGATAGGATGGCGGCGAAACACGCCAGGCTCGGCGGCTGTTGGCCTGAAGAGAGGTGGCCCGACATGACCCGCGATTTCAGTCTGTTCTCCGGTACGCCGAGCTACATCACCTCGCCCGAGCTGCGCCACGCGGTCAACGTGGCGGTGGCGATCGGGCGGCCGCTGCTGGTGCGGGGCGAGCCCGGGACGGGCAAGACGCTGCTCGCCCGGGCGGTGGCCGAGGACCTGGGGCTCGAGCTCATCGTCTGGAACGTCAAGTCGACCACCAAGGCGGCTGACGGCCTCTACGTCTACGACACGGTGCAGCGGCTGCAGGACAGCCGCTTCGGCGACCACGACGTGTCGGACATCCGCCAGTACATCAGTCTCGGTCCGCTGGGGCGGGCGCTGACCGGCGAGCGCCAGGTGGTGCTGCTGATCGACGAGGTGGACAAGGCGGATCTGGAGTTTCCCAACGACCTCCTGCACGAGCTCGACGTCATGGAGTTCACGATCACCGAGACCGGCGACAGCCACCGCGCCAAGCAGCGACCCATCGTCATCATCACCTCGAACGCCGAGAAGGAGCTGCCCGACCCCTTCCTGAGGCGGTGCATCTTCCACTTCATCGAGTTCCCGGGCGCCGAGCTGATGACCGAGATCGTGCGCGTCCACCACCCGCGGCTCGGCGACGCGCTGCTCGAGCAGTGCCTGGCCAAGTTCTACTGGCTCCGCGGCGTCAAGGGGCTGCGCAAGCGGCCCTCGACCTCGGAGCTGGTGGACTGGATCGGCGCGCTGCTGGCCGCCGGCGTCCAGCCTGGTCAGCTGGCGGCCGAGATCCCCTTCCTCGGCGCCCTGGTGAAGAAGGAGGAGGACGTCGACGCGGTTTCCAGGGCGGGCGCCGCGGGGCGCTGGCCGAGGGACGATGGCTGAGCCTGGCCCGGCCCCCGACCACGCCGGGATCTTCCTGGCGTTCTTCTACCGCCTGCGGGCCCACGGCCTGAAGGTCACGCCGCAGCAGTGGCTGACCCTCGTCGAGGGCCTGGCCCGCGGCCTCCACGGCTCGTCGCTGGTGGGCTTCTACTCGCTCGCGCGCGGCATCATGGTGCGCGACGAGTCCGAGCTCGACGACTTCGACCTCTGCTTCGCCGCCCATTTCGCGGGCGCCGGCGCCGAGGCCGCGGCCATCGAGCGCGAGGTCTGGGAGTGGCTCTCGAACCCGGTGGCGCCCATCGCCATCGATCCCGAGTGGCGGCGGGTGCTCGATGCGGTCGACGTGGAGCTGCTGCGGGCCGAGTTCGAAAAAAGGCTCGCGGAGCAGACCGAGCGACACGACGGCGGCAGCCACTGGATCGGCACCGGCGGCACCTCGGCCTTCGGCCACTCCGGCGGCCACCCCGGCGGCATCCGGGTCGGCGGCGACCACGGCGCCGGCACCGCCGTCCAGGTGGCGGCCGAGCGCCGTTACCAGGAGCACCGCAAGGACCGCATCCTCGACACCCGCCAGCTCGGGGTCGCGCTCCGCAAGCTGCGCGCTCTGGAGAGGATCGGCACGGCCGAAGAGCTCGACCTCGCCGGCACCATCGACCGCACCGCCCGCTCCGGCGGCGAGCTCGAGCTGGTCTTCGAGCGGCCGAAGGAGAACCGGCTCGGCCTCGTCCTGGCGATCGACATCGGCGGCTCGATGTGGCCGTTCAGGGAGCTGGTGGACACCCTGTTCTCGGCGGCCCACCAGGCGCGCCACTTCAAGCACTTCGACCACCTCTACTTCCACAACTGCATCTACGAGCGGGTCTACGGCAACGCCCGGTTCTCGGAGAAGATCCCGCTCGCCGAGCTCTTCCGACGCTTCGCAAGCGAGACGCGGCTGGTGTTGGTGGGCGACGCCTACATGTACCCCGGCGAGCTCACCGACCGCTACGGCGCCGTCGACTGGACGGAGCGCAACGAGCGTCCGGGCGAGGAGTACCTGCGCCGGGTCCGCGAGCACTTCACGCACTGTGCCTGGCTCAACCCGATGGAGGAGGCAAGCTGGGACGCGCCGTCGATCCGCATCGTGCGGCGGATCTTCCC
>CAZMED010000242.1:0-5040 GCA_964565045.1 uncultured Thermoanaerobaculia bacterium
TCGGTCAGCGGCGACACGAGGTCGGGGTTCCAGTTGAGGCCGCCGTAGACCTTGGTGATGCGGTAGCGCCCGTTCTCGATCGCGTAGTCGGCGCCGAGCAGGCCGCCGGGGATCTCCTCGGGGTCGAAGGGGGAGTCGCCGCCGAAGACGTTGTTGTGGCCCACCGCGAGCTCGCTGCCCATCCACTGGATGAGGCGGTTGAGGTCGGTGCGGCAGGCGAGGTGATCGAGGAACGGCCGGTAGCGCTCGCGCATGGCGGACCAGTCGGCTCCGTGGTAGTTGGTGGCGTAGAAGTAGTCGCGGTAGGTGCGCCAGGCCTCGTCGAAGATCTGGGGCCACTCGGAGGCGGGGTCGACGCGCACGCGCACGGAGGCGAGGTCGAGCATCCCCTTGCCGGCCTCGGGCTTCTTGCCGGCGTCGACGATGCCCCAGCTCGTGCCGTTGCGGAACAGGATCTTGGCGCCGTCCGCCGAGACCTCGAAGCCGTTGGCCTCGAAGAGCTCCTCCTCCTTGCGCTCCCCGAGGTCGTACATCATCAGCTTGGTGCCGCGGGCGTTCGGGCTGCCGGCGTCGGCCGGGGCCTTGAGGTAGAAGAGGATGTTCTCCTTGCCGGCCTGGAGGCTGAAGTAGTTGGCGGCGTCAATCGGGACCGTGACGATGCGCTGCGCGAGGCCGTCGAGGTCGATGGTCACCGCCTCGACCTTCGCGGCGTCGGACTTTTTCGAGTCGCCGTCCTTGCCCGAGTCCGCGTTCCCGGCATCGTCGCCGCCTTGTTCGGCCCCTTTCGGCTTCTCCTCGTCGCTCTCCTTGGCGAGGGGCGAGGGCACGCCCTTCTGCAGGGTGACCAGGTAGAGATTGCGGGTCATCTCCATGTCGGCGTTGGACATGGCGAACCACTGCCGCACCGGCCCGGCGTCGGTGGAGCCGAAGAAGTAGAGGTACTTCCCGCCGCGGTCGAAGGCGGGCTCGCCGACGTCGCTCAGCCCGTCGGCGATGGCGAAGACCTTCCGCTGCTCGAGGGAGTAGAGGTAGACCTGCTCCATGTTGGCGAGGTTGTTCGTGGTGTAGGCGAGCCACCCCGAGTCGGGCGACCACACCGGCCCCATGGAGCCGAAGGGGCCCGGGTTGTAAATGGGCTCGCGGTCCACCCGCGTCACGTCGCCGGAGGCGAGGTCGATGACGTACAGGTTGCGGCCGTTGTCCTCGAAGGCGATCTTCTTCGAGTCGGGCGACCAGGTGAGTCCGTTGTAGAAGCCGGTGCCGTCGAGCGCGTACGCCTTGGCCCCGGAGGCCCCGTCCTGCGGCGCGACGTGCAGCTCGTACTCGCCCGAGGCGTCGGAGAAGTAGGCGATCGAGACGCCGTCGGGCGACCAGGCGGGCCCGCGCTCGTGCACGCCCGGGGTCCCAGTCAGGTTTCGGGCGTCGCCCTTCTCGGCCGGCAGGGTGACGATCTCGCCGCGGATCCCGAAGACCGCCCGCGCGCCGGAGGGGGAGATCTCGACGCTGCGCACGAAGTCGGCGCCGTCGACGTAGCGTGGGCGGAGCTCCGGAAGGTCGGTGGCGATGCCGATCGTGAGATCCGTGACCGCGCCCGTCGCCACATCGTAGCTGTGCAGGGTGCCGGCGCGCTCGAAGACGACCTGGCCGTCGCCCGCCGAGGCGTCGATGATGGGGAAGTCCGCGTACTGCGTGTGCTGCTCGATGGAGCCCGTCGCCGGGTCGTAGGAGAAGAGATTGAACTCGCCGCTACGGTCGGAGATGAAGAACACACGGTCGCCGATCCACATCGGGTCGGTGTCGTTGCTGCGTCCTTCGGGCTGCGGGATCGTCTCGGTGGCGTGGTCCGCGAACCGGTAGAGATTGATGGTGGTGACGGCGCCGCCGCGGTAGTTCTTCCACACCCTGAAGGGCTCGCCGAGGGGCGTGTAGGCGAGGCGGGTGCCGTCCGGCGAGTACGCGGCCTTGTGGGCGTTCGGCAGCGCGAGCTGCTGCGGAAACCCGCCCTCGACCGGCACCGTGAAGAGCTGGTTGTAGCGGTTGGTGAAGGTGTTGCGGCCGGAGCGGAAGAGGACGGCGGACCCGTCGGGGGTGAAGGAGCACACGCTGTCGCGGTGCGGGTGCCAGGTGAGTCGGGTCGGGATGCCGCCGCGGGTCGGCACGATGTAGACGTCGGTGTTGCCGTCGTACTGGGCGTCGAAGGCGATCCACTCGCCGTCGGGTGAGAACACCGGGTTGGACTCGACGCCCTCGTCGGAGGTCAGGCGCCGCGGGTGGCGTCCATCGGACTGCGCCACCCACAGGTCGTTGGCGTAGACGAAGGCGACGTGGCCGCCGCCGATCGCCGGCTGGGCCAGAAACCTCGTGTTGACGGTGTCGACGGCCGAGGCGCCGGCCGACGCCAGGCAGGCTGCGGCGGCCAGGCCGAGGACGCGCTGGTAGGTCTTCATGATTCCTCCTGTTGTGGTGCCGCTGCGGAGGCTTCCGCCTGCCGCGCGTGATCGAGGATTCTACGTCCGCTGTCCCTCGATGTCATGGTCCGTGTGCCGCGGTACCGCGCGGCGCTCTCCGATTTCACTTCCGCTCCGGGATGCCGCACAATGGCCGCGAGGGATCGGGAGGGCCCGGGTGATGACACTTTTCGACGTGATGGAAGTCCGGATCGCGGCGCCGGCCGGCGCCCTGATTCTCGCGGCCTGCGTGCTGTCGTCGTGCGCCGCGCCGGCGCAGTACGACGTCGTGCTCCGAAACGGGACCATCTACGACGGCAGCGGCTCGAGCCCGTTCGCCGGCGACGTCGCGATCAACGGCGATCAGATCGTCGCCATCGGCGACCTGGGGCGGGCGACGGGACGGCTGGAGCTCGACGTCGAGGGCCTCGCGGTGGCGCCGGGGTTCATCAACATGATGTGCTGGGCCAACGAGAGCCTGATCGAGGACGGGCGGTCGCAGAGCGACATCCGCCAGGGGGTGACCCTGGAGGTGCTGGGGGAGGGCGACTCCATGGGCCCCCTCAACCAGGCCATGAAGGACGAGATGGTGCGGCGCCAGGGCGACATCAAGTACGACGTGGAGTGGACGACCCTCGACGAGTACCTGCGGTTCCTCGAGGGACGCGGCGTCTCGCCCAATGTGGCGTCGTTCATCGGCTCCGCCACGCCGCGCGAGTACGTGATCGGCCACGAGGACCGGCCGCCGACCGCGGACGAGCTCGAGCAGATGCGGGCGATCGTCCGCACCGCGATGGAGGAGGGTGCCCTGGGCGTCGCCTCCGCGCTCATCTACCCGCCGGGCAGCTTCGCCGAGACCGACGAGCTGGTGGCCCTGGCGGAGATTGCGGGCGAGTACGACGGCATGTACATCTCGCACGTGCGCGGTGAGGGCGCCCACCTGCTGGAGGCCGTCGGCGAGCTGCTGACCATCGCCCGCGAGGCCGGGGTCCGGGCCGAGATCTACCACCTCAAGGCCTCGGGCCGGGACAACTGGCCGCTCTTCGACGAGGCGGTGGCGATGGTGGAGGCGGCCCGCGCCGAGGGTCTCGAGATCACGGCCGACGTCTACCCCTACGCCGCCAGCTCGACGGGGCTCAACGCCAGCATGCCGCCGTGGGTGCAGGAGGGCGGGTTCGAAGCCTCCCTCGAGCGACTCGCCGACCCGGCCATGCGCGAGCGGATCGCGCGCGAGATGCTCGAGCCCTCGGATGACTGGGAGAACGGCTACCTCGGGGCGGGCTCGCCCGACAACATCCTGCTCGTCGGCTTCAGGTCCGAAGCGCTCAAGCCCCTCACCGGGAAGACCCTGGCCGAGGTGGCCGCGATGCGCGGGACGGATCCGAGATTCACCGCCATGGACCTCATTCTCGAGGACCGGTCGCGGATCGGGACCGTCTACTTCAGCCAGTCGGAAGATGTCCTGCGGCGCGCCATCACGCTGCCGTGGGTGAGCTTCTGCTCCGACGCCGCGTCGCTCGCGCCGGAAGGCGTCTTCCTGGAGAGGAACCCCCACCCCCGGGCCTACGGCGCCTTCGCCCGGGTGTTGGGAAAGTTCGTGCGCGACGAGCAGCTGCTGCCCCTCGAGGAGGCGATCCGCAAGCTGGCGGCGCTGCCCGCCGCCAACCTCAAGATCGACCGCCGCGGGCTGCTGCGCGAGCAGTACTTCGCCGACGTCGTCGTGTTCGATCCGGCGACGATCCAGGACCACGCGACCTTCGCCGAGCCCCACCAGTACGCCACCGGCATGGTCCACGTCTTCGTCAACGGCGTGCAGGTGCTGGCAGACGGCGAGCACACGGGTGCGATGCCGGGCCGGGTGGTGCGCGGACCGGGCTGGAGCGGGCGGTAGACCCGGCGCCGGCGGGGAGGTGGTCATGATGAAGCGGCTCGCCGCGGTGGTGCGGAGGCGGCGGGTGGCGGCGGCTTTCGCTGCGTGCTGCCTCCTCGCGGGCGCGGCAGGCCGGCCCGGCGACGCCGAGGCCGGGGCGGACGGCGTGCGGACCGTGTACCTGATCCGCCACGGCGAGTACGACAGCCTCGACCAGCGCGAGTCGGAGGTGGGGAAGGGGCTGGTGCCGCTGGGGGTGGCCCAGGCCCGGCTCCTCGCGGCCCGGCTGCGCGGGATGCCCGTGGACTTCACCTCGCTCGCTGCCAGCACGATGACCCGGGCGCGGCAGACGGCGTTGGTGATCGGGGAGGAATTTCCCGAGCTCGATCTCCAGGTCTCGGAGCTGATCCGCGAGTGCACCCCGCCGACGCGGCGCGGGGACGTCATGGCGACCGAGACAGAGGAGGACCTCCAGGCCTGCACGAAGCAGCTCGAGGCGGCCTTCCACCTCTACTTCGCCCCCTCGCCCGAGGTGGACCGGCACGACATCGTGGTCTGCCACGGCAACGTGATCCGCTACTTCGTCACCAAGGTGCTCGAGGTCGATCCGGCGGCCTGGCTCGGCATGTCGATCGCCAACTGCAGCCTGACGGTCGTCCAGGTGGCGGCCGACGGCTCGATGAAGCTGCTGTCCTTCGGCGATGTCGGGCACATCCCGCCCAA
>CAZMED010000243.1:0-2085 GCA_964565045.1 uncultured Thermoanaerobaculia bacterium
ATCGGGTTGAGCTCGTGGTAGAGCACCTCGCGGATCTTGTCGTGGGTGAAGGCGACGGTCTCGCCGGCGGCCGCCTCCAGGAGCTGCGCCGCCACCGCCTCGTCGACGGCGTCCAGAAGCTCGTCCTCGGAGCTCTCGGAGACCGCCGCGAGCTCCGAGAACTCGAAGCTCTTGCCGAGGATGGCGGCGGTGCGGAGAGCCTCGATGGTCGGCTCGCTGAGGTGGTCGAGGCGGCGGCCGATGGCGGCCTTGACGCCCTGTGGGAGCACCAGCTCGCTCGAGTCGCGCCGGCACCAGCCGCCGATCTCGCACACGATCTGCCCCTCGTCCACCAGGGTCTTGACGATCTCCTCGATGAAGAAGGGGTTGCCTTCGGTCTCGCGGTGGATGCTGGCGGCAAGCTCGTCGCTGACCTCGCTCTGTCCCAGCAGGACCTTCAGCATCGCTGCGGTGGCGGCCTCGTCGAGCCGCCGCAGGTGCACGCGCGTCGCCGCCCGCTCCCGGTTCCAGGAGTCCAGGGCCTCGGCCAACGGGTGCGAGCGATCGAGGTCGGTCTCACGGTAGCAGCCCAGGACCAGGACCCGTTCGCGGCCGACCAGCCGCACCAGGTAGTGGAGGAGGCTCAGCGAGGCCTGGTCGGCCCACTGCAGGTCGTCGACGAACAGCAGCAGCCCGTTGTGCTGCGAGAGGTTGAAGAGGCAGCGGGCGACGCCGTCGAACAGGCGGAGGCGCTGCTCGGCGGCGGACAGCTCCGGACCTTCGGGAAAGGGCCCGATGCGGGCCTCGAGCTCGGGGGCGAGCCTGGCGAGCTCGGCGCCCGCGTTGCCGGCGGCGCGGCGGAGCTCGTCGTCGGGGCTGGCGTGCACCCACGCGCGCAGGGCCTCGATGAAGGGCAGGTAGGGGGTGGCGGCCTCGAGCTCGTAGCAGCCGCCCCGGAGCACGCTGCCGCCCGTGATGCGGGCGTAGTCCAGGAGCTCGCGCGCCAGCCGGCTCTTGCCGGAGCCCGGCTCGCCCGAGACCAGCACCAGGCCGCCGCGCCCGGCGGCGGCGGCGGACCACGTGCGGCGCAGCACGGCGAGCTCGGCGTCGCGGCCGACCAGGCGGCCGCGGACCAGCCCGCCGAGGGCCCCGGAGACGGCGGCCGGTGCCGACGCGGCCCCGGGGTCCGACGCGAGCACCTCGGCCACCTCGGCTGCACTGGCGAAGCGGTCGTCGGGGTTCTTGGCGAGCAGCCGCAGGATGGCCGCCTCGAGGTGCTCGGGAAGGTCGGCGCGATAGGTGCGGGGCGGCACGACCGGCGCGTGCAGGTGCTGGGAGAGAACGGCCAGGGCATTGTCGCCTTCGAAGGGCAGGCGACCGGTGGTGAGCTCGTACAGCATCACGCCGAGGGCGTAGAGGTCGGTGCGGGCGTCGACCTCGCGGCCGAGCGCCTGCTCGGGTGCCATGTACGCGACGGTGCCGGCGATGCCGCCGGCGCGGGTGATGCGGACGCCGCGCTCGCGGACGGCAAGCCCGAGGTCGACGATCTTGACCGCGGGCGTGCGGGGGGTACCCGAGAGGAGGATGTTGGCGGGCTTGAGGTCGCGGTGGACGAGTCCGTGCTGGTGGGCGTGGGCGAGGGCGTCGCAGATCTGCAGCGCCAGCGCGACGATCTCCTCGAGGCTCTCCGGCTTGCACTGCTTGAGGCTGGGGCCTTCCACCAGCTCCATGACGAAGTACGGCATGCCCTCGTGCACCCCCACGTCGTGCACGGCAACCACGTGCGGGTGGCCGAGGGCGGCCGCGGCGCGGGCCTCGCGGAGGAGGCGCTCGCGGGCGTCGTCGGCCTCGAGGTGGGCTCCCACGACCTTGACCGCCACCGCGCGCTCGAGCTCCACGTCCCAGGCGCGGTAGACGACGCCCATGCCGCCGCGGCCGAGCTCGGCGTCGAGGCGGTAGCGGTCTGAGAGCGTCTCACCCACCGCGCAGGTGGGCAGCACCACCGAGGCCGACACCTTCGCCGAGATGTCGATCGTTTCCGATTCCTGGAAGTCCACGACTGTGTATTCCGAGATGGGCGCGGGGTATTCCAGGGAGGATTTCGGA
>CAZMED010000243.1:2185-5025 GCA_964565045.1 uncultured Thermoanaerobaculia bacterium
GCGAGCACCGCGGCGTCGCGGGCCCACTCGGGCAGCGCCACCTCACGCTCGAGATCGCCGGTGCGCGGGTCGAAGAACCGCACCCGGCAGTCCGCGCCCGGGCATGCGGTCTCTGCGAGCAGCCACGGCGAGTAGGCCACGAAGGTGGGCCAGGCGTCGCCCTCGGCAAGGCCGATCTCGCCCGCCAGTCGGAGCTCGCCCGAGGCGAGGTCCAGCTCGTGGATGAGGACGCTCCGCCGGCCCTCGACGGGCTCTTCAAAGGACATGCAGCGGACGATCCCGTCGGCGGCGAATGTGCACCCTGAGCGATTCTCTCCGGCCGGCAGGCGCGCCATGGCCAGCAGGCTCTCGTCCGCGAGGCGGTAGACGGCGAGCAGACCGTCCTCGTCCCACAGGGCCGCCCGCCGCCCATCGGGCGAGAGCTCCAGGCCCGAGCCGCGCGGCGCGGTGATGGTCGTCTCCACGGGGACAGGATCCGGCGCGGTGAGGTCGACCCGCCACACGGTTCGCCCGTCGTCGTCGCGGCCGCGGCCGAACCAGGCCGCCGTCCGGCCGTCCGCGGCGAAGCACACCTGTTCGGACCACCACATTCTCCACCGTCCGAACTGGCTCAGGGCGATCCAGCGCTCGTCGGTGGTCGAAACGATGAACTGCCGGTAGGTCTCGAAGCGCCCGACGCCGAAACCTCCGACCCCGACCCAGCGGCCCGTGGGGTCCACCTCCTCGAGGTCGACGGAGTCAAGGTCGTGCGGTCCGAAGTCGTCGAGCCAGATGATGTAGGTGACGACCCCCGGCCAGCCGGCGGCCACCACCAGCCACAACACCAACGACAGCGCGCCGTGGGTTCGGCGCAGGTCGGCGCGCCCCGAGACGGTCCCGGCCGTGCCGGCGAGCAGCAGCGCCATCAGCAGGACCGCAACGAAGAGCCCGATCACGACCATGAGAGCTTCAGGACTCAGGATTCCGACCTTCGAGCGCAACCCGAGCCACGCTGCGACCGCAGCGGCCGTCGCGGCGATCACATCGAGCACCAGCCACGGGGTGCGCGCGCGGACCATGATGCTGACCGCGTGCGCGAGCAGCAGCAGCATGGTGGGGCCGACGACGAACGCCGGCACGGACCACCAGCCCATGGAGATCAGCAGGTCGAAGGTGCCGGCGTTCACGAGCAGCGGCGGCAGCACGGCGAACAGCTCGGCGAGCATCATCACGCACCAGACGGCGGCCATCCGCCCCGCCCAGATGGCGAGGCCGCCCACCGGACGGGCGAAGTGGAAGCCGAGTCGGCGTTCCGAGAGGTCGCTGCCGAAGGTGGCGGCGCCGAACACGAGGGCGAGCCCGTACCCGAAGACGACGATGAGGATCAGCGAGACGACCTCGCGGACGTCGCTCGGCCGCTGATTCTCGAGCGCCGGGGCCAATGCCACGACTGGAATCAGCGCGCTCATGGCGAGGGTCGCGAGCAGCACCGCGCGGCGCGCCCGCAGCTCGTGGAGGAAGACGGCCACCGCGCCGCGCATCACGCACCTCCACGGCGGTCGGCCCCGCAGAGGGCGATGAAGATCTCCTCCAGAGGCAGGGAGTCGACGCCCGTCACCTCGACCTTCGCCTCGTCGCGGAAGCTTCCGAAGCCGGTCTCGGTGAAGCCGCGGACCACGGCGTGGTCGGCACCCGGGCGGTGGGCGTGGGGCTCGAGGTGGCGCAGGGCGTGCTCGATCCGCGCCGCGGGGACGGCGTCGGAGGGCGTCCACCGCACCCGGCACCAGCGCAGCTTGAGGGCCTCGAGGCGCTCGTCCACCAGGAGCGAGCCGCCGGCGAGCACCCCCACGCGGTCGGCGATGCCCTCGACCCCGGCGAGGTCGTGGGTGGTCATGAGGACCGTCGTGCCGCGGTCGGCGAGGTCGCCCACCAGCTCCTCGAAGAGGCTGCGGCGGGCGACCGCGTCGAGCCCGAGGGTCGGGTCGTCGAGGACCAGGAGGTCGGGCGAGGAGGCGAGTGCCAGGGCGAGCGCGAGCTGGCGCTGCTGGCCCTTGGAGAGCCTGGCGAAGGGCGTGCGGCGCGCCACGCCGAAGCTGTCGAGGCGCGAGAAGTACTCCTTGGAGCGCCAGCGCGGGGTCACCCGCAGCATGAAGGGCTGCAGCGCCTCGGCGGTGGCTGCCGGCGGCACGTCGGGGGTCTCGGGCACCACCGAGGTGCGCTCCATAATGCGGCGCCGGGCACGCCAGCTGTCGAGCCCGAAGATCCGGGCACCGCCGGCGGCGGCCCGCTGCTGGCCGAGCAGGCAGCGCACTGCGGACGACTTGCCGGAGCCGTTGCGGCCGAGGAGGGCATAGACGCAGCCCTTCGGCACCTCGAGCGACAGCCGGTCGACCGCCGTGAGCCGCCCGTAGCGCACCGTCAGGTCCGTCAGTCGAACGATCGGTTCAGCGTGCATCCCTGGTCCCTTCACCGCCCTCGGTGAGCTCGCGCCAGGCCGCATCCACGGCCCGGTTGGTCTCGGTCTTCGAAGCACCCATGGAGCGCGCCACCTCGACGAGACGGCTCGCACCCTCGGCCAGCAGCCGCGCCCGCTCCGCGTCGCGCACTTCCGGCGCGAGCTCGGCGACGAAGGTGCCCTCCCCGCGCCGGACGGCCAGCAGACCGGCGTCCGTCAGCAGCTGATAGGCTTTGGAGACGGTGGCCGGGTTGACGCGCAGCGTTTTCGCGAGCTCGCGCACCGACGGAACCGGCGCCCCCGGCGCCAGGCTGCCCGAGGCGACGAGCCGGCGCACGCCGTCCTCGATCTGGCGCCAGATCGGCGCCGGCGCCGCGGGGTCGATGTCGAGCAGGACGCTCACGGG
>CAZMED010000244.1:0-2324 GCA_964565045.1 uncultured Thermoanaerobaculia bacterium
CGGCGAGCTGGTTTTCGAGACCCGTGCGCCAGTACTCCTGGGCGGGATTGTCCGGTTCGAGCGCCTCAATGGAGAGAACCTCTCGGCGCTGCCAGTCGGGGGTCGAGACGGCGAGGTCGAAGATGCGCTGCCGTTCCTCGGGCTTCGTCATCGAACATTCTCCGACGCCGCCGAGGTCGTGCGATGCAGGCGGTGGGCTCAAGGGCACCCCGGTCACCTCGGCTGCGGCGTTCGACTCGTTTCGTTCTGGGGCTGCGGCGCGGCGGAGAGTATACCTTTGCAGCGGAGCGGGCGAGCCGCCGGGGCGCGGACGGTCAGCCGGCCCACAGCGCCAGGGTCATGACGATCCCCGCCAGGTACAGGCCGCCGAAGATCGTCTTGTTGTGACGGGCGACCCACTCCGGAAGGTAGATGTCGAAGTTGTCCCTGCGGTCGTCGGTGTAGCGGGCCGCCACGCCAGTCAGCGGACAGCGCCAGCGGTTGACGGCGAGCACCGCCACCTCGAGGAAGACGACGGCGATGAGCACCGCGGCGGCTCGGCTCTGACCGCGCCAGGCGAGGAGCGGAATCGCGGCGATGCACGAGGCGAAGAACGCCCACACAACCGTGTGCACCACCTTGATGGTCTGCAATCGGCCCACGCACGCATTGTAGCCTCGACCTCGGTGACGACGTGGTTCCGGGAAGCCGGCCGCGAGTTCGGATTGCGTTGTTCTTGAGATCCTCTTGCGGATGGCATCGTGCCCCGCAGCGGAAGACCCGGGGTCAACGCGGACTACGCCCGCCGGCAGATGAACAGCTCGTAGCCGTACGACGAGCCGAAGCGGCGGTACATCTCGACCTCCACCCGGGCCTCGTCCAGGACCTCGAGCGCGGCGGCGTCCCCGGCGTGGCGCAGCCCCAGCTCAGCGAGCCGCGCCTCGAGCGGTTCGTAGTACTCCCACCAGGCGCTCGCCGGCAGCGTGAAGTGCTCGAGTACCGCGAGCCCGCTCGCGGCGACCACGTCGAGGGTGGCGTCCACCGGGGCGATGTCGGGGTACTCGGCGTGCCACCAGCGGCGAACCTCCTCCGGGGGGTCGGAGACCAGCCACACCGCCTCGCTCGCCACCAGGTGGCCGCCCGGACGCAGCAGGTCACGCGCGATTTCGAGGCCGCGGCCGAAGCCGACGTTGTAGAGCGCGCCCTCCGACCACACCAGGTCGAAGGTGGCGGGCGCGAAGGGTGGGCTCTCCATGTTTCCGTGCACGGCGTGGACCCGCGTGCCGACTCCGGCCCGGTTGGCGCGCTCCCGGACGTCGCGCAGGAACGGACCGTGGAGCTCGAGGCCGAGCACCCGGCCGCCGGTGTCGCGGGCCAGCAGGGTGGTGGCCGAGCCCGGCCCGCAGCCGAGGTCGAGAATCAGTGGCTCGGGCGGGAGGTCGCGGAGGGCGGCCAACGCCCGCCGGGCCGAGGCCTCGTCGCCGGGGGCCTCCCGCGGCAGACCGTCGTGGATCTGAAAGAAGACCTCCAGGTACCGGGGATCGCCCATGTTCATGAAGCCCAGCTCCGGACTTACGGCACCTGGCGCACGTGGTCGGCAACCGCATCGCGGGGGGGCGCCGGAGGAACCTCGGCCGGGAATCCCATCGCCAGCAGCGCCACGACCGTCTCGCCCTCCTTGACGCCGAGGATTCCGCGCACCGGCGGCGCCACGCCGAACGACAGCCAGACCGCGCCGACGCCCTCCTCCCAGGCGGCGAGGCACAGGTTCTGCACCGCTGCCGCCGTACTCAACGGGTTCTCAACCCGCTCCAGGTCGTCGGCCGGCGGGTGGCACACCACCGCGACCATGAAGGGCGCTCCGCCGAAATCTTCCCTGAGGGCGGTGACATTCTTGCGTTTCGGCGCCGGCAGCTCGGGGTCGGCGAGGAGCTCGTCGGCCTTGGCGCGGAACAGCTCGAGCAGGCGTGCCCGCGCTTCTGGACCGACGACGACGAACTCCCAGGGCTGGAGGTTGGCGTGGGAAGGCGCCCACATCGCGGCTTCGAGCACCCTGTCCAGGGTCGCCTGGGGGATCGCGTCCGGCTTGAACCGGCGCACCGTCCGCCGCTCCTTGAGGTGATCGAGAATGTTCATGACGGCCTCCCTTCTCGTGGGGCCAGGGTACCGCACGCCGCGACTCCGGCGCACCCGGATCTCAGACCTCGATCTCCCTGGCCGAATCGGACCAGAATCTGAAGGAGACGCCGAGGTCGGAATTTTCGGATGTCGCGGAACCTTGTGGTGTGGAGTCAGCCAGAAATTCAGCGAGCCCGCCGACGAAGCCAACTCACGGAGAGCCCGGG
>CAZMED010000244.1:2424-5020 GCA_964565045.1 uncultured Thermoanaerobaculia bacterium
GGCGATGCTGGTTCTCGATACGGAGTTCGTGATCTTCATGATGCCTCCTTAAGAAACGGCGTAGATCAGCGTGTAGACGGCCATGCCGATGACGATGAGCGAACCGATGGTGAAGAGCACCGCGCGCACCTCGTGGGGCTTGGCGGTGAGGTAGGCCCAGAAGTGGGCCAGGCGAGACGCGACGTATCCGAAGAGCAGGCATTGGGCGACCCAGAGAGCGGGCCCGGTGGCGGCGAAGAGCAGGCCGGCCACCAGGAACACCGGGATGTTCTCGGTGTCGTTGCGGTGCATGCGCCGGGACCGTTCGACGGAGTCGTCGGGCTCGAGCTGGCCGGGACGAGGCGTCGGGTTGGCCCAGCCCCGCGACTGATCCTCCGGGTTCAGAAAGCCGCCCCCGACCTTCATCATCCGCTGCACCGTGATCCAGCCCTGACCCATCATCTTGAGGATCATCAGGGTCGCGGCGATGGCATAGGTCGAAAAGACAGGGTTCTCGAATGTCATGTCGCACCTCCTTGGGTCGCTGCGTGTCGGAAGGTCACGCAGAGGTCGTCGATCAGATCGTCGTCGCTGTGGAGCAAAGGGTCCTGGGCGGAAACTGCGATGGCCTTCATGTTGAGGAGCCCGACGACCGCCATGTGGGCGGTGAAGGCGAACCGGCGCGGGTCGCGGTTCTTCGGGAAACTCCCTCGGCGTTGGTCCTCGCGGAGGCGGGCCTCGGCGCCTCCGTACAGCATGTCGTTGATGGGGTGGACGCGCGCCGCCTGCTCGGGCCCGACGATGTCCGCGAACTCGCCGCCCGGGCCCATCCTGAAGTGGAGCATGAAGAGCTCGAGGCGGTCCCGATAGCGCTCGAACACCGTGCGCATGAGCTGCTCCACGGCATCCGCTCCGCTCCCGGTCTGCTCGACCGCCGCCTGCACCTCGGCCGCCGATTCGACCCACTCGCGGAGCAGCACTTCGAAGAGCAACGTCTCCTTGCTGTCGAAGTAGTAGTAGAGCGCCGGCTTCGTGAGCGCGAGCTCCTCGGCGACATCCGCGAGGGTGAATCCGCCCAATCCCTTGCGGAGGATGGCATCGCGGGCCGTGTCGAGGATCTCGGCCCGGGTCTGGTCACGCCGGCGCTCGTTCCGGGCCTCCCGGATGCTGCGGCTCTTTCGTTCTGAAGTTGAATCCATGTCGCAAATTTAATACGAGTAAAATTATTTGTCAAGTGGTAAATTCAACGGATCACGAAAAACCTCTCGGCCGAGTGCGGGCGAACAGCTGCGGACGGCCCGACGTTGGAGGCAACGGCACCGGGAAGCGGTGCTACGCTCCCGCGATGCAAATACGAGCCTTCTGCTGCGTCGCCCTCCTGCTGCTCACGTCCCCCGCCTTTGGACAGGAGCCCGCGCCCTCCGATCCCGTCGCCGGGATCACCGAGGCGGCTCTGGCCGACGACTTCGCCTGGGGATGGCTATCGACCCTGTGCGACGTCCACGGGCCGCGACTCACCGGATCGTCCGCCTACGACCGCGCCGCGGCCTGGGCCGCGGCGAGCCTCCGCGACGCCGGTTTCGACAGGGTGTGGACCGAGCCGGTGATGGTGCCGCACTGGGAGCGGGGCGCGGAGCGGGCGCGGTTGGTCGCCCCGGTCGACGAGCCGCTCGTCATCTCCGGGCTCGGCGGCAGCTCCGGCACTGCAGAGGAGGGGCTGGAGGCGGAGGTCGTGGTGGTCCGCGACTTCGAGGAGCTCGAGACCCTCGGCGACGGGGCGCGAGGCAGAATCGTGCTCTTCAATCCCCGCTGGGAAGGCTACGGGAGCGTCGCGAAGTACCGAGTCGGAGGCCCCGCCGCCGCGTCGAGGGCCGGCGCTCAGGGCGCCCTGGTGCGTTCGGCCACGGGCTTCAGCCTCGGCACCCCCCACACCGGCATGACCCGCTTCGAGGAGCACGACACGCCGATCCCCGCCGCCGCCGTCACCACCGAGGACGCCGACCGCATCGAGCGTCTGCTCGCCCGCGGCGAGACAGTCCGCGTTCGCTGGCACTCCGGGGCCGTCAACCACCCGTTCGTCGAGCAGCCGACCGTGATCGCCGAGGTCCGCGGCAGCGAGCTTCCGGACGAGATCGTGCTGGCCGGCTGCCACCTCGACTCCTGGGACGTGGGCACCGGCGCCCACGACGACGGCGCCGGCTGCGCCATCGTCATCGGTGCGGCGCGGATGCTGCTCGACGAGAGCCGGCGCCCGCGACGCAGCGTCCGCGTCGTGCTCTTCGCCTCCGAGGAGTACGGCGCCCACGCCGGCAACGCGTACCTCGAGGCCCACCGGGACGAGCTCCATCTCCATGTGGCGGCCCTGGAGAGCGATTCGGGCTGCTTCGCCCCGGCCGGCTTCTCGGTCAGGGGCCCGGCCGCCGCCATCGGGCGCGTGGCGGAGCTCGCCGCGCCGCTGGGCGCCCTCGGCGCCTCGGAGGTCAGGGCGGGCGGAGCCGGCGTCGACATCGGCCCCATCGTCGAAGCGGGCGTGCCCGGCATCGGCCACCGCGTGCACGGCGACCGCTACTTCGACTACCACCACAGCCCGGCCGACACCCTCGACAAGGTGGACCCG
>CAZMED010000245.1:0-5015 GCA_964565045.1 uncultured Thermoanaerobaculia bacterium
CCGTGGAAACCATCTCCGTCCGCGCCGCGCGGCGGCTCGCCCTTGCCCGGAGCGGGTTGCTCAAGCCCGAGTGGACCGGCATGCCGCAGCGGGCCGCCGGCCGCGGACTGCGGGCGCGCCGGGCGGCGCACGAGGTGATCGAACGCTTCGGCTACCTGCAGCTCGACACCGTCGCGGTGGCCGGCGCCCGCAGCCACTGCATCGTGCTCGCCTCGCGGATCGAGGGCTTCGATGCGGCCCTCGGTGAGGAGCTCCTGCTTCCGGGAGAGCCTCTTTTCGAGTACTGGGGACACGAGGCCAGTTGGCTGCCCATCGAGCTTTACCCGGTGTTCGGCTTCCGGCGCGAGGAGTTCCGGCACCACCCGTGGTGGGGCGACCTCGTCGGCGAGCACCCCGAGGTGGCCTCGGACCTCATGCGCCGCATCCGCGACGACGGGCCGCTGCGCACCCTCGACATGGAGGGCGAGGGCGGCCGCGGCTGGTGGGACCTCAAGCTCGCCAAGAAGGTGGCGACGGCGCTGTGGTCGTCGGGCGAGCTGGCGATCCGCGAGCGGAGCGGCTTCCAGCGCAGCTACGACCTCGCCGAGCGGGTGATCCCGCAGCACATCCGTGAACGGAGGGTGGCCCGGCCCGATGCCCTCGAGGTCCTGCTGCTGCGCGCGCTGGCCGGCCACGGCTGGGCGACCACCGGGACCCTCGCCCGCACCTGGCGGCTCCGCAACCGCCGTCCGGAGATCGACGGCGCCCTCGGCCGCCTCCATACGAAAGGCGAGATCGTGCCCTGTGCGTTGCGCGGCGACGGCGGCGCCCGCACCTCCGGCTGGATCCGGTTCGGCGACCTCGAGCTGGCGGCGCGCCTTCAGCGGGCACGCCCGCGCTCGGACCGCGGCGTGCTGCTTTCGCCCTTCGACCCCCTGCTGTGGGACCGGACGAGGGTCGAGGCGCTGTTCGGCTTCCACCAGGTCCTGGAGATCTTCAAACCCGCATCGCAGCGGATCTACGGCTACTACTGTCTCCCGGTGCTCGCCGGCGAGCGCCTGGTGGCGCGCTTCGACCTCAGGGCCGATCGCAGGCGCGGCAGGCTCGAGGTGCTGTCGGAGCGATTCGAAGACGCGCCGGGCGCAGAGGACGCCGAGGCCGCGCGCAGCGCTCTCGAACGATTCGCCGGCGCCGTCGGGCTCGCAACTTCTCCGGCATGAGCCCGAACGCGCGACCCTGCGCCCTGGCGAACCCGCAATCCGCCGCCCGCCATCCGGGCTGGTTTAAGGCTCAGGGTCCGCCGCCGGGAACCAGGCGGCGCCCTGCACTGCGGCGGAGCTCCGCCTCGGGGGGCGCCTCGAATCGATAGAGCTCGCCGCGTGCCAGGTCGGTGAGGTAGAGCTCTCCACCCTCGTCCTCACCGAAGGAGCTGATGCTGACATCGGTGTCGGCCCACAGCTCGGCGTTCCAGGAGCCGTCGGACTCGGAGGCGAGCCAGATCCTTCCGGAGCAGAAGTCCCCGAAGACGTAGAAGCCGCGCAGCGCGGCGATCCTGCCCCGGTAGCGGTAGCCGCCGGTCACCGAGCAGCCGAGCCCGTGGCCGTAGACCAGGATCGGCGGCGCCAGCGGCGAGCCGTCGCACGGGTTGAAGCCCGCAGCGCGGTCGCCCTCCATGCAGCTCCACCCGTAGTTCTCCCCGCCGGAGCTCGCGGCGGGCTGGAAGTCCACCTCCTCCACCGCACCCTGCCCCACGTCGCCGATGAAGACGTCGCCGGTCAGCCGATCGAAGCTGAAGCGCCACGGGTTGCGCAGCCCGTAGGCCCAGATTTCGGAGCGCGCACCGGCGGTGCTGGTGAAGGGGTTGTCCGGCGGCACGGCGTAAGGCGCTGCGGCGTCGACGTCGATGCGCAGCAGCTTGCCGAGGAGCGAGCCGAGGTCCTGGGCGCGGTCGTTCGGATCGCCGGCGCCGCCGCCGTCGCCGGTGGCGATGTAGAGAAAGCCGTCGGGGCCGAAGTGGAGGTCGCCGCCGTTGTGGTTCGCGAAGTCCTGCTCGAACTCGATCAGCACCGTCTCACTCGCCGGGTCGGCCAGGTCGGGATCCGCCGCCGCAACCGTGAACCTCGACACCCGGGTCACGTCCGGACCCGGTCCGGGATCGTGGGTGTAGTTGACGTAGAAGAAGCCGTTGTTCAGGTAGTCGGGGTGGAAGGCGAGGCCGAGCAGGCCCTGCTCACCGCCGCCGCTCTCCACCTGCGGCACGATGTCCAGGAAGGGCTCGGCGAGGACCTCACCGTCCACCACCACCACGATCCGCCCGTCCTGCTCCACCACGAACAGACGGTCCGATCCGTCCCCCGCACTGCGGACCGCCACCGGCCGCGAGAAGCCGTCCGCCACGAGCTCGAGGGAGAGCTCGGCCGGCGCCTGGGCCGCGGCGGCACCGGCCGCGGGAGCGAAGACCGCGACCGCTGCCCAGCTCAGGCAGACGAGCGTCTCGACGCCCGAGAAGCGCGGTGCGAACCCGCCGCGCGGCCCGGGGTTCTGCCTCGCCCCCTTCACTTGCCCACCGCCTGGCTCCAGCGACTCGTGTCGCCGAACTCGAACAGATCGGTAAAAATGGCGCTCGGGCTGACGAACCGGAAGATCGCGCCGTCGTCGCGGTCGACGACGAGCAGCTCGCCGTCGTCATCCTCGCCGAACGCGGCGAGCCCGAAGCCGACCGCCCCCCACTCCTGCGCCGTCCACAAGCCGGCGGCCTCCGCAGCCGACCAGACCTTCCCCGAGCAGTAGTCGCCGAAGACGTATCGGCCGTGCAGCCCACCGATGCGGCCGCGGTACACGAAGCCGCCGGTGACCGCGCAGTTGGCACCGGTCTCGTAGACCATGATCGGCGGCGTCAGTGGGCCATCGTCACAGGCGTTGAAGCCCGGCGCGAGATCGCCCTCCATGCAGCTCCAGCCGTAGTTCTCCCCGCCGGAGCTCGCGGCGGGCTGACGGTTCACCTCCTCGCGCGAACCCTGGCCGACGTCGCCGATGAAGAGGTCGCCGGTGGCGCGGTCGAAGCTGAAGCGCCACGGGTTGCGCAGCCCGTAGGCCCAGATCTCGTCGAGAGCCGCAGGATCGCCGACGAAGGGGTTGTCCGCCGGCACCGCGTAGGGGCTGCCCGAGCCGACGTCCAGGCGCAGGATCTTGCCGAGGAGCGTATCGAGGCTCTGCCCGCGGTCGTTCGGATCACCGCCGCCGCCGCCGTCGCCGGAGGCGATGTAGAGATGCCCGTCGGGACCGAAGTGCAGGTCGCCGCCGTTGTGATTGTCGGAGTCCTGATCGAACTCGAGCACGATCACCTCGCTCGCCGGGTCGGCAACGTCGGGGTCGGCGGCCGAGACCTGAAAGCGGGACACCCGGGTCGTGTCGGAACCGGGCCCGGGATCGTGCGTGTAGTTGACGTAGAAATAGCCGTTGTCCGCGTACTCGGGGTGGAAGGCGAGCCCGAGCAGGCCCTGCTCGTTCAGCGTCGAGTCGACCCGGGCGGAGATGTCGAGAAACACCCCGCCGCCGACGATGCGAATTCGACCCTGCTGCTCCACCACGAACAGCCGCCCCGACCCGTCCCCGGCGCCGGTCACCGCCACCGGCCCCGTGAAGCCGTCGGCCGCGAGCTGCAGCACGAGGTCGGACGGGGGTTCGCCCGCCGCATCCGCCGCCGCGACCAGCATCGCGGCCGCGCCGAGACCGCTGAAGATCCTCCCGAGGCTTCTCACACCACGCCGATCCATCAACCACCTCCGCTCCGTACGAAGAGTTCAACTGATACCGGTTCTCATACATTTCTCCGGGTGGTGGAAGCTGCTTCCCGAAGGCGGGCCATGCCCCATCATCCGTTGTGGAGACCGATCGATCCGCGGGCGCGCCGCGGCGAAAGCCGCCGGAACCCGACTCAGCCGCGGCGTCGCTTGGCGATCTTCCGCTCGGCCGCGCGCCGCAGCCGTCGTCGCTCGCGCCCCGTTGGGGCCTCGCCTTCAGATTTCGGCGGCGGGGGCGGCCACGCGGCCGGGTCCTGGTTGTAGTACTCGGCCAGCAGCTCGTACAGCTGCGGCTGGTGCTCTTTGAGGAAGGCGCCGCGTTCGAAGAAGGACTCAGTGGCCACCGAGAAGAACTCCGACTCGTCCTCGGCACCGTAGGCATCGAGGGCTTTCACCCGCCGTCCGGCGTCGATCTCCAGGCAGAACGCCTCGAAGAGGTCGAGAAATGTCTCCCGCCACCGCGCCCGGCGGGCGCGATCCTCCGGTGTGCCACCCCGGGTCGCCGCCAGGGTGTCCAGCAGGTCGACCTGGTGCGCCATCTCGTGCAGCACCAGGTTGCGGCCGTTGAGGGTCCTGGCGTCGCCCGCGAGCTCGCGCCAGGCGAGCACCACGGTCCCCCACTCCCAGGCCTCGCCCTCCCGCTCGTCGACCTCCTCGGTGACGATGCCGGCCTCGTCCTCGTAGACGTCCGGGGCGCGGTAGCGATCGGGGTAGACCAGGACCGAGCGCACGTGGTCGAGAGCATCGACCGAGTGCCCGAGAGTGAGCACGCAGGCCTGGGCCGCGATCACGGCCTGCATCGCCGGCCTGAGCTCGATCCCGCCGCAGGGCTCCCAGGCGCGCTCCGCGATGAACAGCCGCAGATCGTCCTCGAGGCGCGGCTTCAGCTCGTCGGGCACGGCCCGCCAGAGCGCCACATCGAGCTCGAGCCTGACCCGCCACTCGTCGGGAAAGGGTTCCGCGAGGACCCGCTCCCGACGCCGCCTCCGCCACCACGCGAACATCATCCACCCCCGGGCACTATCCTAACCGGGCGCGGTCCGCGACGGTCGCCCGCAGGGCCCGCCGGCCGTCACCCGCCATCTCCGGACCCGCCAGCCGCTTCGCCGCCGGCCGCCGCGGAACGATGAACGGGACGGCGTCCACCCGCCGGAGCCCTGTCTGCTGGTAAACTGCGCATTCCATGACCATCGACAGCGCCCGGCGCCGCCTGCACGAGATCATCTTCGAGGC
>CAZMED010000246.1:0-4965 GCA_964565045.1 uncultured Thermoanaerobaculia bacterium
AGGTCCTCGGCGAGCACCTGCAGCGTCACCTCGTCGAGGTGCCCGATGGCGACCGCCTCGCCTTCCATGCGGCAGCGGTACACGGCCTCGTCGAGCTGGCGTCTGATCGCCGCAGCCTGGCGCTTGTTGTCGAGGAAGACGTGGCGGCGCGCCGCGGGTACACCCTGCGCGCGGGCCGCTTCCTCGGCCACCGTCGCCGCCGTGGTGCGCGAATCGATGAAGGCCATGTTGCGCGCGCTCAGCTCCTGCATCACCCAGGTCATGGTCTTGAGATCGGCGGTCGCCTTCGAGCCCATGTGGTTGTTGACGCCGACCGCGAAGGGGATGCTGTTGAGGGCCGAGTGCACGGTGGTGCGGATCGCCGCGGTGTCCATCGAAACCAGCACCGCCCCGGGGCCGGGGTTCGCCTTCGGGTAGCCCTGGGGCTCCATCGGAAGGTGCAGCCAGACCTCGTGCCCGGCCTTGTGGACCGCCGTCGCGGTCTCGGTGGACTTCGGCAGGAACGGCAGGACCGCGACCCCGACCTCGTCCGGAAGGGCGATCGCGGCGTCGACCAGATCGAACCTCTGGCCCGCGTCATCGAGCAGGATCGCGAGCCTGCCGCGGGCATCGGGGGCCGGCTGCGGCCGCGGGGTCGGAGTCGGGACCTTGGTCGGTTCGGGCACCGGGGTCGGGGTTTCCGCCCGGCGCTCTTCCAACTGCAGCCGCAGGTCGAAGACCTCGGTGTCGAAGTCCAAGCGCACCGCGATCTCGGGCGGCGCGAGGTCACCCGGGGCCACCAGGGCCGCCTGCCGGGCCGAGGCCTCGAGCTCGAGATCGCCGACGAAGCCGTCACGCGCCTCGCGGCTGGGGAAGCTGAAGCGCCAGGTGCGCACGAAGGCGCCGTCGACCTTGCGGATCGGATCGTCGATCGCGACCGAGGCCGAGCTCACACCGCGCTTCTCGGCCAGCTCCAGCAGACGGGCCTCGATCGGCGAGTCGGGGCCCTTCGGACCCCTGAAGAAAGCCCACAGGACCGCGATCACGACCAGGGCGGCGATGATCCACGGCGCCACGGCCCGCGGATCGAAACCTGCGGCACTGCGGCTGCGGCTCTTGCCCGTGCGGCCGGACATCCGTCAGGCCGCCTTTTCCAGCTCCAGGCTCAGGATCTCGAGCGCGCGGGCGAGCACCGGGTCGACGGCCGCTTCGGAACCCGCTTCCACAGCCTCGTCCGGCTCGATGCCATTGCCGTTGATCGGCGTGTCGTCGGACCGCAGCCACTCGCCCACCGGCATCCACACCGAGACCTCGCCGTCCCGCACGAGACTCATGTGTGGGGCGTGGCCCGCGGTGGTCGCGCCCACCACCACGGCGCCATGCCGCTGAAGAGCTGCCGCGAGGACCTCGCCCGCACCGTTCGTCTCGGGCCCCACGAGCACCACCGGCAGCTCCCGCTGGACCGTGCCCGCCGTGGCCGAGTAGGTGCGGCCGCCCGCCCGCCGCCCTTTCCAGGCGCCGAGCACGCCGTCGTCGATGAAGACGTCGGCGAGAGCGACGGCTTCCGCCTCGAGCCCCCACCGCATCTCGCGCAGGTCGAGGATCAGCGGCCGGTCGTCGATCATGAGCTCGACCACGGCCTCGACCGCGCCCTCCGGCAGGGCCTCGACGTGGATGACGAGCGCCTCGTCGCGCAGCTCGGCGGTCGCCGGGCGCAGGGTCCACTCGAGCGGTTCCAGCACCACCTCGCGCCGCTCGTCGACCTCGCGGTCGAAGACGGTGAGGCGCACCGGTTCGCCCCTGTTCTCGCTGGCCATCAGGTCGAGCCGGATCTGCCACAGCGGGCGTCCGCGGCTGTTGATGCCGTCGACGAGCTCGATCACCTCCCATGCGGCCAATCCGGCCGCCTCGGCGGGCGAGCCGGGAAACACGAACTGCACCGCGGCCGAGCTCAACCGTGAGCTCAGTCCAAGCCCGTAAGGCGGCGGCGACTCGACGAACTCGAGGTACTCGTTGACGCGGTCGGGGGGCAGCACCGCGGCCGAGCGGTCGAGCGACTCGACGAGGCCGGCGTCCAGGGACAGCTTCAAGGCCTCCTGGTTGAGCTCGTCGACATACTCGGTTTCCACCAGGTGGACCACCTCGGCGAGATTGCCGAGCGCCCTGAACAGCGCGTCCTGGCTGTTCCGGCTCGCGAGCAGAACCCCCGCGAAGAGCAGCACCACGACCACTGACACGGCCAGGAACACGGTTCGGGTGCGCATCATGTTCAGGACGATCCCCCTTTCAGCTGCAGCCAGCGGCGCGGGTCTTCCGGCTTCTCGCCGTTCCGGAACTCGAAGTACACGTTGCCGCCCTCGATGGTAGGCGACGCGAGACCGACGCGCATACCCATGGTCACGCGCTGGTCCACGCGAACGTGGATTGTAGCAAGCCCGGCAACCAGCGAGTACACGTTGCTGCCGTGGTCCAGCACCACCATATTGCCGTAACCCTTGAAGTGGCGCGCATATGCCACGACGCCCGGGAAAACCGCCGTGACCGCCGAGCCCGACGGCGCGTCGAACCGCAGCCCGTTGCACACCGTGTAGGTGCTGTACTTCGGCTGCAGCTGGCGCCCGAAGCCCTGCACGACCCGGCCCTCGACCGGCCACGGCAGGGCGCCCCGGTAGGCCCGGATGTCCTCGCTGCCGGTGAAGCGCTCCCGCGCCGCCAGGGTTTCCACGAGCCGCTGCAGCGCCGCCTCGCGCTCGCGCATCTCGGCGAGGGTCGCGCCGGTGCTCTTGCGGCTCGACTCGAGGCTCGCGTAGCGCCGCGCCGCGCGGTTGCGGACCTCCTCGAGCTGCGCCCGCCGCGCCTCCAGCTGCTGCGCGTCCTCACCCGCCTGAGCCAGCGTCCGGCTGAGCTCCGCGAGCCGCCGCCCGTGCTCCCGGCGCACGTCCTGGTACTCCTCCACCAGTCGCAGCTGGCCCGCGGTCAGGACCGACACCGTGCCGACCGCCGCCTCGAGGTCACCGCCATTGAAGGCGTCGAACAGAAGCTGCAGCGATCCGGCGCGGCCGAGCAACGCCATCACCTCGAGGTGGCTGTTCAGGAGATCGCGCCGCCGCTCGAGCTCGGCGGCCAGGGCCGCCGTCTCCTCCTCGAGCCGCGCCGCCTCGTCCTGTCCCGCCTCCAGCTGCAGCTCGACCTCGTGGACCCGCGCGTTCGCCAGCTCGAGCTGGGCGTCGAGCTCGCGGCGCTCGCGGCCGGCGCTCTCGGCCTCGCGCGCCAGCCGGCCCAGCCGCTGCTCGAGCTCGGCGATGCGCAGGCGCACCGCGCCCAGCTGGTCGTCGGTCGGCGACGACGCGAGCCCCTCGGCGGCCGCGAGGAGGAGCGCGCCCGAAATCGCGAGTCGGACTCCGACGTGAATCCTCATTGCAGCCATTGTAGCGAGAACAAACGAGATGGCACGCTTTCGGAAGGCGCCCGAGCGTCGGATATACTGGAGAGAAGCGAGGTGCAGGATGGACGAGTTTTTCTCCTACGACATCTACGTGCTCGGCCTCAACGATGCCTCCAAGGCGGGACGACAGCGCTTCACGGCCACGATGGAGAAGCTGACCGCCCGGCCGCGGGTCGAGTTCGAGGAGTCCTTCCCGTCGCCGATGCTGCCGGTGTTCCAGGCCCTCGACCGCGAACGCGCCCAGAAGATCTCCGACTCCCTGGCAAGCAGCGGGATCCTGATCGAGATCCGGCCGACCGACAAACCGCCCGCGGATCCGGAATCCGAGCTCGAGCCCGGCACGAGGCAGTGTCCGGCCTGCAACGCGGTGCAGCCGGCGATGGCCATCGAGTGCGGGCGCTGCGGCGTGGTCTTCAAGAAGTACGAGCGCGAGCAGCTGCTGAAGATGCAGCGCGAGCACACCCTCGAGCAGGCCATGATCAAGGCCATGCAGGTGCGCGAGGAGTGGCTGCAGCGAGCCAACAAGTATCTCGAGACCAAGCCCCTCGGCTCCGAAGCCACCAAGGACTTCGCACCGGTTCTGATGAAGGACGAGGTCCCGTTCCTGCGCCTCGAGTCGGCCGAAGGGCCGCTCCTGCTGACCTCGCGCCGATTTCTCGCCAGGAGCGCCGAGGGCAAGTTCGCCTCGATCCCCTTCGAGATGATCGGCGAGGTCGACTTCGGCGGCGGGCCCATCCAGACCAAGAAGAGCAAGACCCGCCTCCAGTTCGTCTTCCACACCCCGCTGCCGATGCCGCCCGACGAGACCGTGGCGAAGATGGCGTGGCACCTCGACAAGGAGTCCAGCTACTACAAAGAGGTGGTGATGGACTGGGGCTACGCCCGCAACTTCATCTGCGGTTCCTGCGGCGAGCGCGAGCTCGACTACCGCACCGAAGGCCGCAAGGCGTACTGCCGGTGCATGCACTGCGCCACCGACCACGAGATCGACCTCGCCGAGTGCATCGCCGTCCCGAGAATCTCGGAGTGAGTGGAATGAAGCTCCTCGCGACCGCTTCCCTGTCTCTCGCGCTCGCCCTCGCACTGCTGTCGTGCGCTCAGCCGCCCGAGCCGCCGCCGCCGCCCCCGCCCGGGGTCGAGAATGCCGAGCTCGACATCAAGCTCGCGTCGGTCCCCGAGGGCCTCAGGGTCGCCGCCAATGAGGGCCGCAGTCTGCGGCTCGAGCCGGCGGACCCGGCCGCCGGCGGCGCCATCTGGTTCGAGGTCGGGCCCGAGGAGATCGGCGTCAACCTCGTCGCCGCGGTGCAGGACCACCAGCAGTACATCGAGGGGCTGCCCGACGGCACCTACATGGGGGCCCAGGAGCTGCAGGCGGACTTCGGGACCGCCTTCTACTCCCGCGGCCGCTTCACCGAGGATGGGGCCGCCGTCGAGGAGACCGTCATCTTCCGCATCCACCCGCGGGCGAGCCGGCTGCTCAGCATCGACTCCCGCTACCCGGCGGGCGACGACTCCGCCCAGCGGGTCGAGCAGCTGATCGA
>CAZMED010000247.1:0-4964 GCA_964565045.1 uncultured Thermoanaerobaculia bacterium
AACGGCCAGACGACGGGCGCGAGGAGGGTCGCCACGACGAGCAGCATGAGGCTGAGCGGCAGGCCGACGCGTCCGAAGTCGGTGAAACGGTAGCCGCCGGGCCCATACACCATGAGGTTGGTCTGGTAGCCGATCGGGGTCAGGAAGCTGGCCGAAGCGATGAGGGCCACGACCATCGCGAAAGGCCGCGGATCGACGCCGAGGTCGAGGGCGGTCGCCACCGCCAGGGGGAACATCAACGCCGCCGCCGCGGTGTTGGTCACCACCTCGGTGAAGAGCATGGTGAGCACCGCGATCCCCGCCAGCACGGCATACGGACCCCACGGCCCGAGAACCGCTACCGCGCCGTGGGCAACGGCGTGCACCGCACCCGAGTTGAGGAGCGCCTGGCCGAGCGCGATCGCGCCCGCGATCGCGAACAGGGTCTGCAGCTCGAGCGACGCGCGCGCCTCGGCGACCGTCACGCAACGGCCGACGATCATCAGAGCGGCAATCAAGAAGGCGGCGAGCACGGTCGGCAGGATCTGGCTGGTCAGGAGCGCCACCAGCACCGCGAGCAGCACCAGTGACAGCGCCGCGCGGTCGTGGCGCGGCGGCCGCGAGTCACCGACCCGGCTGACGAGAAAGAAGTCGCGGTTGTTGCGGTGGGCGTCGGCGAAGTGCGGTCCGGTCTGCAGGAGCAGGGTGTCGCCGGACTTGAGGACGATGTCTCCGAGCCGCTTGGCGAGGCGGGCGCCGCCGCGGTGGACCGCGACCACCGCCGCGTTGTAGTGGGCGCGGAAGTTGGAGCTGCGGATGCTCTGCCCGACCAGCGGCGAGGTCGGCGAGACCACCGCCTCGGAGAGCATGCGCTCGCGCTTGAGCGACAGCTCGTGCTCGTAGTCCGGGTCGGCCACCGGCATCAGGCCGGGGATCCGCTCGAGCTCGACGATCGAACCCACGACCCCGGAGAAGGTGAGCACGTCGCCGGCGGCGATCAGGTGGTCCGGCTGCACCGGCGCGATCAGCTGGCCGTCGCGGATGATCTCGGAGAGGTAGAGGCCGTGCAGGTGGCGCAGCCCCGCTTCTTCGACGTTCAAACCGGCAAGGCGACAGCTCGGGGTGACCTCCATCTCGACCAGGTACTCGCGGGGGTTGGCGCCGATCGCCTCCACGAGGTCGGTGCGATCGGGCAGGAGCCGGCCGGAGGCGATGATCAGGTAGGCGATGCCGAGCACCGCGCAGGGCAGGCCGACGGCGCCGATCTCGAACAGGCCCATGGGCCGCAACGAGTCCGCGAGCGCGGGATCGGCGGCCGCCGCGTCGGCCATCATTCCGTGCACCACGAGGTTGGTGCTGGTGCCGATGAGGGTCGTCATGCCGCCGAGGATCGACATGTAGGACAGCGGGATGAGGAGGCGCGACGGCGCGATCCGGTGCTTGGCGCACCACCGCGCCAGCATGGGGATGAACATCGCCACCACCGGCGTGTTGTTGAGAAAGGCCGACAGGGTGGGCACCGCCACGCCGAGCCGCACCATGACCCCGGCGCGGGTCCGCACGCCGCCGAGGAAACGGCGGCCGATGAGGTCGAGGGCTCCGGTCTCGCGCACGCCGGCGGCCACCACGTAGAGCGCGGCGATGGTCAGCATCCCGGTGTTGGTGAACCCGACGAAGAGCTCCTCGAGGCTGAGGATCCCGGCCAGGCCGCAGGCCAGGACGGCAGCCCACAGCAGGGCGTCGGCGGCCAGGTTGCGCGCCAGGCCGACGATGACGAGGGCGGTCAACCCCAGTGCGAACCACGCGGTCCAGGTCATCGGCGCTCCCTCTCTCCGGTCGCCGCCGGGATCGTCTCGATCAGCAGGCGGTCGAGCACCACCGCGCCGTTCGGCGGCCCGGAGAACCCGATGTACAGACGGTGCCGGCCGCCGCCGGGAGGCGGCGGCAGCACCACGCGCTCGGGCGGGTCCTCCCCCCGCCAGCGCAGGATCGCCGACTCGCCCTCGTTCCACCGCACCACCAGCTGCGAGCGCCGCCGTGCGGGCCCCTGGAGCCATCCTTCGAGGACGACCCCACAATTTGCATCCACATGGAGAGGCACCGTGACGGCGTCACCGTCCGCGAGAAGCCAACCGCGCCGGTGGCTGTACCGTGCCACCGCGCCCGCCTCGGGCACCGGCGAGCCCCCGTGGCGCCGCACCTGCGGCGCCTCCAGCTCCACCACCCGGTCGAAGCGCAGCTCCAGGCTCAGAACCAGGGCCGCCCCCGCGACCAGCCACAGTGCGACCCACGAGCGGCGCAGCGCGGTGCGCGCCGCGGGCGACGCCGCCGCCAGCTGCCAGGCCGCGAGCAGCAGCCCGACGATCAGCAGAGGCACGACGACCGTCGCCGTGTTCGGCACCAGAAAGGACGGAAACAGGCTGCGCGCGTCGGCGCCGAAGCGCCGCGCGAGGGCGTCGGCCAGCCAGTAGCCGCCGTCGCCCGGGTTGACGGAGTGGTGGGGTCGGGTCACGAGCAGCCACCACGCCGCCAGCGACGGCGGCAGCAGCACCAGGCCGAGTCGGCGCCACGGCACGGCGCGCTCGAGCAGCAGGCCGCCGGCCAGCCCGAAGGCCGGCAGCATCGGCACCAGGTAACGCGCCGGCGGCGCGCCGCCGCCGTACCACTCGGACGAGTGGAGCAGGGCCGCGACGGTGAGCCCGCAACCGACGATCAACGCGCGCTCCCCGGCCCCGCCGCGACGCCACAGCGCGGCCGCTCCGGCCGCCGCCAGCAGCAGCAGCGGCGCGTTGAAGGCGAGGCCGCCCGCCGGGTCGAAGACCAGGCCCCCGAGCACCCGGAGCGCGAGCCCCGGGTCGCCGGGGAGCAGGTGGTGGAGCCGCCGGTAGGGCCCGAAGGGGTGGCCCATGGTGAGCCAGCCGAGCAGCAGCGCGGCGGCGGCGGCCGCAGCAAGCACCGCCGCGCCGCGCAGCGGTCGCCGCCGCAGCCACATCGCAGCCGCGACCGGGAAGGCGAGCAGGGCGAGCCGGGTCTTGACGGCAGCCGCCCCGACGGCGACCACGAGCGCCGTCCAACGGCTGCCGAACCCGCGGCGGGCCGCGAGCACGAGCAGCGCCGCAACCGCCAGCGCGCCCGGGAGCTCGGGCCAGATCTGGGTGGCGAAAACGGCCAGCGGGTAGGTGACGGTCAGCAGCACCAGCAGCAGCCCGACCCGGTGCTCGCCCACTCCCAGGCCGCGGGCGCGGCGCGCGATGAGAGCCGCCGTGGCGGCGCCCATCAGCGCCATCAGCAGAAGGGCCCCGGATCTCCCTCCCAGAACATAGCCCGGCAGCAGCAGCAGGCCGAGGGCCGGTGCGTGGAAGAGCGGCCGGCCGGGTGCGTAGAGCGCGTTCTGCGGGTGCTGCGCAAGGTCGAGGTTGTTGCCGATGTCGAGATCGTGGTCCTCGGCCAGCGACTCCATCAGCAGCAGGTGGAAGGGCTCGTCGCCGTACAACGGCGGCGTCAGCTGCGGCGTCGCCAACGCGAGCGGAACCAGCAGGGCCGCGACCGCCGCGAAAACCCGCCGTTGCAGCAGCCATTTCCGCGCCGCCGGCAGCCACGCTGCGAGCAGCGCCGCGAGTGCGATGTCCGGCGCCAGGCGCTCGGCCGCCAGATGCAGCGGCTCCACCGCGGTTCGAGCCAGCAGCGCCCCGAGCACCAGCGGCAGCCACGGGAGCGCCGCCCACGCGCTGCGCCAGGTGCCGGCGAGCAGCTGGATCGCCAGCACCGCGACCGCCGCCGCCGGCAGCCAGCGCGCCAGCGGCCACGCGCGGGGCGGGGTCGGCCTCGCCGGGCCCACGGTCTCAACCCGGACGACGACGTCCTCGGGCAGCGCGGGGTGGCGGCGGAGCTGCGGCCGCTCGCCCCGCGGTACCTCGAAGCTGTGGCGGACCGCCCGCCGCCACTCACCGCGGCGGCCGGTGGCCGCGCCGGGCCGATGAATCATCATCCCGGCCGGTACCGCCGCGCGCAGCAGGTGCTCTCCTCCGGCGAAGCCGAGGATTGCGACCGGAGTCTCCGGGTCGAGCGCACCGCCGCCGCGCACCTCGAGGTCGATGACCCACGGGCCTGCAGCCGCCGGTGGGCCGGTCCACGCCCCGAGCTCGGCGCTGAGATCGAAGGCCCGGTGCTCGGGCGTCGGCGCGAGCGGCGCGCTCACGATGAGCACCGCGGCGAACCACGCCACCCCGGCCGCCCCCGGCGGCAGCCGCAGGCTCAGCAGCAGGGCAGCCGCCAGCACAGCCCAGCCCGTCCACCCGATCCCGGGCAGCAGCCCCGGGCGGAGCCCCATCGGCCACGCCGCCAGCGCGGCCAGAAACAGGGCCGCGGCGCCGAAACCGGGCAGCCAGCCGAGGCCCGCACCGGTCCGCCACCTCCGGTCGCCGACCGCCCCCCAGACGGCACAGACCGCCGCCAGCGCCGCCGCCGCCAACGGCCACCGCTGCCAGGGCAAGACGCCCGCCGCCAGGGCGGCGAGCTCGGCGGCCCGCGGCCCGAGCCGGCGCGCCGCCGCCCACGGCGCGAGCGCGGCGAGAGCCACGGCCACCACGGCCGGGACCGTGCCGAAGCCGGCGAGGCCGAGCCCGGTCGCCGCCCGTACAGCCAGCCCGAGCGCTGCGGCGAGCAGCGGCCTGCGCCCCGCCGGCACGCGCCGCCAGGCGGCCGCGGCCGCCGCCCACGCCACCAGGACCAGGAGCGGCGCCAGCACCATCCGCCGCATCGCCGGATCGCCGATCATGGTCAGGGCGAAGGCCGCCGGCACCAGCAGCAGCTCGGCCGCGCGGCGGCCCATGCCCTCGCCGGACCACCATCCGCTCGGCCCCAGCGCGAGCGCTGCCGCAGCCGCCGCCCACGCCGCCTCGTTCCAGGGCACGGCCCCGACCACTGCCAGCACGGCCGCCAGCACCGCGAATCCGGCCGCCGACACCCACGCCGTCAGGCGCACC
>CAZMED010000248.1:0-4951 GCA_964565045.1 uncultured Thermoanaerobaculia bacterium
CCTGCCTCGCTTCCTCGACGAAGCGGCTGACCCGGTAGATGTAGTTGAAGCCGGAGGCGATCACCAGGAGGAACGAGGCGTAGAAGCTGGCCGAGGGCACCAGGCGCGGCAGCGGGAACACGTTGGCGAGCAGAACCACCGCGATCGTGACGACCTGCAGCAGCGTCGTCGCCTTGCCGAGCACCGAGGGCGGGAACTCGCGGATGTCCTCGACGATGTACAGCACCCCGGCGACCAGCATGATCAGGACGTCGCGGAACAGGGCCAGGATGGTCAGCCACAACGGAATCACGACCGCCTGGCCCTGCGGCACCGTCAGCGTGATGTAGGCGACGGTGATCAGCATCTTGTCGGCGATCGGGTCGAGGTAGGCGCCGATCCGCGAGCGCATGTCCATGCGGCGCGCGAGGAAGCCGTCGAAGGCATCGGTCAAACCGGCGACGACGAAAATCCACAGGGCGAGCCGGTAATCGTGCTCGGAGACCGCGATGACGAAGAAGGGCACCAGCGCCATCCGCGTCAGGGTGACGAAGTTGGGCAGGGTCAGGGGGCGCAGCTTCTCCTCGACCCGGGTCCGGATGGTGCCCCTTGCCTCCTTGGCGTCTGTCACGCCCCCTGCTCCCGGTTGAGCTGCCACAGCAGGCGCAGCCCGTGCAGGGTCAGGTCGGGTTCGACGTGGTGGATGAGCTCGGTGTGGCTCGCGAAGGCCTCCGCGAGGCCTCCGGTGGCGACCACGGTCGCCTCCCCGAGCTCGGCCAGGATGCGCCGGGTCACGCCCTCGAGGAGCCCCAGGTAGCCGTAAAAGAGCCCGGACTGGATGCTGTCGACGGTCCCCTTGCCGATCACCCGCGGCGGCGGTGCCATCGCCACCCGCGGCAGCTTCGCGGTCTTCGAGGACAGCGCGTCGGCGGTCACCATCGGACCGGGTGCGATCGCGCCGCCGAGGTACTCACCCGCGGCCGACACCACCTCCCAGGTCACCGCGGTCCCGAGGTCGAGGACCAGGCACGGCCCGCCGTGCTCGGTGTAGGCGGCGACCGCATCGCACAGGCGATCGGCGCCGAGCTCGTTGGGTGCGTCGACCAGCAGCGGCATGTCGCTCCGGATGCCGGGCTCGACGAAGAACGGGGCCCGGTCGAGGTACCGCCGCACCCCCTCCCGCAGCCGCGGGTCCATGGGCGGCACCACCGAAGCCACCGCCACCGCCTCCAGGTCGCCCGGGGCGACGCCCTCGCGGCGCAGCAGCTGGTGCAGCCACATGCCGACCTCGTCGGCGGTGCGCTCGGCATGTGTGGTCAGCCGCCAGCGGGTCTGCAGCCGCTCGCCTGCGAACAGCCCGACCACGGTGTTGGTGTTTCCGACGTCGAGCGCCAGCAGCAGCTGCCCCATGGACCGACCCCCTCGCCTCGTTGCCGGCACGTTACAGTCGACCGCCCGCGCTGTCCAGATTCAGCGCAGCTCGGCGCGAGAGCGGTCGGGACGCCCGCCCCCCGGCGGTGGCGGAAACTGCCGCCGCACCAGGCCGTAGTATCATCACGATCGAGGCGCGCGCCGCAGCGCGGGCCGGCTGAACCCGGGGCCGCCGGGGAGCACCCGGACGGGCTCGGAGATATCGACAATCAACCACGGAAGGAGCGAACCCATGAGTCTTCGGCGTCAGCTGACCGCCGCGGGTCTCGTCGCACTGGCAGTACTGCTCGCGGCCCCGACCCTCGCGGCCGAGGAAGCGAAGGTGCCGGTCGAGGAGGTGGTCCTCGACAACGGCATGAAGATCTTGATGGTCCAGCGGCACGAGAGCCCGACCGTCTCCGCAGGCTGGGTCACCCATGTCGGATCGGCCAATGAGGAGGTCGGCGCCACCGGCATCGCCCACCTCTTCGAGCACATGATGTTCAAGGGCAGCCACACCATCGGCACCAGCGACTTCGAGCGCGAGGCCGAGATCATGGCCGAGCTCGACGCCCTGCGGGTCGAGATGGAGGCCGAGTACGAGCTCATGCGCGAGATGAAGCGCAAGGGCGAGCTCGAGGGCAGCATCTACCTGCCCGAGAACCAGACCGAGCGCCTCGGCGAGCTGCGAGAGAAGATGAAGGAGCTGCAGGCGCAGCAGAAACCCCTGATCGTCAAGGACGAGTTCGACCAGATCTACACCGAGGCCGGCGCCTCGGGCCTCAACGCCGGCACCATGCAGGACGCCACGATCTACTTCATCACGGTCCCGGCCAACAAGCTCGAGCTGTGGTTCTGGATGGAGTCGGAGCGGCTGCTGAACCCGGTGTTCCGCGAGTTCTACTCCGAGCGCGACGTCGTGCGCGAGGAACGGCGCATGCGCGTCGAGTCCAACCCGACCGCCAAGTTCGAGGAGCAGTTCGACTCCATGTTCTGGGCCTCGCTGCCGTACCACCACCCGGTGGTGGGCTGGCCCTCCGACGTGGAGTCGATCACCCGCGAACAGGCCGAGCGCTTCTTCGCCACTTTCTACGCACCCAACAACATCACCGTCGGGTTGGTGGGCGACTTCGACCGCGAGCAGGCCGTGGCCCTCGCCACGAAGTACTTCGGCCGCATCCCGCGCGGGGCGAAGGAGCCGCCACCGGTGGTCACCGAGGAGATCGAGCAGCTCGCCGAGCGGCGCATGCTGGCCGAGGCCGAGACCAACCCGTCGGTGCAGATCCGCTGGCACGCGGTGCCCTTCGGCCACCGGGACTTCTACGCCCTCGACGTCCTCGACTCGATTCTGAACGACCGCACCGGCCGTCTCTACAAGTCCCTGGTCGAGGCCCGCCAGCTCGCCACCGGCGAGCCCTACTCCAGCTTTCAGGCCCTCAAGTACGGCGGTTTCGTCGAGCTCGGTGCCGAGCTTGCGGACGGGGTCGACCACCGCGAGGTGGAGGACGCGCTGCTGGCCGAGATCGAGCGCCTGAAGAAGGAGCCCGTCGACGACCGTGAGCTGCAGAAGGTCAAGAACCAGTCGTTGGCCAACTCCTACCGCCGGCTGCAGTCCAACTTCTTCCTGCTCCTGCAGCTCCTGCTCTACGACGTGTGGGAGGACTGGAGCTTCCTCAACGAGTCGCCCGCGAAGATCGCCGCCGTGACCGCCGAGGACGTGCAGCGCGTGGCCTCGACCTACTTTACCGACAGCGGCAAGAACGTGCTGTGGTACTCCCGCAAGGAGGGCAGCACCGAAGATCCCGCGCTCGCGGCCCTTTCCGGCCAGGCCAAGGCCTTCGCCAAGCAGGCCCTGGCGCAGATCGAGCAGATCGGGGACCCCGCCGAGCTCGAACAGGGGCTCGCCCAGATGCGCGCCATGCAGGGCCAGGTCCCGCCCGAGCTCGCGCCGGCGCTCGACCTGGTCATCGAACGGGCCGCCGAGCGCCTGCAGATGCTGCAGGCGGCCGCCGCCGGAGAGGAGGAGTGATGCGCCGCGCAACGATGTTCTCCACGCTGTGTGCGGTCCTGGTCGTCGCCGCGACCTCCGTCCCCGCCGCCGAGATCCCCGACCGTCCCGAGAAACTGAGCTTTCCCGAGCTGAAGTTCGAGGTTCCTGACGCCGCCGCCCTGCGCTTCGAGCTCGCCGACGGCACCCCCGTCTACGCGAGGCGCGACAGCGAGTTCCCGCTGATCGACCTCACGGTCTTCTTCCGCGGCGGGCGCTACCTCGAGCCGGCGGGCAAGGCCGGTCTCGCGGCCATCACCGGCGACGCCTGGCGCACGGGCGGGGCCGGCGAGCGCACCGCGCAGGAGCTCGACGAGGAGCTCGACTTCCTGGCCGCCAACCTCTCGACCTCGATCGGCGACGTCACCGGATCGGTGAGCCTCAACGTGCTCTCCAAGGACCTCGAGGCGGCGATGGCGATCCTCATGGACGTGCTGACCGCCCCGCGCTTCCAGCAGGACCGCTTCGACAAGACCAGGGACAACCTGCTGCAGGCCATGAAGCAGCGCAACGACGATGCCGCCGACATCGAGGACCGCGAGTGGCAGCGTCTCGTCTACGGCGATGACTACTGGATGAACCGGCTGCCGACCAGAGCCTCGGTGGACGCCATCACGGTCTCCGACGCCAAGAAGCTGGTGTCCTCGATGGTGCGCTCTGGCAACCTGGTGGTGGCCGTCGCCGGCGACTTCGAGCCGGTGGCCATGCAGGCGCTGCTCAACCGCACCATCGGCAGTCTGCCCGCCCTCGAAGCGCCGCTGCCGCCGGTGCCGCAGCCCGAGCAAGAGCCCAGGCCGGGCGTCTATGTGATCGACAAGGCCGACGTCAACCAGGGCCGCGTCAGCATCGGGCGCCTCGGTTTCCGCGAGGGGCACCCGAACGAGTTCCCGCTGCGCATCGGCGTCGACATCCTCGGCGGCGGCGGCTTCACCGCGCGCATGATGAAGCGCATCCGCTCCGACGAGGGCCTCGCCTACAGCGCCTACGCGAGCCTCGGCTTCCCGGTCACCATGCCCGGCACCTTCCGGGCCTACTTCCAGTCGAAGTCGTCGACCTGCGCCTTCGCGGCGGAGATCTTCTTCGATCTGCTCGAGGCCATGCGGAAAGGCCCGCCCACCGATGAGGAGCTGCGCACCTCCCAGGCCTCCTTCATCGAGACCTTCCCCCGGCGCTTCGCCACCGCGGCGCAGACGGTCGGCCTCTTCGCCACCGACGAGTTGCTCGGCCGCGACCACGCCTACTGGAACACGTACCGCGAGCGCGTCGCCGCGGTCGACGGCGAGGACGTGCAGGAGGCCATGAAGGCCGCGCTCGACCCCGACACCATGCTCATGCTGGTGGTGGGCAACATCGATGAGATCCTGCAGGGCCATCCCGAGCACGACGCGAGGCTCACCGACTTCGGCGAGATCGTGAAGCTGCCGCTGCGCGACCCCATGACCCTGGAGCCGATCGCCCAGTAGCGCGCGACTCCGAAAGATCGAACCACCGCCCGGGCTTCGGCCCGGGCGTTTT
>CAZMED010000249.1:0-2280 GCA_964565045.1 uncultured Thermoanaerobaculia bacterium
TGAGGAACCAGTACAGGGTGGCGCCGAGGCCGTAGACGTCGGTGCGCCGGTCGAGGGTGCTGGACTCGCCGCGCACCTGCTCCGGCGAGCAGAATGCGGGCGTGCCGAGCACCATGCCCGAGACGGTGAGATCGTGCGGCGTGTCGATCTCGCGCGCGATCCCGAAGTCGACCACGTACGGGTGCCAGCTGCCGTCGGGGTTGCGGTCGATGAGGATGTTGGCGGGCTTGATGTCGCGGTGGATGAGGCCGGCCTGGTGGGCGGCGTGCAGGGCGTCGGCCACGTCGACCATGATCGCGACCTTGTCGCGGGTCGTCAGCAGGTCGGCGATCTCCCGGATCGAGCCGCCGGCCACGTACTGCATCGCGATGTAGGGGTGGCCCTCGACCTCGCCGACCTCGTACACCGGGCACAGGTTCTCGTGGTCGACCCTGGCCTGGACCTGGGCCTCGCGCAGGAAGCGCTTGAGCTGCTGGGGGTCGTCGCGGCGCAGGAACTTGAGGGCCACGAAGCGGCCGAGGCGCGGGTCGCGCGCCTTGTACACGTCGCCCATGCCGCCGCGGCCGATGAACTCGATGAGGTCGTAGCGGTCCCAGTCGAGCACCGGGAAGACGTCGAAGGGGTCGCGCTCCGGAGCATCGGGAGCGTCCTCGTCCCCGACGGCCCCCGGCTCCAACCACCGGTCCTCGAGGCCGAGCTCGCGCGCCAGCTCGGCGAGGGTGTCGTCGTCGAGGAGGTCGCGCGGGATCGCGACCCGGATCGAGGTTTCCTCGCGCGCCGGCAGCCGGCTGCGGTCGTAGAGGCCGGCCGCGACCAGGCGCTCGCGGACCTCGGCCAGGGTCTCCTCGGCCTGGTCCGCGGAGACGAGGCCGCGTCGCCTGGCGAGCTGCAGGACCCTCTCGGCGTCGGTCTCGGCACGAGCGGCGCCGCCGGTGTCGTCGGGTGTCATCGGCACGATGGCACGATCATACCCCGGGTCACTCGACGACGGTCGCCGTGATGATCGAGTCGAGCTTCGGAAACTCCGCCTCGAGGTACGGCTTGCCGCGGCGGTAGAGCTTGGCCTGGGACGGGCCCTTGCCGTTCGGCTCGCCCTCGCCGTAACCGCCGTACAGGGCCGTCACGACCTCGAATCCCTCGACGACCTCACCGAAGGGCGCGAACCCGGACTCGTCGAGGTAGGAGTTGTCGCCCATGTTGATGAAGAACTGCACGCTGCGGGAGCCGGGCTCCGACGACATCGCGAAGGTGACGCGGCCCCTGGTGTTCGACTGCAGCACCGGGTCGTCGGGGATGCGGGCGTTGAGCCAGGTCTGGCTCAGGGCGGGGTCGGGGTGCATGCCGGCCTGGGCCATGAAACCGGGAATGACGCGGAAGAACGCGACGTCGTCGTAGTAGCCGATCCGGACCAGGTTGTAGAAGCGGTCCGCGCCGCGCGGCGCCCAGTCGCGGTGGACCTCGATCAGGATGTCGCCGGCGGTGGTGGCGAGCTTCACCCGGTAGTTGTCGGGCGCGCGCTCGCGGGCGAGGCTCGGGTCGAGCAGGGCGGGGGAGGTGGGCTTCGCGGCCTCGCCCGTGGACTGAGCCCGGGCCGGCGCAGGGCTCGCTGCGAGGACGATCGCGACGCACATGCCAGCTCCGCAAAGTGCAGTTCGTAACGTTGGGCGCATGGTGCTCTCCTTTTGGAATCGCCTTCGTCGGCGCGGGGTTATTCTACCGATTCATTTTTCAGGAGGTCCATCCATGAGCCAGTCAAACGTCGAGATCGGCAAGCCGGCCCCGAAGTTCAGCCTCGAGGACCAGGACGGATCCAAGGTGTCGCTCGCGGACTTCCGCGGGCGTTGGGTGGTTCTGTACTTCTACCCCAAGGACGACACCCCGGGGTGCACCACCGAGGCCTGCGAGTTCACCGAGGGGATCGAGGCCTTCGACGGTCTCGATGCGGTGGTCCTCGGCTGCAGCCCGGACTCCCCCGAGAAGCACCGCAAGTTCATCGCCAAGTACGAGCTCAGGGTGCGCCTGCTGAGCGATCCCGACCACTCGGTCATGGAAAAGTACGGCGCCTGGGGCGAGAAGAGCATGTACGGCAAGACGACGGTCGGCGTGATCCGGTCGACGGTTCTCATCGACCCCGAGGGCCGCGTCGCGCACCACTGGAAGAAGGTGAGCGCCAAGGGCCACGCGGCGAAGGTGAGGGAGAAGTTGGAAGAGCTGCGGGGCTGAATTAGGAATTAGGAATGAGGAATTAGGAATTCCCGCCCACCCGCCCAATTCGGATTT
>CAZMED010000249.1:2380-4943 GCA_964565045.1 uncultured Thermoanaerobaculia bacterium
CCTGGGGGCGTAGATTCAATGGGATGAACCCAGATGGGATCCGCGGCAGCTGCAGTTGCACCGGTACGGCTGTCCGAAATTGTGGCGCGGGCGTCTCGCCCGCACGCATCGTTTGCACGTTGGAACGTTGAACTTTGAAACGTTCCGCCCACCCACCCGGCAGGCGGGACGCCTGCCCCACAATCTGGTCGAGGCGCTGCTCTTGGTGGGGCAGCCGTCTCGGCAGCCGGGAGGGTGGGCGGGAAATCCGAAATCCCAAATCCGAAATCCGAAATTGCCGCGGTCACCCGACGGATATCCGAAGAGCCGAACGTTCGAACGTTGAACGTTTCAACGTTGAACGTTCAAACGTTGGAACGACGGGCCCCGGCGCCGGACCGTGCCGGCGGCGAAACATACGCCGCGCCTCATCGTAGATACCCCCAATGGTGTTCAGTGAACAGACTCTGACTCGGGACATCGGACAGCGGATGGGGTGAAGACATGACGAAATCGAAGAAGGCGCTGGTGATCGGCCTGCCGGTCGTGGCCGTCATCATCATAGCCGGCGTGACGCTGGCGTCGCGCAGCCGCGGCGTCGAGGGCGTGGCGGTCGAGGTCGAGCCGGTGGGCCGCCGGCAGGTCGTGCAGACCGTGACCGGCACGGGCAAGATCCAGCCCATGATCCAGGTCAACATCTCGGCCGACGTCAGCGCCAAGATCACCAGGCTGGAGGTCGAGGAAGGGCAGTGGGTCGAGCAGGGGACCCTCCTGGTCGAGCTCGACCGCGAGGCCTACCTCGCGGCCGTCGAGAGCGCCGAGGCCAATCTCTCGGCGGCGCAGGCCAATGCCAACCTGGCGCGCGAGAACATGGTCAAGGCCGAGAAGGACTACGAGCGCACCAGGGAGCTCTTCGAGCGCAATCTCGAGTCCCAGTCCGTCCTCGACTCGGTGTACGCGGCGGCCGAGGTGGAGAAGGCGCGCCGCCAGTCGGCCCTCGACCAGGTCGAGCAGGCCAGGGCCGCCCTCCGGCAGGCCCGCGACGCGCTCGCCAAGACGACCATCTACGCCCCCATGTCGGGGACCGTCAGCCGCCTCAACAAGGAGGTCGGGGAGATCGCGCTCGGCTCGCAGTTCCAGGCCGACGTGATCCTCGAGATCTCGAACCTCGAGGGCATGGAGGTGCTGGTCGACATCGACGAGAACGACATCGTGTCGGTGTCGATCGGCGACGAGGCCGAGATCGAGGTCGATGCGCTGCCCGACGTCAAGCTCAAGGGCCGGGTCACCGAGATCGCCAACAGCGCCAAGTCCTCGGGCCAGGGCACGACCGACGAAAAGACCGAGTTCGAGGTCAAGGTCGCGGTGACCGAACCGGTGGCGGAGCTGCGGCCGGGCATGACCGCGTCGGCCGAGATCGTGACCAAGGTCTGCGACGACTGCCTCAGCGTGCCCATTCAAAGCGTGGCCGTGCGCACGCTCGACCAGCTCGGCGCCTCTGACGAGGGCGAGGGGGCGGAGACCCGTTTCACCCCGGACTCCGAGGGCTTTGTGGAGATCGTGTGGGTGGTCGCCGACGGGCGCGCCCGCGCGCGGCAGGTCAAGACCGGCATCCAGAGCGCCACCCACATCGAGATCGTGGAAGGCCTCGAGGACGACGACCAGGTGGTCATCGGCAACTATCGGGCCATCAGCCGCGACCTCGAGGACAACTCGATGGTCACCGTCGGCGGCGTGCAGAAGGGTTGAGGCCATGACCCTCGAGCTGCGTTCCGTGGAGAAGACCTACGACATGAACTCGGTCGGGGTGCACGCCCTGCGCGGCGTCTCGTTCGGGATCGGCCGCAACGAGTACGTGGCCATCATGGGCCCGTCGGGCTCCGGAAAGTCCACGCTGATGAACATCATCGGGTGCCTCGACGTGCCCACCTCGGGACGCTACTCGCTCGACGGCGTCGACGTGGGGACCCTGGGAGAGGACGAGCTGGCGGAGATCCGCAACGAGAAGATCGGTTTCGTGTTCCAGACCTTCAACCTGCTGCCGAGATCGGATGTCTTCCACAACGTCGAGCTGCCGCTGATCTATGCGGGGGTCCGTCCCGCCACGCGCCGCCGGCTCGCGGAGGAGGCGATCGCCCGGGTGGGTCTGACCGACCGCATGAACCACCGGCCCAACGAGCTCTCGGGGGGGCAGCGCCAGCGGGTGGCGATCGCCCGCGCCCTGGTCAACCGGCCGACGATCCTCCTCGCCGACGAGCCGACCGGCAACCTCGACACCGCGACCGGGGCCGAGATCATGACGATCTTCGACGAGCTGCACGGCGACGGCAACACCATTCTCCTGGTCACCCACGAGGACGAGATCGCGCGCCACGCGCAGCGCGAGATCCGGCTGCGCGACGGCCTGATCGAAAGCGACACGGCCCACTCCGAGGCGGCATGAGCAGGCTTCACTCGACGATCGAAGCGGTGCGCATCGCACTGGCGGCGCTGCAGGCGAACAAGGCGCGCGGCATCCTCACCACCCTCGGCATCATCATCGGCATCGTCGCCGTGGTGAGCACCATGACCGCGGCCAACGGGC
>CAZMED010000250.1:0-1733 GCA_964565045.1 uncultured Thermoanaerobaculia bacterium
GGCTCGGGGCTCGGGGCGCACAGCTCGAAGCCGCTCTCTTGACAAACTACCTTGGTAGTATTACCTTGGTAGTCGTCTTGATTGGGAGGCCCCATGGGCAAGCACACGCTCGGAGATCTGCAGCACGCCATCATGAAGGTCCTCTGGCAGCGTGCCGAGGCGACGGTTGCCGAGGTCCACGACGCCCTCCACGAGGAGCGCAGCCTGGCGCCGACAACCATCGCCACCATGCTCCGTAAGATGGAGGACAAGGGCGTCGTCGCCCATCGCGTGGAGGGGCGGCAGTTCGTCTATCGACCCACCGTGAGCGAGCCGGAGGTGCGAACCTCGATGGTCGGCGAGCTCGTTGACCGCCTGTTTGCGGGTGATGCCGCGGCGCTGGTCTCCCACCTGGTGGCCGATCACGCCATCGACGACGACGAGCTGGAGCGGCTGCGAGCGCTGCTGGCCGAGGCCGAGAAGGCCCGGGAGGACAACCGATGACACACGCCGCGACCTCGTGGCTCCTCACCTATCTCCTCCACAGCACGATCCTCGTCGGCGGCGCCCTGCTCGTGGTCCGAGCGCTCGGCGACCGCCGCCTGGCCCTTCAGGAGAGCGTGCTCCGCGCCGCCCTCGTCGGAGGCCTCGTGACCGCGAGCCTGCAGGTCGGGCTCGGCCTCGCTCCGCTCGCCGGCACGCTCACCCTGTCCGACGCCACTGCAGCCACCATCGGGATTGCTGTCGACCCCGTTTCACATATCCCCGGGGAGGCTCCCGGCGCCGACCCGTCCGCCTCGTCCACCTTCGGCGCGGGGGGCAGCTGGACCGTCGCCCTTCTCGTTCTGTGGGTCGCGGGGGCGATGGCTTCCACCATCGGACTCGGCCGGGCGATGCTCCAGCTGCGATCGTTGTTGGCCACGCGAACGGCGCGCCCGCCGTGGCCGCTGCTCGAGCGGATCGCCTCTGCCATGGGTCTCCGTCGTGCCGTCGGCTGCAGCACCTCGCCGGCCATCTCCGTTCCCTTCGTCAGCGGGATCACCCGGCCCGAAATCTGCTGCCCCGAGCGCATCGACGAGCTCGCGCAGGAGTACCAGCGCGGCCTTTTCGCCCACGAGCTGGCCCACGTGGCTCGCCGCGACCCGGCCTGGCAGCTGCTCTACCGACTCGGCGAAGCAGTCCTCTTCCCGCAACCCCTGAATCGCATCGCCCGCCTCCGGCTCGAGGAGATCGCCGAGCACCTCACGGATGAAAGGGCCGCGGCCTGCACCGGCGACCGAATCGGCCTCGCCCGCTGCCTGGTAGCAGTCGCTCACTGGCCCGCCATGCGGCCGGTCGGCGTGCCGGCGGTGTCCTTTGCCGCAGCACCGCGCATCGACAGCCGGGTGCGGCGACTGCTCGCCGGCCCCGACGCCGGCGACCGGCGACCGCGCTGGCTCGCCGGCATCGCGGTCCTCGTGACGGTCCTCGCGGTGGGGCTGCTGCCCGCGGTGGCCACGCCGCCGGTGCACGCCGAGGTGTCCCGCTCGGGTTCGGCGGCCGCACCGGTGGACCAATGGTCGGCCGCCGATTCGACGGCCCCGGACCGCTCGGAGAGGTCGCCGGAAGGCCCGGCGCCGGCACCGGAAGCCGCTCCCGCACCTTCGGCGGCGCCCGAAGCTCCGGTGGCGCCGGAGCCGGAGGTTGCGCCGGCAGCGGACGACGCGCCCGCACCGGCGGCAGCACCCGACGCCCCGGCGGCGCCCGAGCCGAAC
>CAZMED010000250.1:1833-4903 GCA_964565045.1 uncultured Thermoanaerobaculia bacterium
GCCCCGGCGGCGCCCGAGCCGAACGTCGCCCCGGCAGCGCCACCAGCCCCGGCGGCGGCCCCGAAGCGACCGCGAGGTGCACATCCCGCGGCGGCGGCAGCCCCCGTCGACGGCCCGGCCCTGCGATCGCCGGCCGACCCGGCGGCGCCGGCTCCGCCGGACGACCCGTCCGCGCGTGATGACATCGAGCGCATGCCCGACGCTCCGCGGGCCGGGACGCTGGAAAAACTGGAGCCCCGCCCCCACACGATCGAAGAGCTCCGTGCCCGCGCCGAGGCCCGCGAGGCGGCGGACCGAGCGCGCGAGGCCGCTCGCGCCGCTGCCGAGGAGGCCCGGCACGTTGCCGAACGGGACCGCGCTGCGGCCAGGGAGGCGGCCCACAGCGCGCAACGCCTCTCGGAGGAGCAGCGCCGGGAGATGCGGGACCGCGCCGAGGCGTTGGCCCGCGAGCGTCGGACGATCGCCCGTGAGAAAGGGGACCGCGCACGCGAGGACGCTCGCGCCGCTGCCGCCGAGGCGCGCCGTCTCGCCGAGCTGGCCGAGGCCGAACGGCGGCCGAAGGAGGAGCCCGAGCGTTGAGGCAGCGCCCGCAGTCCTTGAAACGGCCGGGATCAGATCAGGTGAAGATCGCGTAACCGAAACGGCCGAGGACGCTGACCGCCACCGCGACCACCACCGAGAAGACCGAGATAACCGCCGTGTCCCGCCAGCCGAGCTCCTTCGCCATGACCGCGATGGTGGCGATGCAGGGCACGTAGAACACCACGAACAGGGTGAAGGTCAGCATCTGGCCGTTGCTCATGACGTTCTGGATCTGGGTCGTGCCGAGCGCCTGGACCAGCATCACCAGGGTCAGCTCCTTGCGCAGGATGCCGAAGATCAGGGTCATTCCGACCGCGGCCGGCAGGCCGAGCAGGGTGACGGTAAGGGGCGCCAGCAGCTGGTTGACGGTCCCCGCAGCATGCGCCCATTCCAGCAGCCCGAGGATCACGGACGACACGACCAGCAGCGGCCAGGCGATGACGATGAACTCCTTGAGGGTGAGCCATGTCTTGGCGGCCAGGGTCTTGAAGCTCGGCACCTGGAGCTCGGGGATCTCGAGGATCAGCCCCGGCGGTGCGCCCTTCATCGTGCGCGCGAGCACGTTGCCCAGGGCCACGACGAGCACCAGGTTGAGCAGGTAGATGAAGAGCGCCCACAGGGGTCCCATGAAAGCCGCGATCAGCCCGAAGATGACCACCGTCCGCGCCGAGCACGGGATGAACGAGGCCAGCACGGCGGTGATGCGCCGATCGCGGGTCGACGGCAGGATGCGGGCCGCCATGATGGCGGGCACCGAGCAGCCGTAACCGAGGATCAAGGGCAGCACCGACTTGCCGTGGAGGCCGATGCGGTGCATGAAGTTGTCGAGGATGTAGGCCATGCGGGGCAGGTAGCCGGTGTCCTCGAGGATCGCGAGCCCGATGAGGAAAGGCAGCAGGTACGGCAGAACGATCGCCACCCCGCCGGCGACGCCGTGGAGCACTCCGCTCGCGACCGTGCCCGCCAGGGTCTCCGGCGGCAGCCGCAGGGCGAGCGCCTCGGCCAGCCGGTCGGTGAGCGCCACCAACGGCGCCTCGAAGCGCTGCCCCACCCTGAAGACGATCCAGAACAGGACCCCCAGGATCAGCAGCATCAACGGCCCGCCCGACAGCGGGTGCAGCAGCACCCGGTCCGCCCGGTCCCGCCACCCGAGTCGGGGCCGGCTGTGGGTCACGACCTGCTCCTCGATGCGGTGCGCCACGGCGTGGCGGCTGCCCGAGATCACCTCGTCCGCCCCCCAGCCGTGGGCTTTCTGCAGCACCGTCGCGATCGCGCGCATCCGACTCTTGAGCGCGGGGTGTCGCGGGTACACCAGCTGCTCGAAGTGCGGGTCGCGCTCGAGCAGCTTCTCGGCGGCGAAGCGAGCCGGCACGCTGAGCCGGACGGCGTCGACGACGAGCAGCGCGCGGGCCTCGTCGAGGGCCTGCTCCACCTCGCGGTCAAGGGCCAGCGGGACGCTGGGGCGACCGGCGTGAGCGTGCTGCAGGGCGATGCGGAAAAGGTCCTTGAGCCCGAGCCCCTGGCGGCCCACCGTCGGCACCACCGGCACGCCGAGCTCCGTCGCCAACGCCTCGTGGTCGACCTCCATGCCGCCCCTCGCCGCCTCGTCCGTCATGTTGAGGGCCACGATCATCGGCCGCTCGAGCTCGAGGAGCTGCTGCGTGAGCTCGAGCGAGCGCCCGAGCCGGCTCGCATCGACCACGTTGATGATGAGGTCGAAGGCCTCGTCGAGGAGGTAGCTCTCGCCCTGGCCGGCCACCGACTGCGACGAGGTCAGCGAGTACGTGCCCGGCAGGTCGACGACCTCGACCTCGCGGCCGAGAATCAGAGCCCGGCTGACTGTGTAGGACACCGAGGATCCGGGAAAGTTGGCGGTCGCAGAGCGGTACCCGGCCACCGAGTTGAAGATCGTGCTCTTGCCGGAGTTCGGCTGTCCGGCGAGGACGAACCTCATGCCTGATCGGCCTCGATGTCGGGGGCAGGCCGGACCAGCGGTTCCAGCGTGCCGTCGATGTCGACCCGGATCTTGGCCGCGATCCCGCGGCCCAGGGCGAGCCTGGTGCCGTTGACCTCGACCAGGACCGGACCGCGGAACGGCGCCCGCTCGACGACCGTGAGCCAGTCACCGATGTGGATGCCGAGCGTGTTGAGGTGGGCGCGAACCCGGTGACCTCCTTCGATCATGATCACCCGTGCCCTGCGCTTCAATCCCACCGCGTCGAGAGCCATCATGAACCTGAGCGCCCTCCAGGCGCACGATGTTAGCCGATTGTGAAGAAAATTGCGAATCGAAAACAGGTGACTTTTAGTATATTCGTATGAGTGATTTAGCCCTCTCTCAGGAGATCTGTGCAGGCGCTTTCTCGTTGCAGAATCGAGAACCATATCGAGATCCAGGATCCGCCGCGGGCCTGCCGCGATCGACGGGCCGGCGGGCGATTTCGCGAGGGTGCCGTTCGGGGAGTGCTCCACCCTCGCCCGCGGTCCT
>CAZMED010000251.1:0-4894 GCA_964565045.1 uncultured Thermoanaerobaculia bacterium
GCCGAGGAAGCGACGGGTGGCGGTGTAGCCCGCATCGATGAACTCGTCGAAGCGGTGCCACTCCGCCCAGCCGGCGGCGCCCACGGCGGGACGGATGACGTGGGTCGCCGCGCGCAGCTGCTCGCGGCGCAGCAGCCGGGCGGTCATCATCTGGGTCCGCATCATGGTGTCGAGCACGAGGTCGTTTTCGCCGATCGGCGGCACCTCCATCGACACGTCGACTGCGATCACCGGCCAGCCCTCGTCGCGGGCGGCGATCGCAGGCACCTCGGCCACGACCCCACCGTCGACCAGCTTCCGCCCGCCGATCTCGGCCGCGGGCACGACACCTGGAATCGCGCTCGAGGCATCGATCGCGGGCCGGACCCTTCCCTCCCGCAGGCGGACCTCTTCGCCGGTTTCGAGGTCGGTCGCCACCACGACCAGAGGCTTCGGCAGGTCGGCGAAGCTCAGGTCCGGGACCAGATACTCGAGCGCCTGGACGAGCTCCCGGCTGTCGAGGATCGTGCTCCGGTTCATGGCGAAGGTGATCACGACCCGGTTGCTGATGCGGCGCGCGACCTGGATCAGGGGATGCTCCTTGGCGCCGGCATCCGGCAGCCTGCCGATCGTCCGCACCGCCGGAATCAGACCGTCGGCGAGCGCCTGCCGCCACAGCTCGATGGCACGGTCGGCGGACCCGTGGGCGAGGTACATGCAGCCGGCCACCGCGCCCATGCTCGTGCCGACGATGCACGCGACCTCGAGCCGCGCCTCGTCGAGGGCCTTGAGCACGCCGAGGTGCGCGAACCCGCGGGCGCCGCCTCCGCCGAGCGCGAGGACCGGTTTCCGGATTCGCCACAACGAACGCGAGATCAACTTTCGAGCCGACACGGTACCCCTCGCCCAGATCTCAGGTCTCAGCTCTTCGCCGTCCCCTTGGACTTCTTCGAAGGCGGATCAGGCTTCAACCGCGCTGCGCCAACCGATTCGCCGCTGCCGTTCCGCCCTCTCCTCCCCGAGCCGGCGTTCTTCGGGCTGTTCGCCGCGGCGCGAGCACCTCCTGAGCGCCGGCTCTGCTTGGCCGGCGCGCGCCGCCGCTGCGCGAGCTCGGTCACCAGGCCCAACAAGGCCTCGTGAACGCCTTCAGCGACGCGGTGCGCCTTGTCCGAGATGTGGTCGAGGTCGTCGGTGCGGCCGCGAGGGTCGACATCGGCGATGCGGTCGCCCTTCTTCACGGGCACGCCGTCCCGCAGCAGGCCGCGCAGGACGCCGCCGATCCTCGCCGTCACCGGGTACGAGGCGTCGACCGGCACGCCCTGGCGAAAATCCTCGACGCCGTACACCGAGACCACGGTTCCGATCCGCTCGCCCTGTGAGACCTCGCCGCCGATCCGGTGGTGGGTGAAGAAGATCCCGTCGCGAATGGCCTTCACCGAGCGCTCGCCGGAAAACCCCATGATCTGGGCCGGCGGTTCGTCGCGCAGGCGCTCGCCGGTGTCCTCGAGAACTGCGCCGACCTGCGGACCGCGGACGGTGTCGATGACGGCATCGCAGTCCTTGCGCGCCACATAGCCCGGGCCGAGGGCAATGACCACCGGCGCGATGCCGCGCCTCAGGCCCCAGTTCTTCCGCAGCATGGCAGCTTCGATGAAGATCTGCGGCTGCCACTCGTGCAACACGTCCTCGAGTGCGAGGGCCGCCACCGCGATCTCCCCGGCCTCGTTCGCGGCCACGGTTTCCGGCACGTTGCGGACGAAACGGCCAACGACCCCCTGCACGGTCTGGGTCCCGTCGAGGATCGCTTCCGAAAAACACACCTGGCGCCGGACCGCTTTCGGATACCGACGCTCCAGCATCAGAACATTGGTGAAGCCCTGGGTGTAGAGATGGTGCGCGGTCGCCGTCGCAAGCTCACCGGCGCCCCTGATCAGCACCCGGAATTCGCTCGGCTTCATCCCTCCCCCATCCTCAGCCCGGTGATCGGGTTGTTGTGTTGGCACATTCTAGCCTGCACCGGCCACGCTGTCACCTGAGATCATGCGCGCTCTTTCGTCCCGGATCTACCCCCCCTCTCACGTTTCCACCAGAACATGGATGTCGGGCACGTTGCGGTAGCGCTCGCCGTGGTCGAGGCCGTAGCCCACTACGAACAGGTCGTCGATGTCGGTCCCGAGAAAAGCGACATCGACCTCTACCTGGCGCCGGGACGGCTTCGACAGCAGCGCCACGACCTGGATCGAACGCGGGTGCCGGGCTTCGATCAGACGGATCACATCGCTGAGCGTCGTGCCGGTGTCGACGATGTCCTCGACGAGGTAGACGTCGCGGTCGCGCACGTCGACGGTGATGTCCTTGACCAGGACCACCGATCCGGACGAGGTCGTGCTGGCCCCGTAACTGGAGACCTGAATGAAGTCCATCTCCATCGGCTTCGAGATCTGGCGCGTGAGGTCCGTGAAGAAGTACACGCAGCCCTTCAGCACCCCGATGAAAACGGCCGAAGGGGCGCGCATATCGGCCTCGATCTCCTCCGCCAGGCGACGGTTCATGGAGGCGATCTCGTCGCGACCGACCACGATATCTCCGAGCATCGGCATTTCTCCTTCGTTGTCCGCACCGCCGGGAGGATGTATCCTCGGCCGATATGCAGGGCCCCGCAACGCCGTCGGCGAGCGTTCGGTATACCACACTGGCCGACCGCTTTCGATCGCTGTGGACCTTCCACCAGTTTCTGAGCAGCGTCATCAATCACCTCGGGGAAGGTCCGATACGGTACGTCTACGATTTTCAGGGGCTGCACCGACGCCTCCAGGACATGGTGCACGCGGTCGGCGTCGAGGCCAGCTCCGCAGCGGTCCCGGAGCTCGACCAGATCGAGCGTGAGCTCGACCGGATCCACCGCGAGCTGTCGCGGATCGAGGCCGGCTACGCACCCTCGGTGCTGCGCAGGTTCTTCGACCACATCAACAGGCAGGACCAGAAGGTCCTCTGCGCTCTGATCAAGTTCTACCTCATGTTCAAGCACTTCGAGCAGGACACGCTGGACAAGCTCGACATTCTCTGCACACGGCTCGCCGAGGCGCCGGGCGACGGCCGGGTCGCGGTCCCCAGGGAAGCCTCCGAGCTCCTGCGGAGCTTCAGAAGTCTCGGCGAGTTCACCGATCTGCCCGGGCTTCCGGCTGCCGAGGCGGCGCCTTTGATCGAAGCGGTGCGGTCGATCCGGCAGGATTTCGAGGGCATCGACGACGCGGACGCCGAGGCGGCGTCGAAGGTCTACGAGCGCTACCGGCGCCTCAAGCAGCGGCTCGGGACGAACGTCCTGCAGCCGCAGCTGATGGTCGAGATCGTGACGGCGAACATCGTCGCCAAGAACCGCTTCAGGCAGCTCTTCGAGTTCGAGGAACAGAGAGTCCTCGGCAACTCCAACCGCATCTCGGAGATCGAACGCTACCTCAACCGGCACCCGGAGCTGGCGGACGACGAGCTCAAGCGCCAGCTCGATGACTTCCGCCACTTCAGAATCCGATACGAATCGGGCCGGCGCCAGGAGAATGTCAAACGGGACGACATCACCGAGATGACCCGCGCGATGCACGCGGTGCTGGCGAGGTTCGACTCCGCCGCCAACCCGGCGCCCCGCGTGCCGGCGGGGCCGGTTGACGAGCCACCGGCGGCCGAGGTCCGAGCCGCATCCGTCGGGCACGATCACGTCGCTCAAAGCGACGAGCCAGGGGGCGCGTCTGCTGCGGCCGCGGAGGCGGGCGACGGCGCCTCAGTCAGCAAGCTCCTGCCGCCCGACCCCCTGATCAGCGAGCCCCTCCACAAGATCATGTTCGCCCTGGAGCTCGTGGTCTGGGACCGCCTTCCCGGGCAGGTCGCCCAGGCTCCGGAGGTTCAGCGTCTCGGCCTCGACAGTTGGGAAATCGAAAGCTATCGGATGCTCATCGACGACACCGTGGAGCAGGGCACGGCGCAGTCGGAGCTGGCCAGGTTCTTTCTCGCTTCGGCCGCACTGCGCATCAAGATGGACGAAGAGAGGGACGAGATTTCGCGCCTCGAGGCAGCGCGGAACCCCGAGCGGCTGTACCAGCTGCTCGAGCACTCGGCTCAGAGTCTCGAGCGCGCGCGCGACGTCGAGCGCCGCTTCCAGTGGTTCATCGACGACATGCTGTTCAGGGGCGACACGAACAAGCTGGAGAACGTGTACAGCTCGCGCTTCAAATTTCTCCACAGCTACTCGGGCCTGTGGCTCGCGCATCAGCGCAGCGGCGGCCTGACACCTCTCTAGTGAGCCGGAAGCTCTACGCCGAGGACGGCTGGCGGCCCGCAGGGGCCCTTTCGCGTCTCGTTGCGAGCCTCCTCGACATGGCGCTCTATTGCGTCTTGTGCCTGCTGCTCGCGATGCCGGTCGGGCAGGAGTTCCAGTGGAGCGCCCTGTGGGGCGGCATCGACGAGATCGCGCGCGCCGCCTCGGCCCCCTCGTGGCTGGCACACGCCAGCAGCATCCTCGGCCTGTGGATCGCGCTCTGGTGGTGCTACTTCGTGGTCGGGTGGGGCTTGCTGGGCGCCACGCCGGGCAAGTGGGCGCTCGGGCTGCGGGTGATGGACTACCGGCAGCGCTGCCCGATCGGTGCTTCGAGGGCGACCCTCCGCCTCGCCGCGTACTGCGTCAGCTCGGTGATGTTCGAGTGGGGGCACCTGATGATGCTCATCCGCGCCGACCGGCGGGCGCTGCACGACATCCTCGCCGGCACCCGCGTCGTGAGGCGAGGACGACGGCGGGCGGAAGTCCCCGAGGTGTCCGATGATCATCCGGTCGAGGATCAGTAGAGCCACCATCGTTAGCACGTCGGCACGTTGAACGTTCGAACGTTTCCACCCACCCGCCCGAGAATTTCGGATTTCGGATTTC
>CAZMED010000252.1:0-4885 GCA_964565045.1 uncultured Thermoanaerobaculia bacterium
TGCGCCTCATGGACGGGGAGCTGTACAAGGTGTATCGGGTGTACGAGAAGCCGCTATCGGCGTAATTCTCAATTCTTAATTCTTAATTCTCAATTCCCACCCAGCCGACCCCCCGGTGGTTTGACGGGGGGATGGGGCTTTCCGGTCGCTGCTGCTTTGCGTGCCCCCCTGCGCAACGCCGAAAAGAAACCGGCGCTCCGGCGGGGTGGAGGGGAATTCAAAATTGAGAATTCAAAATTGAGAATTACATACACAGCGGCTCGCCCGGGTCGTCGGGGTTGCCGGTGGCCTTGAGGAAACGCTTGACGATGCCGCGCACCAGGGTGCGGGTGTGGCGCTCTCCGTTGGTGCGCGACGACAGCGGGATCTGCGCCGCCGCCAGCGCCTGGTGGCCGCCCCCGAAGCCGCGACGGCCGCCGAGGTTGCGGGCGATGTGCCCCGCGTGGCGCTCGCGGTCGATGGTCCGCAGGCTGAGGTGCAGCCAGCCGTCGACGATCGCCAGGCACATCGACCACTCGACGCCCTCGGCGCGCAGCAGGAAGTCGGCCGCCTCGGCGACCATCTCCGGCGAGTCGAGCGGGCCGAGGTCCGAGACGACCCGCGTGCCGTAGATCCGGGCCCGGTCGAGTGCGATCCGCAGCCTGGAGAAGTAGCTCCGCGGCAGGGGCGCCTGGACGATGCGTCCCAGCGCGCGGGCGTTGGCGAGCGGGTAGAGGTCGAGGAAAGCCTCGAGATCCGCCTTGGTGCCCTCCCGGCCGAGGTCCTGGGTGTCGGAGCGGATGCCGTAGACCAGCGCAGTGGCGACCGGGGTCGGCACCTCGATGCGGGCCGCCTTGAGGTACTCGTAGAGCATGGTCGAGGTGGCGCCGTAGCGGCGGCGCACGTCGGTGAACCTCGCCGAACGGGTCTCGCGCCGGATGGGGTGGTGGTCGATCACCGCGTCGAGCCGCACCGCCGCATCGAAGTTGACGTTGCCGGCGCCCGGCTGGGCGTCCACCATTGCCAGGCGGTCGAAGCGCTCCAGGTCGAGGTCGCTGAGGGCGCGGGTGTTGAGCCCGAGGTAGCGCAGCAGGGCGAGGTTCTCGGCCCGCAGGACCGTCCCGGAGTAGGCGACCGAGCACGCGATCTCGTGGCGCTCGTTGGCCAGCTCCCGCAGGGCCGCCGCGGCCGCGATCGCGTCCGGGTCCGGGGTGTTCTGCACGATGATGAGCATGCTGCGGGCGCCGTCGAGGACCGACGAGAGCTTGGCCAGGCGCGAGGCGGGGGTCGTGGCCCGCGCCATCAGGTGCGTCGCCTCGGTGGGCGCGTCGCATAACGTCGTCGTCGCGGAAGCATGGTGTTCAGTGTCGGAGTATACCTTCTCCGGGCCCGGTACTCCGAAGCGTGGGGTGTGCAGGGCGCGCGGCCGACGAAGCCCGGTAGAATGAAGCAGCGGAGGCCCGATGGTTCGTCGTCCGTGGTTCGTCATGCTCGCCGTGCTTGCGGTCCTGCTGCTGGCCGCGGTCCTGAGCTTCGCCTTCCTGCGCGCCAGGGTGGCCTCCAGCCGCCTCCCGGAGCGGGCGCGGACGACCGAGTCGGTGGTGGGGTGCCCCGGTGTGGTCGACGTGGTCCTCGACGATCGCGGCGTGCCGCACGTGTTCTCGGGCAGCGACTCGGGGCTCTGGTTCGCCCAGGGATACCTGCACGCCCGCGATCGCTTCTTCCAGATGGACCTGGCGCGCCGCTCGGCGAACGGCCGCGTGGCCGAGCTGTTCGGTGAGGCTGGCCTCGCCGGCGACCGGAGATCGAGGTCGCTGCGCCTGGCCGCCTCGGCGCGCCGGCAGGCGGCTCTGCTGACCGCCGAAGAACGGCGGGTTCTCGATCTGTACGCCGCCGGCATCAACGCGGCGATCGACCGTTTCGGAAGCTGGATCGCGCCGGAGGTGTGGCTTCTCGGAGTGCCGCCCGAGAAGTGGACGGTCGAGGACTCGCTCGCCGTCGCCATGATGTTGCAGATGGACATGAGCTGGGCGATGGGGGAGGAGTTGCAGCGGGCGGTGCAGCTCGCCCGCCTCGGGCGGGAGCGGGCGGTCGATCTCTGGGGTTGGTCGCCTCAGGAGGCGCGCGCCTGGATTCCGCCGGTCGACGGCATCACCCACCCGTTCCGCGACCACGAGCCGATCAGTGCTCCGATGGGCGACGCCGGCTCGAGCTCCTGGGTGCTGTCGCCCGAGCGGAGTGCGTCCGGCATGCCCTTGCTGGCGAGCGAACCGCACTTCGCCGTGCAGATGCCCGGCATCGTGTATGCAGTGCAGCTGAGCGGCCCCCGGCACTCGGTTTCCGGCGCATCCATCGCCGGCATCCCCGGGGTCATCGTCGGCCACACGGAGGGGGTCGCCTGGGGCCTGGCATCCGCCATGATGGACGACCAGGACCTCTTCCGGCTGACCGTGGATGACCTCGGCGGTCGGGAGCTGGTCGACGGTCAGTGGCAGCCGTTGCGGACCGTCACCGAGAACATCGTCGTCCGCTGGCAGACCGATCCGGTGCTGCTCAAGGTGCGGATCTCGGTGCACGGGCCGGTGGTCCGCGAGCAGCGCGGCGAGGTTCTGGCCCTCGCCTGGACGGGGTATCAGGGACCGAGCCTGGTACGGGCCATCCTCGGGATGAACCGCGCCGTGACCGTCGACGGCGCGGCCGCCGCGTGGACGGCGCTGACCGGCCCCTCGATGAGCCTGGTTGCCGCCGACACCGGCGGCGAGATCCTCCACCAGGTCGTCGGCCGGGCGCCGATCCGCGACCGCGGCGCCGGAAAGCTGCCGGCGCCCGGCTTCGACACGAGCTGGGCCTGGAAGGGATTCCGGCCCATGGCGGCCAACCCCCGCCGGACCGGCGCCCCCGAGGGGTTCGAGGTCGCGGCCAACCACGATCTCTTCGGCGAAGGGGTCTTCCCGTCCGAGCAGGCGTTCGCCGGTGAGTTCGCCCCCCCCTGGCGGGCGCGGCGGATCCGCCAGGTCCTGGCCTCGCGCAGCGACTGGACGGTCGACGGCTTCCTCGAGCTGCAGACGGACCTGACCTCGGTGCAGGCCATCTCGCTGCTCAGGCAGCTCCGGGCCGACCTCGAGGCACGCGGTGGGGTCGCCGCCCGGGAGCTGATGGCCTGGGACGGGAGCCTGGATGCCGACTCGACGGCTGCGGGGCTCTACGCCCGGTTCATGGTCGAGCTGCAGCAGGCGGTGGGCGGGGACGAAACGGCCGCCCGCGGGCTGCCCTCCAATCCGGTCGGCCGCGATGAGTTGCTGCGGCTGCTGGTCGGTGGTCTCGACGAGCGCTGGTGGAACGATGTCAACCGGGAGGGACGCCAGACCCGCGGCGAGATCATCGGCGAGGTGCTCGCCGAGCTCGACCACGACGCCTCGCTTCGACCTTGGGGCGAACTCCACACCGTGCGTTTCGAGCACCAGGTCGCCTCGCTGGCGCTGGTCGGCCGACTGCTGTCGAGGACCTGGAGCCGGGGTCCGTTTCCGATCGGCGGCGACAGCTCGACGGTCAGCGCGCACTCCTGGAGTCAGGACCGGCCCTTCACGGTGACGGCGGCGCCGGCGATGCGCTTCGTGACCGAGGTCGGCAACTGGGATGCCACGGTGCTCGGGCTGCCGGTCGGACAGTCCGGAAGGCCCTGGTCGGGCCACTACGCGGACCAGCTGCCGAGCTGGCTCCGGGGCGAGGCGGCGCCGATGCCGTTCAGCCGCGAGGCGGTCGATCGCTCGGCGAAGGCGGTCCTGCGCCTGGTCCCCGGCCGTGCGGACCCACGAGTCGAGAGGCTCGGCCAGTGAACGGGCCGACGGCCCTCGGACTCCCTTGCCTGGCCGTGGTGACCTGCGGACCACAGCTCGAGGTGGCGCTGCAGACCGGGCAGATGAAGGTCGCCTCGCTGGTGCGGCTCGGGGGCGTGGCGCCGCGTTCGACGTTGCTCCTGGCCGCGGTCGACCTGGTGGTGGAGGACGCGGGGATCGGCCCGGCCGATCTCGCGACCATCGTCGTCTCCAGGGGGCCGGGATCATTCACCGGGATCCGCGCCGGGCTGGCCACGGCCGCCGGACTGGAGGCCGGGATCGGGGCCCGGTGCGTGGCGTACGATTCGCTCCTCATGCTGGCCGCGCGCTGCGCCGGTGAAGGCGTCGTGTGGAGCGCGCAGCCCGGGCGCCGCGGCGAGATCTACGCGCGCAGGTTCCGTCTCGTGGCCGGAGAGCCGCCGATTCCCGAGGCGGAGATCGAGATCATGGCGGTCGCCGATGCCGTACGCAAAGGCCCGTGGTCCGCGGCCGAATCACTCGAGCTCGGAGCCGCGGAGCGTGCCTCGGTCGCCCGCAGCGCAGCCGAAGGGCTGCTCTACCTGGCCGCTGCGGGGGCCCCGCCGGACAGCTTCGAACCGCTGTACGTCGAGGGGCCCCCGGTCCCTCGCGTGGCAGCCGACTGACGTGGCACAACGCTTCTCGGTCCGCCTGCCGCAGCTCGGCGACCTGCGGTCCCTGGTCGAGGTCGAGCTGCTGTGCTTCGCCGACCCGTGGCCGCCGCAGTTCTTCATCTCCGAGATCCTCGCCGAAGGGCGTTTCAACCGGGTGGCCGTCGACGAGAGGGGCGCGCTCGCCGCCTACCTCTTCTGTGCCTGGCAGTACCTCGACCTGCACGTGCTCAAGGTGGGGACGCTGCCCGGCCTGCGGCGCGCGGGGCTCGGCCGGCGGCTCATGCAGCTGGCGGAGGAGCATGCCATCGAGATGGGAGGGGAGAGCCTGACTCTCGAGGTGCGTCCGACCAACCGCGCGGCCATCGCCCTCTACGAGGCTTTGGAGTACGAGCGGATGGGGACGCGGTTGCGCTACTACAGCGACGGCGAGGACGCGCT
>CAZMED010000253.1:0-4862 GCA_964565045.1 uncultured Thermoanaerobaculia bacterium
GAACCCCGACCACATCACGGACAAACAAGCCCCGCGGCCGAGCCGCGGGGCTTTTCGTGATGGGTCAGAGGTCGAGAGTCAAGGGTGAAGGGTTAAGGGGTAAAGGTTTAAGAGGTAAAGGGTTAAGGGTTAGGAGGTTAAGAGTTGAGGGTCAAGAGATGAGCGGCGTCCGGGCGCCTTGATATCTTGACCCTTGACCCTTCACCCCTGACCTCGGTCAAGCACGGGGCTCCCTTCAGCTGCCCTCATCTCCTGATCAGAGACTGCCGTCGAGGATTCCCAACATGAACGCATACTCCATCGCGGTCTGCTCGTAGCGCTTGAAGCGCCCGCTGACGCCGCCGTGGCCGGCCGCGCCCATCTCGCAGACGAAGAGCAGCGGGTTGTCGTCGGTCTTCTTCGCGCGCAGCCTGGCCACCCACTTGGCGGGCTCGAAGTACTGCACCTGCGAGTCCTCGAGCGCCGTCGTCACGAGCAGGGCCGGGTAGTCCCGCGCCGCCACGTTGTCGTAGGGAGAGTAGGACAGCATGTAGTCGTAGTACTCGCGGTGCTTCGGGTCACCCCACTCGTCGAACTCCGAGGTGGTGAGAGGAATCGTCTCATCGAGCATGGTCGTGACCACATCCACCCACGGCACGTTGGCGATGATGCCGGCGAACAGCCCCGGCGCCGTGTTGGCCACCGCGCCCATCAGCAGTCCGCCGGCGCTGCCGCCCTTGGCGAACATCCGGTCGGTCGCGGTGAAGCCCTCGGCGACCAGGTACCTTCCGCAGTCGATGAAATCGGTGAAGGTGTTCTGCTTCCGGAGCAGCTTGCCGTCCTCGTACCACCAGCGGCCCATCTCCTGGCCGCCGCGCACGTGGGCGATGGCGAAGACGAAGCCGCGGTCGAGCAGGCTCACCACCTCCGGCCGGAAGCCGGCGTCGGTCGAGGCGCCGTAGGAGCCGTAGGCGTAGAGCAACAGCGGGCTGTTGCCGTCGCGGGCGAGCCCCGTGCGGTGGACCAGCGACACCGGCACCGCCATGCCGTCGCGGGCCGGCGCCATCAGCCGCTCGACCACGTAATTCGAGGGATCGAAGCCGCCGCGCACCTTGTCCTGCTTCATCAGCCGGCGTTCGCCGGTCGCGAGATCGAGGTCGAAGACGGTCTTCGGGGTGTCGAGCGAGCTGTAACCGTATCGCAGCACGGAGGTGACGAACTCCTCGTTGCGGTCGACCCAGGTGACGTACGCCGGGTCGTCGAAGCTCACCTCGATCTCGGGTCCCTGCACGGGAACGACTCTCAGGCGGCGCAGGCCGTCCCGGCGCTCGGTCACCACCATGAAATCACGGAACACGTCCACCGCCTCGAGCAGCACGTCCTCGCGCCCGGGCACGAGCTCGCGCCAGTTGGCGCGTCCCGGCGACGCGACCGGCGCCTCCACGAGGCGGAAGTTCTCGGCCTCCAGGTTGGTCCTGATGAGGAAGCGGTCGCCCTCGTGGTCGACGCTGTACTCGACGCCGCGCTCTCTCGGCGCGACGAGCTGGAGCGCGCCCTCCGGGTCGTCGGCATCGATGAAACGGCACTCCGAGGCCAGGGTCTGCTCGGAGTGGACGAGGATGTACTCCCCCGACCTCGTCCGCCACACGGCAACGCTGAAGGTGGGATCGGCTTCCTCGTACACGAGCACGTCGTCCTCCGGATCGCTGCCCAGCCGGTGGCGCCACACCTGGTGGGCGCGCAGCGTCACAGGGTCCTGCCGGGTGTACAACAGGGTCCGGCTGTCGTTCGCCCAGGCCAGGTTGCCGGTGGCCTCGGCAAGAACCTCCGGGTACGTTTCCCCGGACGCAAGATCGGTGATCCGGAGGCTGTACTTCCGGCGCCCGACGGTGTCCAGCGCCCACGCCATCAGCTTCGAGTCCGGGCTCACCTCGACCCCGCGCACCGAGCAGAAGTCGTGGCCTTCAGCGACCTTGTTGACGTCGAGGATCACCTCGTCGGGGGCGTCCGGCGAGCCGCTCCTGCGGCAGTAGATCGGATACTCGAGGCCCTCGTCGAAGCGTTCGAAGTAGTAGTAGCCCCGGGAGAGGGCCGGCACCGTCGAGTCATCGGGCTGAAGCCGGTCCTTGAGCTCCCGAAAAAGCTCATCCTGCAGCGCGGCAGTCCCGGCGAGCATCTCGTCCGTGTAGGCGTTCTCGGCCTCGAGGTAGGCGAGAACCTCCGGGTCGCTGCGCTCGCGCAGCCAGTAGTACTCGTCGACGCGGGACTCGCCGTGGGCCTCGATCGGGTGGGGGACCTTCTTGGCGACCGGCGGCTTCGGGGCGGGCTGTGCGCAGGACACTGCCAGCACCGCGCCCAGCAACACCATCGCACTGCGGACCTTCGGGATCTTCATGTCGGACCTCCGGATCGGCGTCACGGCCGGTGAGCCGCCGCTGCGTCCGGAGTATACGGCGGGTCAGCCCTGGATGCCCTGCATGCGGCGGTCGAGCGCGTACAGCAGCTCGGCAACGACGGCGTCGGTGCGCTGGGAGACCATCGGCCCGCCGTCCTCGTCGGGCCGCGCCTGGACGTCGACCACGACCCGCTCGCCCTTGGCCTCGATCCGAAGCACGAGCACCGGCTGGCCGCGGCGCGCGGCGGGCGGCTCTGCTGAGAGCTTGAAGGCGCCGCGGTCCGCCTCGACGAGGTAGCCCTCCTCCTCGAGCACCTCGACCGCGTTTTCGAAGACCGTGTCGGGAGGCGCCAGGTAGCTCCGGGACCAGGCATCCGTGCGGCCGCCGGCGGAGCCGCATGCCGCCGCCACCGCCATCAGGAGAACAGCGAGCGCCGTTGCCGGCGCCGTGGGCACCGCCCGGACATCCGCGGGAACCGCTTTCCGGCAGCGTCGTCGCGGCGCGGCGCTCACTTCTTCTCGCTGCCGCCGCGTCCGAGGCCCTTGATCATCCAGATCTCGGTGCCGTTCTTCTCGAAGCGGACCTCGTCCATGAGCTGGTTGATGAGGAAGATCCCGCGGCCGCCGTCGGCGTAGATGTTCTCGCCCACCACCGGGCTGGGAACCGACTCGGGGTTGAAGCCGGGCCCCGGGTCGCGGACCACGATCACCATCCCCTTGTGCTCGTCGCAGGCCACGATCACCTCGACCCGTTTCTCCGGGTCGTGGCCGCAGCCGTGCTCGACCGCGTTGGCCAGGGCCTCGTAGAGCGAGACCTCGATCTCGAACTCGCTGTCCGCGGCGCACCCCTGCTGTTGGATGACCTCCATGATCTCCTCGACGACGGGTGCTATTGCCTCGACGTGGCCCGGCACCTCCTTCTGCACACGCACCACCATTTCACCGGCATCCAGCTCGCACCGCGGTGTCGGTTCCGGCATCTTCATTCACTCCAACCCGGGCTCTTCGTCGAGAAGCCGCACACCTGGTGGCCGGAGACCGACGATGTATGTCATTCATGAGATCCTCGGACGATCATACCCGATCATTCGACTTCCGATGCCCGAGACACGACGGTCCCAGATCCGCAGCACTCCAGCGGCAATTGCCGCGGTCACCGGCCCACCCATCCTCAGCCTCCTGTCGAATTCGAACTCGAGTAGCGAGCGAGATTGTATCTCAGCTATCGGGAATTGGCCAGAGGTGCCGGCCGAGCATTCGGATGACGGCATCCGTTCAGGACTCGATCCGCCGTCCCGTCACGACCTGGAAGCCCTTCACATCGAGGTCCTTGCCGCTGACCGTGCTCCGCTCCTCCGCGGGCCCGAGCGAGAGCTTCCACTGGTAGAGCCCGGAGAAAAACTCGCTGACCTTGGCCGTGAGCTCGTCGAAGGCACCGCTCAGCTCATAGCGGACGGCGTCCTCCTCGCTGTCCCACACGGTCACCGACAGGACGCGGGAGCGCGCCTTGACGCTCTCGACCAGGAAAACCCCCCGGCACCCCTTGGTGGCGATCAGAGCCGGCTTGATCTCCTGGTCGTAGCGTTGTTTGAGCTCGTCGTAGCGACCGGGCTCCACCCGAGCGGACACGATGCGCACGAAGAATCGTTGCGGGCCGGTCGCATCCACGACCTCGCTGACCGCCGCGACTTCCACCGGGTACCTCTCGACATCGGGGTCGTGGAGCGCCGGGACCTCGGGCGCACTTCCGCTGCTCAATCCGACCTTCCATTCGGTCGCGTCGACCATGTATTCGTCGCTCTCGTCCAAGAGCTGGTCATAGAGCCCGCTCCGCTCATAGGCCTCGGCGGCCTCCGCGCTGCGCCACGTCGTCATCGAGATGCACTCGTCACTGTCGGAGGACGGCCGCAACAGGCTGGCGTAGAGACAGCCCGGCGTCTCCTGGAGGGCGGGGATGATCCTCGCTTCGTAAAAACCGGCGAACTCCGGCCCCAGCTCTTTCTTGATCTTGAGATGCACGAATCGCATGAACATGGCGTTCCTCCCCGTCCCCCGGAGGTCAACGTCGACTCGACCGACCAACTCTGCAGCAGGACTGACGTTCCTTCTGGCAAAACCCCGCCTCTGGCTGCGGACATTCCGCACCGGCACCGAATTCCGGCAGCAGTCTCATCTACCATCTCTCCCCTTGCGTCCCGCAATCCGCCGCACGGTCCGAATGCGGGTGGTCCGCAGCCCGTCGGCAAACTCCAAGAAAAGTCCCGGCGCCGCGATGTGCTCGGTGAACAGCGCGTGGCCGCCGGCGGTGCAGCCCAGCACCTCGACCCTGACCCTGCCCGCACCCTCGCGCTCGAACCAGCCCCCGCTGACCTCGAAGGAGCCGTCGGCTTGTGCTGTCAGCGAGTACACCGAGTTTCTCGTCGACACCACGACCCGATCGCCCGCCTCCAGGTCCCGGCGCTTGACGCCGCCGACGATCTCCGCCGCC
>CAZMED010000254.1:0-4847 GCA_964565045.1 uncultured Thermoanaerobaculia bacterium
TCATCGCGATCGCTCGACCCCGATGCGGGGACAGAGATCCGCGAGCGGACAGTCGCTGCAGCGGGGCGAGGTCGGGTGGCACTGGTTCTGTCCGAAGGTCACCAGCAGGTCGTTGATGTCGATCCAGAGATCGCGCGGCAGGACCTTCGCCAACGCTTCTTCGGTCTTCTCCGGCGTCGGCGCCGCCACCAGCCCGAGCCGGTTGGAGATGCGGTGGACGTGGGTGTCGACGCAGATCGCCGGGATCCCGAAGCCGAGCCCGAGCACCAGGTTGGCGGTCTTGCGGCCGACGCCCGGCAGCTCGAGGAGCGCCTGCTCGGAGGGCGGGACCTCGCCGCCGTAGCGGTCGCAGAGGATCTCGGAGATGCGCCGCAGCTGACCGGCCTTGGTGGCGTAGAAGCCGGCGGGGTAGATGGCGTCGGCGATGCGGCGCTCGTCGAGGGACGCCAGACCTTCCGGGTCGTCCGCGAGGGCGAACAGCCGGCGGCTGGCCTCGGCGGTGACCGCGTCCTTCGTACGCAGCGAGATGACGCACGCGACCAGCAGCCGGAAGGGCGACCGGGAGGCTTCCTGCTCCTCGGCGAGCGTCGTCACCCGGCAGCCCCTGCGAAACGCCTCCAGCCGCGCCGCCAGCTCGCGGAACCGTGCCTCGTCCCAGCGCCGGCTCACGGCCCGCACCCTTCGGTGTTCCTCCCGAACCGCATCGTGCGATCATCCTGGCACTCTGCGACGGAGTCAACGTTCAAACGTTAAACGTTGAAACGTCTGAATGTTAGGACGAGAGATCATTGACCGGACTGACGCCGCGGTGCTAGGGTGTGCGCTCGGAACAGGAGGCGCAATGGCACCCAACGGACGACACGTCTTCACTTCGGAATCGGTGACCGAGGGACACCCCGACAAGATCGCGGACCAGATCTCCGACGCCATCCTCGACGCGGTGCTGGCCGCGGATCGCGGCGGCCGCGTGGCGTGCGAAACCCTGGTCACCACCGGGCTCGCCTTCATCGCCGGCGAGATCACCACCGAGACCTACGTCGAGTTTCCCGCCATCGTCCGGGAGACGATCCGGGAGATCGGCTACACCCGCGCCAAGTTCGGCTTCGATTCCGAGACCTGCGCGGTGATCTCCTCCATCGACCCGCAGTCGCCGGACATCTCCCAGGGCGTCAACACGGGCGGTGCCGGCGACCAGGGTCTGATGTTCGGCTACGCCACCAATGAGACCCCCGAGCTGATGCCGATGCCGCTGATGATGGCCCACGGCCTGACCAGGCGACTGAGCGCCGCGCGGCGCTCGGGTGAGCTCGAGTGGCTGCGGCCCGACGGCAAGGCCCAGGTTTCGATCGAGTACCTCGGCGACCAGCCGCAGCGGATCGAGGCGGTGGTGGTCTCCTGCCAGCACTCGGAGGAGATCGAGACCGCCGACCTCAGGCAGCAGGTGCGCGAGCACGTCATCAACGTCACCCTGCCGCGGGAGCTGATGGACGACAACACCAAGATCCACATCAACCCCACCGGCCGCTTCGTCATCGGCGGCCCGCAGGGCGACTGCGGGCTCACCGGCCGCAAGATCATCGTCGACACCTACGGCGGCGTCGGCTCGCACGGCGGCGGCGCCTTCTCGGGCAAGGACCCGTCGAAGGTCGACCGCTCGGCCTCCTACATGGCACGCCACGTGGCCAAGAACGTCGTCGCCTCGGGTCTCGCCCCGCGGGCCGAGGTGCAGCTCGCCTACGCCATCGGCGTCGTCGAGCCGGTGTCGGTGATGGTCAACACCTTCGGCACGGGTCAGGTGCCGGACGAGAGGATCACGGCCGCGGTTCGCGAAGTCTTCCCGCTGTCGCCTCTCGGCATCATCGAGTACCTCGATCTGCTGCGCCCGATCTACAAGCAGACCGCAGCTTTCGGCCACTTCGGCCGCGACCTGCCGGACTTCACCTGGGAGCGCACCCACCGGGCGTCGGATGTCCGCACCGCCTGCGGCGTTTGAGCGAGGCGCCCGGGCCGGTCTCCCGTCGCGCGCTGGCACGGCTATTGCGAGTCGTGGGAGGAAGCGGCGGAGGGCCTGAGGGCTCGGTGACGGGGGATCGGAGCGGGCCACATTGACCGAACGAGCACGCATTTTCGGCACGAGGGGCTCGCTGCGGCGGCAGTACGCCGTGGCGACCGTGGTCTTCCTCGGCCTCATCCTCGGCATCATCTTCCTCTTCGGCCATCTCATCTCGGGCTCCCTGTCGCGCCGCTACCTCGAGGACGTGCTCGCCGGCGGGCGGATGGAGGCGCAGCGCATCGCCGCCGAGCTCGCGGATGCCGAGCTCGAGGAGCTCGACGTGGTCGAGACCCGGCGCGAGGTCCTGGCGCGGACCCTCGAGGGCGACCCCGAACGGCGCATCTGGCAGTCGATCGAGGTCACCGACAGCGAGGGCAAGGTGGTCTTCTCGTCGCGCAGCCAGTCCACCGAGGAGATCCCCGAAGCGCTGGCCGAGGACCTCAAGATACGGGGCACCCTGTCGGACGAGAACGTGATCGAGACCGAAAACCCCTACCGCATTACCGTCCCGCTGGGCGAGGTCGGCAATGTGGTCCTCAACGTCAACCAGGCGGAGGTGGCGGAGAGGGTGTCGCGGCTGCGCGGCGACCTGCTGACCCAGACCGTGGTCATCGCCGCGCTCACCGTCGCCACCCTGGCGCTCGCCTTTGCCTTCGTGTGGTTTCTGATCCAGCGTACGCGGCGGCTCGAGGCGCAGCGCTTCGAGGCCGAGGAGATGGCGGCCCTCGGCGCGCTCGCCGCCAACCTGGCCCACGAGATCCGCAATCCCCTCAACTCCATCAACCTCAACCTCGAGCTTCTCGGAGAGGACCTCGGCGGGGACGGCGCCGCCGCCAGCGCCTCGCTCGCCAGCACGCGGGCCGAGGTCGGCCGCCTGGCGAGCCTGGTCTCCGACTTCCTGACCTACGCCCGGCCCGGCGAGCCGGAGCTCGAGCCGGTCCGGATCGACCGCCTGCTCAAGGACGTGTGCGAGTTCCTGGAGGCCGAAGCCCACCGCAACGGTGTCCACCTGCGGCTCGGCCCGGGGCTGCCGGTCGCCGAGGCGCGCAGCGACCCCGGTCAGCTGCGGCAGGTACTGCTCAACCTGGTGCTCAACGCCGTTCAGGCCGTCCACAGGCTGGCGCCGGACCGCCGCGTGATCGAGCTCCGGGCCGAGCAGTGCGACGGATGGATGGTGATCGCGGTCCGCGATCGCGGCGAAGGCATCCCGCCCGACGAGCTCGAACGGGTGCGCACCGCCTTCTACACGCGGCGGCGCGGCGGCAGCGGGCTCGGCCTGGCGATCGCCGAGCGCTTCATCTCCGCCCAGGGTGGGCGCATCGAGCTCGAGAACCTCGAGCCGCAGGGCTTCGAGGCCAGGGTCGTCTTGCCCATCGCGAACGATGCTGTCAAGATAGGCGGGTGACCGGCCGGACGGGCGTTCGGCCAGGCACCGTGGAGGTTCGAATGATGCGAAGCACGCTCGCTGCGGTCACGGTGGCCGCGGCATTTTCGATTGCCGGCCCGGCCGGGGCCCAGTTCCTGGCGTCGGACCTGCAGTACATCCCGGGCGTCGCCCACACCGCCGGTGAGGGTGCGAGCCGCTGGCGTTCCGATGTCTTCATCACGAACGTCGAGTCCGAGGTGGCGGTGGACGTGGCCCTGGTCTACCTCCCGACCGGCGGCGTCTCGAACACCAGCCGCTTCACAACCCGCGGCACCTGGCTCGGCGCCCGCGAGGCCGACGGCTGGGGCCATCTCAATGAGGACCTCGCCGACATCCCGCCCGGCGGCACCGTCGTCCTGCGCGACGTGGTCGGCGAGTACTGGGCCGACGAGGCCGGCGTCTCCAACTCGGGCGCCATCGTCGTCTTCGCCTGGGAGGCGGGCACGCTCGCGGACGACGGCACCCGGACGGCGCGCAACGTCATCGTCAACTCCCGCGTCTTCACGCCGATGACCTTCTTCCTCGAGGACTCCGAGAACGAGGGCGAGTTCGTGCAGACGACCGGGACCTACGGCCAGACCATGCCCGGGGTGCCATGGTACAACCTCGCCGACCCGTCGGCGGTGAACGACGAGCGAGACTTCAGCTTCCAGCTGCTCGCCGGTGCCGCGGCCAACGATGACTTCCGCTACAACCTCGGAATCCTCAACGCATCCGATCCGCTGACGACGATTACCCTCGCGGTCTCGCCGGTCCAGGGCAACGGCGAGCCCTTCACCGATGCCAACGGGAACCCGGTCGTGCGCCTCGTCACCCTGCCGCCGATGGCGCACGTGCAGTACAACGACGTGCTCTTCAGCCTCTTCAACTTCGCCTCCGCCCCCGATGACATCACCATCAAGGTCGAGTTCGTGACGTGGAACTCGGGCAGCGCCTTGCCGATCGTCGGCATGACGGTCTACGGCACCATGATCGACAACCGGACCAACGATCCGACCGCGATCTTGCCGGCGTTTGGTTTCCCGTACGACGTCGAGTGCCAGTGGCCGCCGGTCGGTGACGGCGCGGCGAAGGCCGCCGGCATGCCCACGGTGCAACGCCGCCCACTTGAGATTCCTGCTCGCTGAGGAACCGCGGACCGAGAATTGACAACCCGTTCGCGGGTGGTATCATCCCGCCGTTGCGTGGGCGCCACCCCGCTTGAAAGGAGACCGAAATGGCCGACCCCGAAGACAAACTTGAAGACAACGTACCAGGAAAGTGGTACGTGGATTCGAACTGCATCGACTGCGACGTCTGCCGGACGACAGCGCCCAACAACTTCGCGGCCAACGAGGACGAGGGCTACTCCTACGTGAGCAAGCAGCC
>CAZMED010000255.1:0-4845 GCA_964565045.1 uncultured Thermoanaerobaculia bacterium
GAGTACTGGAAGCGCTACGACGCCCTCGCCGCGCGCTACATCGAGAACTTCAAGACCTTCGCCGACGGCTGCCCGCCGGAAATCCTCGCCGCCGGCCCGAAACGGCTGAAGGACCTCAAATAGAATTCGGAATGAGGAATTAGGAATTAGGAATTAGGAATGCCGCCCACCCACCCGCGTGAGACCGGGGGTGCGGGTGGGAATTCCTCATTCCTAATTCCTCATTCCTATTTCGAATCGTGTGGTTGGGTGGGAATCCGCCCCGTCTTGTACGGGTCCTGCGGCAGGCGCGGCCTGGCCGCGCGGGCGGCGGCGCGGGCCTGCATCTTGCGAACCCACTCCTCCGGCGGCTCCTGGGGGGCGTAGCTCAGGTAGAGGGCGACCCAGCAGAAGGAGCTCGCGAGCGGCGCGGCGAGCAGAGTCGGGAGCGCGGCCGGGCCGTCGACCGCGAGCGGCGCTGCGAGTAGAGCGGCGCCCGGCAGCGCCCACACCGGCAGCGGAAGCAGCGAGCGGAGGGGCCGGCGCAGCGTCGCGACGAGGCCGCGCAACCAGGCCACGAGAGCCGATCGCCGCCCGGATTCGCCGAGCAGCCAGGCGCCGCGCAGGGCCGCGGTCCAGCACAACAGTGCGGCCGCGAACGACAGGACCGCGCCGGCGGAGAGCACCACCACGGCGGTCGCGTCAGATGCAGTCCGGAGCAGGCGCAGCGCGGGCAGGCAGATTGCCGTCAGCAGCGCGGCCGCGGCGCCGATCGCGACCACGCCGAGACGGGTGTAGCGCCACCACCAGACGACGCCGTGGCCGATGATCTCGGCCAGCCGGACCCGCACGGCGCCCGCGCTCAGCCACCAGCGCACGGTGCCCGCGTGCCACAGCACCGACCACGCGGCGAGCGCCAGGCATCCGGAGAGGACCGCCAGGGCGAGCGGCGCCGAGACCGGGGCGAGCCTCTCGACGAAGATCAACGCTTCGTCGCCGGGCGCAGGCGCCGCCGGGAGATTGGCCCGCACCGAAGCCGTCGCGGAAGCGACCACGGCGTGGGCCGGCACGAAGGCCGCCAGCGTCACGAGCCACCCCGCGAGCACCAGCTTGTAGAGCCGCAGCGCGAGGCGGAGACCGGCGGCGGGGGACGGGTTCTCGACCATTCAGCTGAACCTCAGGAAGAGCCTGCCGGCGAGGTCGAGCGCCTCGCGCACCCACCACAACGGGTGGTCGGCGGGAGCCGGCTTCTCGCGCCAATAGTTGTCGGCGCGCCGGACCTCCAGGGCCCAGGCGCCGTCGGGGTCCACCACCACCTGCTCGAGCCGCCGCTCGCTGTCGATGCGCCAGCGCACCCAGCGCGCGGTCCCGTTCCAGGTGCGGCGCTCGGTGCTGCCGTCCTCCCAGGTCAGCTCGACCTCGACCGGGCCGACGAAGTCGCCGCGCCGCAGGAGCTCCACCTCCACCAGCCAAGGGCCCCACTCGAGCCCGTCGTCGGCGCCCGCGCCCCCAGCCGGCTGCCACGCCGAGCCGTCCCAGCGCAGGCCCTCCGGCTCGCGCCGTCCGTGGTGGCGCACCGCCGAGACGCCCCAGTCGGCGACCGCATCGCCTCGGATCGCCTGCGCGAAGAACGGTTCCAGGTCACGCCCTGCGGCCTCGGAGAGCGCCGTCACGAGGTCCCGCCCGGTCGGGTGGGTGAAGAGGTGGCGCTCGACGTAAGCGCGCAGGCCGCGCGCCATGGCCTCGGCACCGATCAGCCCCTCGACGGTCTTCAGGGCGAGCGCAGTCTTGGTGTAGGAGGCCAGGTGGTAGCTGTCGCCGCTCCGGAACTCCCACGCTCGGCGCGCCGGCGTCACCAGCAGCTCCGAGCGCGCGAACGCGAACCGCTCGGCGCCCCAGTAGGCGTACGGACGGATCTCCGGCGCCAGCCGGTCGGCCGCGATGTCGGTCATGCAGGCGGTCTCGGCGTAGCTCGTCAACCCCTCGTCGAGCCACGCCTCCTCGAACTCGTTCGACGCCAGCAACCCATAGAAGTACTGGTGGCCGAACTCGTGCACGGTCAGCGACTCGATGTCCGACGACCAGGCGAAGGGCGGGAAGGCGTCGAGCCGGTCGGCGCCGGTGGTGATGAAGGTGGGGTACTCCATACCGCCCGCCGCCTCGGCCCCCGGTGGCGGCGACACGATGGTCAGCTGCGGGTAGGGCCAGGCGCCGTAGTGGAGGCCGAACCAGGCCACCGCCAGCCGTGCGGCGCGCAGCATCCGCGGCGCCAGGGCGGCGTGGGTGCGGGGCACGATCAGGCGCAGGCTCGCGGGGGGCAGCTCGAGCTCGGCGGCGCTGAGGCCGAGCCGGGTCCGGGCCTTCTCGAGCCACGGCATGGGCACGTCGCGGCCGGGCTCGAAGTCGGCTTCCACCACCTGCATCAAATCCGGCGGCGCGGCGCACCAGGCGAAGTCGTGCACGCGCTCGGCGCGGTAGGTCACGGTCTCCCGGCCCTGCGCTGCGGGCTCGCGGCCGATCTCCATCCCGGTCGCGCCGACGACCCACCCCGCGGGCACCGTGACGGCGACCCGGTAGCTCCCGAAATCGGCGAAGAACTCCGAGTCGGCGTGGAACTGATGGCAGTTCCAGCCATGCTCGCCCTCGAAGACCCCGAGCTTGGGAAACCACTGGCCGACCAGGTGGAAGTCGCCGACGTACCCGGTGCGCGAGACCACCCTCGGCAGCTGCGCCTCGAACGCGATCTGCAACCCGATCCGGGCACCGGGCAGGACCTCCCGCGGCAGCGGCACCCGGGCGACGGTGAAATCGTCGGGGTTGCCGTCGTCGGGGCGCACGAACTCGAGCCCGGGGAGGAGATCGGTGCCGTCGACCAGCGTCAGGCGCTCGATCCGGGTCCATCCCCAGCCGCCGTCGCGGGGCGGCACGCCGGCCCAGGGGTTGGTCCGGAGCTCGCGCATGAAGGTGGTGTCGGGACCGGCGAAGGCGTTGAGGTAGAGGTGAAAACAGAGCTCGTCGGTCGCGGTGGTCGTGGTGTTCGTCCACTCGACGAACTGGACGGCGGTCAGGCGGTGGTCGGCGGGATCGAGCGCCACCTCGATGCGGTAGCTGGCGACCTCGTCGGCCGCGGACCCGACGGCTGCCATGCCGAGCACCGCCGCCGCCGCGAGCACCCGGAATCTGCAGACGGTGGTCATCCGTTATTCTCCATGGAAGTGTAGCCCAACGGCCGGCGGCGGGCGCCGATGCAACCGGCCGCTTTGCCGAAAGGACCGGTGACAGGGGGATCAGAGTGGGTCGAACTCTCGTCATGCTCGTGCTCGCCGCCGCGCCGATCCTTGCAGGGGCCGCTGATGTCACGTTCTCCCTCAAGCTCGACGAGATCCCGCTGAGCCCGCGCCCCGATCCGCAGACCGAAGCGCGGCTGGCGCAGTGGAACGACCCCATGGGGCGACTGCTGTACCAGTTCAACCAGCAGCAGTCCTGGATCATGCGCGGCACCATGCCCGGCGCCGACCGCGCGACGGGGGCTGCGGTCCGGGTGAAGGCCCAGCAGGGTCTGCCGCTGGGCCTGGTGACGACCGCGGTTCAGGCCGGTCTCGACCTGGCGGGGCGCCGCGAGATCCGCATCCGGTGGCCGTGGAGCGACGAGCCCGAGCCGCCGCCCCTCGAGGAGCAGCTCGCGCTGCTGCTCGGCGAGCGGCTGACGCCGCGCTGAGGCACAGCCCTCAGAGCGCGTCCTTGAGCGACTTCGAGACCTTGAAACGCACGCTCCTCGACGCGGCGATGGTGATCGGCTCGCCGGTGGCCGGGTTGCGGCCCGTGCGCGCCGGGCGCTCCGAGACCTGGAAGGTCCCGAAGTTCGGCACCGTCACCTTGTCGCCGGACGCCAGGGTCTGGCTCAGGATCTCGAACAGAAGGTCGTAGGTCATCGCAACCTGGGTCTTCGGGTACCCCGTCAGCTCGGCCACCCTCTCAACCAGTTCCGCCTTGCCAGCCATATACCCTCCTCTGAGCCCGCCACGACCCTAGCGCGGCCGGCTGCGAACGGTCAAGGAGGCGGGGCGGGAATGAGTGCTCGCACCCACTGTGTTGCTTCCGGCGTGACGAGAGCTCGACAGCGCGGCGCGGCGGCACTGGCGATCCTGCTCCTGGTCGCCGGAACGCCGCTGGTGGAGGGAGGCGACGACATGTTGGCCGTGGGAGAGACCTTTGTCGACTTCGAGCTTCCGTCCCACGACGGCGGCACCGTCTCGAGCGCCGATCTCGCCGGCCGGCCCTACCTCCTGTTCTACTACCCCAAGGCCGACACCCCCGGCTGAACGCTCGAGGCCACCCGGCTGCGGGACAGCTGGGACGAGTTGCAGCGGCTGGGCATCACCGTGGTCGGGGTGTCCTACGACACCCCCGAGAAGAACCGGGCCTTCGCCGCCAAGAACGGCCTCCCGTTTCGCCTGCTCTCCGATCGCGACCGCGAGCTCGCGAAGGCGGTCGGCGCCGCCCGCGCCCTGCTGCCGGTCCCGAAGCGCGTCTCCTACCTCATCGGACCCGACGGCACCATCCTCGAGGCATACCCCGACGTCGACCCGAAGACCCACGCGGCCGAGGTGATCGCGGATTATCGGGGGATGATCACGTCGGCGGAGTGAGCCTCGGCGGGGGCTCGTCGTTCAACGTTTGAACGTCTGAACGTTGGGGAGACGGAGCCGCCGTCAGTTTTGAGTTTTGAGTTTTGAGTTTTGAGTTCCCGGGCCCGGGAGCTTCGACACTCTGGAGCACGTCCCAACCCGGTAGCGCCAGGTCAAAAACACCTCCGGCCCTCGGAAATCCGTTGTGCGCCGCGCACGACGGATTTCCGAGGGTGGG
>CAZMED010000256.1:0-4833 GCA_964565045.1 uncultured Thermoanaerobaculia bacterium
CCGGAGGACAGCCTCAGCCCGTCGCGAAACCCGACGGGCTTTTTTGACGGCGCCTCCCACCATTCTGCTCAGCGGCGGGACAGAAAGGGAGTTCGTCATGGACACAATTCGCCCCGCCACGACCACCCCGGACCTCGCCGAGGAAACGAACCGCCGGCCGGTGAAGGAGCTCACCTTCCTCCTCGGGCCGCCGTTCCCCGGCGAGGCCGCCGACCTCATCGCCAGAATCGTCAGTCGGGGTGGTGTCGATCCTGACCGTGCCTGGGGCGGCCTGGTGTTCGACTTCCTCGATGAACTGCTCGGGCTCGGATGCGCCGGCGGTTCGGTCTTCGACCACGATTTTTCGTGCGCTTACGCAGCGAGCATCACGGTCTGGGACGTTCGCCGCGTCGAGCAGGAGCGATGCGGCCGCAGCATACCGGGTTTCGCGATCGCGGCGGCTTCGATCCTCGACGAGGCCGGCCGGCCCGTCGAGCTCGACCTCGCCGACCCGGAGGCCCGCTGCCGCGTGGCCGGCGTGTTCATGGGCCTGACCGACGCCGACTGGTTCGTGTCCACGGTGACCTTCGAGGACGGAGAGGAGGACGAGCTGGGTTTCCTCAACCCACGCAACGGCAACGTGAGCGCATTCATGAAAGGGGAGAGCATGACCGACGACGGGAAGAGCCTGACCGAGAGAGACGCCGCCGAGGCCTGGGCGAGGGCCTACAACCTGCTCGATGCGGCGGAGATCGCACCGCTGCTCGCGGAGGACGTGCACTACGCCTCGCAGTGGGTCTTCGAGGAGATCGAGAGCCGCGCCGACTACCTGCACTACCTGGAGGGCAAGCTCGATGCCGTCAGGCGGTCGGGCGCGAAGGTCCTTGCCGAGCTCGCCGAGACGAGGCCCTACCCGATGTACCCGAACCGTCCGCGGCCGTGCGTGGTCGTGCAGCAGGGAGGAAAGCTCGCCGCCACCGTGCTCTTCGAGGTGGCCGGCGGCCGCATCACGAAGATCGACATGTGCCAGATCCCGCCGCCCGAAACCTGCCGCCGCCTGCACGAGTTCCCGGGCCTGGACACCTTCATCGCCGGCTTCTCCGGCAAGGGACCGGGGGCCTGACATGCTCGGCGCCATCGCAGGCGACATCTTCGGCGCGGCCTTCGAGGGCCACCCCCTCAAGAAGGAGAGCTTCGACCTCTTCGGCGAGGAGCGCTGGTTCACCGACGACACCGTGCTCACCATCGCCACCGCCGACGCCCTGATGGGCGACGGCGACTACGCCGCCGCCTACCGCACCTGGGGCAACCTCTATCCCTTCTGCGGCTACGGCGGAATGTTCCGCAAGTGGCTGGGCGACCCCGACCGCGGCCCCTACAACAGCCTCGGCAACGGCTCGGCCATGCGGGTCAGCCCCATCGGCTGGGCCTTCGACACCCTCGACGAGGTCCTCGCCGAGGCCGCGCGCTCGGCCGCCGTCACCCACGACCACCCCGAGGGCATCACCGGCGCGCAGGCGACCGCGGCCGCCGTCCACCTCGCCCGCATCGGCGCCACCAAGGATGAGATCCGCGCCGAGATCGCCGGCCGCTTCGGCTACCGCCTCGACCGCACCGTCGCCGCCATCCGCCCCGACTACGGCTTCGACGTCACCTGCCGCGGCTCGGTGCCCGAGGCCCTGATCGCCTTTCTCGACGCCGACGACTTCGAGCACGCCATCCGCCTCGCCATCTCGTTGGGCGGCGACGCCGACACCCAGGCCGCCATCGCCGGCGGCGTCGCCGAGGCCTTCTTCGGCGGCGTGCCCGAGCGCATCGCGGCCGAGATCGACGCCGTCCTCGACCCGCCGCTCGCGGGCGTCGTCGAGCGCTTCAGGTGGATGCTGGGCAGCGGTGTAGGAGTACCGAAGAGGGGAGGGTCGAGCGATGCGTGAGGTCAACGACGACAACTCAGCCGGCCGCGCCTACATGGCGAAGATCCAGAAAGAGGAGCAGGAGAGCCAGGAGCGCTACGCCGCGAAGAAACGGGAGATGGCGGAGGCATGGGCCGAGACCATTCGGCTGAAGGAGGAGCTCATCCGCTGGCCCTTCACCCGCGACATCGTCAAGGGCGCGGTCAGGTACTTCGGCGAGCACCACCGGCCGCTGCTGCCCTACATCTTCCGCGACGACGAGTACGACCAGGTCATCGTCGCCGAGGACAACGGGGACGGCTACATCTTCCACGACTCCGACGACACCTACCGCATTCCCGAGGCGGGCACCTGGCGCGAGTGGGCCGAGTGGGAGGGCGCGGACCTGGAGGAGTTCGCCGCGCTCCACGGCATCGAGGACGACCAGTGGGACGACCCGCTCGGCGACGGGGTCATCGAGGAGAACCTCGACCCCGACGCCACGCCCCAGGCCCGGGCCTGCTTCATGTTCCAGGACGTCTTCTACCCGCCGGCCACCGTCGAGCTGCCCATCGGAGACCTGGGGATGTTCTTCGAGGACGCCACCTACGCCGTGGTCGAGCCCAAGGTCGCCCTCACCTTCCTGCAGATCCTCCTCGACTACGAGGAGTCGGGCATCCGCATCGTCCTCGAGGACGACTGGCTCAAGCAGAAGGAGAAGAAATGAGCTCGATGAAGAAGATCATGGACGGTGGATATCGGCCCATCGACGCTCAAGCCTGGCACGGGTGTGGGCTGATGGCGTCGAGTGAACTGCCAAATGCAGGTCCCCTGAAGTTCGTCAGACTCCCTGGGGAGCGTGATCTGTCGATCTCAGAGATCTTGGAAATCAGGCGGCGGCGGCACGTCTCGTTGAAACGTCTCGCGAAGGAATTTCGAATCAGCAAAGCCCAGATCAGGGAAATCCTGAAGTGATTTCATCCGAACCAGAGCCAGTATCGAAAGGAGAAAGTGCCTGAATGAAGATCGCCGAGCCGTCCGACTGGAACGCACTGCCCATGCCGGAGGTGAACGCAACCATTCCCCTCGGTCTGCACTTCAACGCCGAGCAGATGACCATGATCCGCCGCGGCGTGGTGCCCCGCGAGATGGAGGACAAGTGGTTCGTCTACTGGAAGGACGGCGCCCTCCACTTCCACCGCAGCTGGACGGGCTTCTGTGTCTTCGAGGTGCGGTTCGCGTGCGGAGAGCAGGGCGCGGTGGCGGTGGAGGCCGTTGTCAACCGCGACGCCGAGCAGTACGGCAGCACCGACGACGAGCGCGATGCGAAGATGGTGGAGTACCTCATCAACGTGCTGCTGCTCCGGCGTCCCGCGAAGTTCCCGTCGATGTGGACGTCCAAATCCAAGGCCGCCCTCGAGCAGTGGAGCGTGGTCGGCCGCGCCGGCCTCGGCGAGCACCCCGACGACGACGTGAATTAAATCACCCGGGGCGAATGTCGTCCACCCACCCGGCAGCCGGGACGGCTGCCCCACAAGAAGGGCCAGTCGCAGGGGTCTGTCTTGTGGGGCACGCGTCCCGCGTGCCGGGCGGGCGGGACCGAAATTCGAGATTCGAGATCAACCAAGGGGTGGTTGGGCGGAACGTTCCAACGTTGAACGTTCAACGTTCGAACGTTCCCCCCCACCCGGCAGCCGGGACGGCCGCCCCACAAAGACAGGTCTGGCTAGTTTGGTGGTGCGGGCGTCCCGCCCGCACGTCGCGAAGCCGCAGCAGTCGTTTGCGGCCGGGACGGCCGCCCCACAAAAACAGCCGGATGTCGCGCGTGGCCTTTCTTGTGGGGCACGCGTCTCGCGTGCCGGGTGGGTGGGCGAAACGTTCCAACGTTCAACGTTCCAAGGTTCAAACGTTCCCCTCACCCGGCAGCCGGGACGGCTGCCCCACATGATTGGCCGATCGTCGCGGCCAGCCTCGTGGGGCACGCGTCCCGCGTGCCTCGTGGTACCCTGACTCCATGACCAGCGAATCCGACGCACCACGCTCCACTGGAGCCGTTTCCCTGTCCTCGGACCTTTCCGATCCGCAGGCGGTGCCCTACTTTCTCTGGGACGAACCAATGACGGTTGGCGAGCTTCGGGAGCGGTTGCGCTCGGCCTCGCCACCCGAACGATCCCGCCTCCTCGGGAAGATCCTGCGTGAGGCGAAAGACACCGAAGTGTGGCTGTTTACGACGCCCTCGGAGGTCGCTCGCTCGTGGGGCGCGATCGCCAGAAACCTGGGGCGCCGCCGCGCGTTCTGGGAGTTCCTCCTGGAGCGGTGGTCAGAGCTGGGACGACTCGATGTCGCGTGGTCTCGATAAACTCCAGCAGGACCTGCTGAGGGCGTTCTTCGCGCGCGAGCAGAGATTCTTCCTCACCGGCGGCGCCGCTCTTGCAGGGTTCTACCTTCACCACCGCACGACCCTGGATCTCGATTTGTTCACCTCCGACGACAATCTCGAGGAGGGGGAAGCGGGTCTCTACGGTGCCGCCCAGGACGTGGGTGCCACGGTCGAGCGGCTCAGGACGTCGACATCCTTCAGGAGGTTTCTGGTTCGGAGGGGACCTGAATCGGTGGTCGTCGACATCGCCCATGACCCGGCCCCACAGATCGACAGCGAAAAACAGGTGCTCGATGGCATTCGCATCGACTCGACCCGCGAGATCATGGCGAACAAGCTGTGCACCCTCCTCTCTCGGGGTGAGCTGAGAGACCTGGTCGACGTGAAGGCCCTCGAGAATACGGGATTGAGGGTCGAAGATCACCTCGATCTTGCGGCCCGCAAGGACGCCGGTCTGACCCCCGGCCAGCTCGCGTGGGTCCTGTCCCAGCTCGAGATCGGTGACGACGCCAAGCCACCCGGCGGAGTATCGGCCCACGAGCTCCGGGAGTATCTCGACGAGCTCATAAGGCGGCTTTCTGA
>CAZMED010000257.1:0-4802 GCA_964565045.1 uncultured Thermoanaerobaculia bacterium
GCACCCCTGAGTTCCAGGAGGCGGTGCGGCGCGAGTTCCCGAACGACGAGTTCGATCGGCTGCCGCCGGCGACCAGACGACAGTTCCTCAAGGTGATGGGCGCTTCCATGGCCCTGGCGGGGCTCACCGCCTGCCGTTGGCCGAAGGAGCAGATCGTGCCCTTCGCCAGCCGTCCGGACGGGCGGGTGCCCGGCGTGCCCGAGCACTTCGCGACCTCGGTGGAGCTCGGCGGCGCCGCCCTGGGGATGCTGGTGACCTCGTTCGACGGGCGGCCGATCAAGGCCGAGGGCAATCCGCTGCACCCGGACAGTCTCGGCGCCTTGAGCGCGGTGGCGCAGGCGCAGGTGCTCGAGCTCTACGATCCGGACCGCAGCCGGCGGCTGGTGCTGCGCGAGCAGGGCCAGGAGTTCGTCAAGCAGTGGTCCGACTTCGAGGCCCGGGCGGCCGAGCTGTTCGCCGGTGACGGCGAGGGCGTGGCCGTGCTCGCCGAAGCCTCGTCGTCGCCGACCGAGGCCCGGCTGCGGGCGGCGTTTCTCGCCTCGAAGCCCGGCGCCCGGTGGTACGAGTACGAGGCGGTCTCCCGCGACAACGAGCGCGAGGGCACGCGCCTCGCCTACAGCGCGGCGCTGCGGGCCCAGATCGACCTCGAAGACGCGGCGGTGGTCGCGTGCTTCGACGCCGATCCGCTGTTCGACCACCCGGCGTCCCTGCGGCTGGCGCGCGGCTTCGCCGCCGCTCGCGATCCGCATCACGGCGCGGGGGCGCGCCTGTACGTCGCCGAGAGCTCCCACACCCTGACCGGGGCACGGTCGGACCACCGGCTGGCGGTGGCATCGGGCCGCGTGCCGGTGATCCTCGCCCTGCTCACCCGGCAGCTGGTCGCCGAGCACGGCCTCGAGCTGCCTGCGGCCGCGGCGGGATTTGCCGGCGCGGCGGCGGCCGCCGGGTCGGAAGCCGAAGCGCGCTTCGTCGAGCTGCTGGCGGCCGATCTGACCGCCAATCGCGGCCGCTCGGTGGTCCTGGTGGGTCCCCGCCAGGAGCCCGCGGTGCACGCCCTGGCGGCGCTGCTCAACCAGTCTCTGGAGGCGGTGGGAGCGACTGTTCATTGGACCGCGGATCCCGACCCGGCGCGGCCCACCCACCTGCAGGCGATGACCGAGCTCGCGTCGCGCCTGCGCGCGGGCGAGGTGCAGACGCTGCTGATTCTGGGCGGCAACCCGGTCTACGACGCGCCGGCGGAGCTCGAGTTCGGGGAGCTGCTGGGCGGGGTGCCGACGACGATCCACCTCGGCCTTCACGATGACGAGACATCGCAGCGCTGCAGCTGGCACCTGCCGCGGGCGCACGCGCTCGAGTCGTGGGGCGACGGGGCGGCCTGGGACGGCACGCTGACCCTGCGCCAGCCGCTGATCGAACCGCTGTACGGTGGGCGCTCGGCCATCGAGGTGCTGGCGATGGTTCAGGGCGCCGACCCGGCAGACGGGTACGAGCTCGTCCGCGAGACCCTGCGGGGGCGGGCCTTCGGGGCCGATTTCGAGGCCTTCTGGCAGCGCGCCCTGCACGACGGCGCGGTCGCAGGCACGGCTTGGGACACGCTCCAACCGCAGCCTTCGCCCGCCGCCCTCGCCGGGGCCGTGGACGGCTTCCGCGCGGTCCTCGAGGCAGAGGCTGCCGGCGCGGAGCGCCTGGAGCTGGTGCTGGTCCCGGATGACAAGCTGTTCGACGGCCGCTTCGCCAACAACGGCTGGCTCCAGGAGCTTCCCGGCGCCCTCACCAAGATCACCTGGGACAACGCGCTGCTGATGTCGCCGTCCACCGCCCGCCGGCTCGGGCTGGCCGACGGCGACGTCGTCGCGGTGGAGTCGGAGGGCAGGACCGTCGAGCTTCCGGTCTACCTGATGCCCGGTCAGGCGGCCGACAGCCTCACCGCCGCCCTCGGCTACGGACGAACCGCGGCCGGACAGGTCGGTGACGGGGTCGGCGTCGACACCTACCGGCTGCGGACCACTGCGGCGCCCCACATTCTCCGCGACGTCAGAGTTCGTCCTGCCGGTCGGCGCCACGCGCTCGCCACCACTCAGGATCACTTCGCGATCGACGCCATCGGTTTTTCCGAGCGCAACCTGCGCATCGGCATCCTGGTGCGCGAGGCCACGCTCGACGCCTACCTGGCGAAGCCCGAGATCTTCCACAAGCACGACCACCACCCGCCGCTGATCAACCTGTGGGAGGACCTCGAGTTCGAGGGCGAGCAGTGGGGGATGGCGATCGACCTCAACACCTGCATCGGCTGCAACGCCTGCGTGCTTGCCTGCCAGGCCGAGAACAACATTCCGGTCGTCGGCCGCGAGCAGGTGCTCAACCAGCGCGAGATGCACTGGATCCGGATCGACCGGTACTTCCGGACCGAGCCCGGCCTGTCACCGGAAGAGGTCGAGGACGCCGCGGTCGTGTTCCAGCCGGTCACGTGCGTGCATTGCGAGAACGCCCCCTGCGAGCAGGTGTGTCCGGTGGCCGCCACCCAGCACACCACCGACGGGCTCAACGCGATGGTCTACAACCGCTGCGTCGGCACCCGCTACTGCTCGAACAACTGTCCGTTCAAGGTCCGGCGCTTCAACTTCTTCAACTACCACAAGGAGCTTCCCGAGACCAGGAAGATGCAGTTCAACCCCGAGGTGACGGTGCGCTCGCGCGGCGTCATGGAGAAGTGCACCTTCTGCGTGCAGCGCATCGAGGCGGTCCGGATCCAGGCCCGCAACGACAATCGCCCGCTCGTGGACGGCGAGATCGTGCCCGCCTGCGCGCAGACGTGTCCGACCCGGGCCATCACCTTCGGCAACCTCAACGACCAAGCGAGCGAGGTTTCCCGATCGCGCGAGGAGCACCGCTCGTACGCGATGCTGGCCGAGCTCAACATCCGGCCGCGCACCCACTACCTGGGGCGGCTCAGCAACCCCGCCGACGGCGGCGCCGACCCCGCCGGCGACGCGGCGCACTCCGGCCACGGCGGTCACGGGAAGGAGTCGGCCTGAGCCATGAGCACCAGCACAGTCGCTGACCCGAGCTACCTCGACAACACCGGCTTCGACCCGACCGTGCGCGCGCGGCTGGTCGTCGGCGACAACGATTTTCACTCCGTCACCGAGAAGGTCTGCGGCATCGTCGAGCAACCGAAGACCCCGACGGCGTGGTGGGTCCTGTTCGCCATCTCGTCCAGCCTGACGCTGCTGCTGTTCACCATGATCGGCTACCTCATCACGACGGGCATCGGCGTGTGGGGCCTGCAGGTGCCGGTGGGGTGGGGCTACGCGATCGTCAACTTCGTGTTCTGGGTCGGCATCGGCCACGCCGGCACCCTGATCTCGGCGATCCTCTTCCTGCTCCGCCAGCGCTGGCGGACCAGCATCAACCGCTTCGCCGAGGCCATGACGATCTTCGCGGTGGTCTGCGCCGGGATCTTCCCGGGCATCCACATCGGCCGCGTCTGGTTCGCCTACTGGCTGTTCCCGATCCCGAACCAGATGCTGATGTGGCCGAACTTCCGCTCGCCGCTGCTGTGGGACGTGTTCGCGGTCGGCACCTACGCCACCGTGTCGCTGCTCTTCTGGTACATGGGGATGATCCCCGACCTCGCGACCCTGCGCGACCGGGCGACGACGAAGCTCCGCTTCTACTTCTACGGGATCCTGAGCCTCGGCTGGCGGTCGTCGAACCGCCACTGGCACCGGTTCGAGTTCGCCTACCTGCTGCTCGCCGCCCTGGCGACGCCCCTGGTGCTCTCGGTGCACTCGGTGGTGAGCTTCGACTTCGCGGTCTCGATCATGCCCGGCTGGCACACCACGATCTTCCCGCCCTACTTCGTCGCCGGCGCCATCTTCTCGGGCTTCGCGATGGTCGTCACCCTGATCATCCCGACCCGCAAGATCTTCGGTCTCGAGGAGATCATCACCGCCCGCCACCTCGAGAACATGGCCAAGATCATGCTCGCCACCGGGATGATGGTCGGCCTCGCGTACGCGACCGAGTTCTTCATGGCCTGGTACAGCGGCAACCGCTACGAGGCCTTCACCTTCCTCAACCGCGCCTTCGGGCCCTACGCCTGGGCCTACTGGATCATGGTCAGCTGCAACGTGCTGGTGCCGCAGATCTTCTGGGTTCGCAAGCTGCGCAACAGCACGGTGGTTCTGTGGGTGGCGTCGATCCTGATCAACGTCGGTATGTGGTTCGAGCGCTTTGTGATCGTGGTCAGCTCGCTGAGCCGGGACTTCCTGCCGACCAGCTGGGGCTACTACCGGCCGACCGCGATCGACGTTCTGACCTTCGTCGGCAGCTTCGGTTTGTTCTTCACGCTCTTCCTGCTCTTCGTCCGCTTCCTGCCGATGGTCGGCATGGCGGAGGTCAAGGGCGTGATGCCGCAAGCCCACCTCGACCGGCCCGGGCACCGCGGCCACGGCGACTACCACGGCGACATCGCCGCCCGGGAGGTGGTGTGATGAGCAGCGACCGGACCCCGAACGGCGGCAGCCCCGGGGAGGGCGCCCTCTTCGGTTACCTGGTGGCCTTCGACAAGGTGGACGAGCTGCTGAAGGGTGCGCGGGCGGTGCGCGACGCCGGCTACACGCGCTGGGACGCCCACACCCCGTTCGTCATCCACGGCCTCGATGCCGCCATGGGCGTCAAGAAGACCATCCTGCCGTACATCGTGTTCGGCGCGGGTCTCACCGGAACCACCGCGGGTGTCCTCCTGCAGTGGTGGACCAACGCCGTCGACTACCCCTTCCTGATCAGCGGCAAGCCGT
>CAZMED010000258.1:0-4798 GCA_964565045.1 uncultured Thermoanaerobaculia bacterium
AGCAGCAGTCGACCGACGAGGCCGGCTGCTACACCTGGGCCGTGCAGAACGCCGGAGTCGATCCATTCGAGTTGCAGAAGCAGGCCCAGCAGCAACAGCAGCAAGCCCAACAGGCGCAGCAGCAGATCTCTCAGGAAGGCCAGGGAGCAGGGGTCAAGGGCGCTGTCGGCGGTGCCGCCGCGGGCGCACTGATCGGCGAGATCGCCAGCGACGACGCCGGCGAGGGAGCCGCCTGGGGTGCTGCGACCGGCGCCATCATGGCCCGCCGCAGGGCCCGGTATGCCAAGGAGGAGGCCAGCCAGAAGGTGCAGCAGCAGAGCCAGCAGGCGCAGCAGGTCACAGCCGAGCAGATGACGAATTTCAAGAAGGCCTTCAGCGTCTGCCTCGAGGCCAAGAAGTACATGGTGAAGTACTGAGCCCTGACCGGAAAGGCCGCACTCGGTCTCCGCGTGCGGACGGTTTGGCGCATGAGTGGCGTCGGACACGACATCGAAGGATGTCTGAAGAAACGAGGCGCGACGGACACGAGGAGGATCTCATGAAGAGTGGACATCAATCGTGTGTGGGTGCTGCGGCGGCGATCGCCCTCATGATCGTCGGGTTCAGCGGTCTGGCGACGGCGGAGGAGGAGACTCCGGCCCAAGAGAGAGAAAAGGTGGGCGTCGAAGGCACCTTCGTGCGGGTTGCGGAGAACTCTGAAGGGTGGGTCGTCGTCGGTTACAAGATGGCCAACGAGTCGGTCGGCAAGGAGTGGATGCTGCTGGACCTCGGCATGACGGTGTTTCCCGGAGCGAAGAGCCAGAAGGTCACGCGGGACCAGATCAAGCTCGTGACGCCCGATGGACAGGTCCTCCCGCTGCCCAGCCAGGAGGAGTACTCGGAGGCCCGCGCATCGCTCGCGGCGATGACCGAACGGGCCGACATCATGCGGGACTCGATCGACTACTTTCCGCCCGGCGCTGACCGGCCGTGCCGCATCGGGTTCTTCGCCGATCCCACCAAGCGGCTGCAGGACATGGCCTTCGACTTCGTGGAGCTCAACAGTCAGCGCGCGTGTGTGGGAAGGCTGTACTTCCAGGTTCCCGGCGGCATCCAGCTCGGCAGCTACAACCTGGACGTGGCCTTCGCTGATGGCGTTGTCAAGGTGCCGATCGACATCATGACCAACGAGCAGGCGAAGGAGTTCGAGAAGGAGTGGAAGCGGAAGGCGAAGGCGGCCAAGCACGAGAAGCACGGCAAATAGGGCCTCGAAGCCGGTTTCTCCATGAGCGATCGCGGCACCTGACGGGGCTCCGAACGTGGTTCTCATCCCTCTCGACGACGCCGGATTTCGCGCCTGGAGCACCTTCGGCGGTGCCATCAGCACGCCATCACCGGACCGGCTCGAGAGGGCCTGTCAGGTACCACGTATCCCACTCTTCCGAAAATCGTCCTGCACCCGGAAGATCCGGCACCGCTGACGACAGGTCCTCCGAGAACGGAACCATGAGATATGTGGTACCGGTCCCGCGAGAACGGAACTTTGAGATACGTGGTACCGGTCGCGGCTAACGGTCCTTCTGGAGCTTCTTGTTGACCTTGCGCATGGCGACGCCGACCACGCCCTTGGAGTCGGCGGCCGCCTCGTCGAGCATCTCGTAGAGCTCGCTGGTGTCGGGCGCAGACACGGTCCCGCCCACCATCACGGGTCGCGAGAGTGGCCGATAGCCGGCCGCGTTCTCCTCGGGCCCGAGCAGGCCGAGGCCCTCGAAGAGGATGCTCAGGTCGCCGCGCGTCTCCAGGTCGAGGCTCATGTCGAGAGGGCTGAGGGCGAGCGGGATGCCGGGCGCCACCTCGACGCCGCCGCGGCCGTCGATGACGGCGAGCGGCGACACGACCCGCAGCTCGGAGATGCCGAAGCGGCGCGGCGTCTCACGCGCCAGCTCGAGGTCGAAGGTCGCGAACTCGAGGTTCTCGAGCTCGCCGAGCAGGCGGCTGACGGCCTTGAGCTGCTTCGAGAAGGTCAGGAAGCCGACCACCTTGGCACCGGTGCGGGCAAGCCCGAACTGGCCGGCGAGGCCGCGGAAGACGCCGTCGCGGCCGCTGACGCGGACCGAGCCGAGGGATCCGAGGCCGAGGTCGGCGAGGTTTCGGCCCTGACCGGACGCGACGGTGTGGACCTCGAAGACGCCATCGAGGGTCGGCGGCGCCTCGGGATCGACGGCACGGAACAGCGCCCCCAGGTCGAGGTCCTCGAAGCTCGACTGGAACTCGAGGCTGTACGGCGCGTCCGCCGACCCATCGAAGACGACGCCGCCGTCCGCCGTCAACCGGGCACCCAGCAGCGACGCCTCGACCCCGCGAAGCGCGATCTGCGCAGAGTCCACCTGCAGCTCGCCGTGAATATCCTCAACCGCATAGCGTGCGAGCTCGAGCGAACCGAGCTCGAGCGTCGCCCGGCCGGACACGCCGCTGCCCCAGAACGGAGTTTCGTCGCGGCGCTCCCTGAGCTGGTCGATGGCCGATTTCGACCACCGCTCCCGGAAAGCCGATGTCAGGGCCTCGCGCGTGTCGGCCGGGTCGGCCTCGGGCTCCGCCGCCGACATCAGGTTGACGAAGCGCATCACATCGGGCACGACCAGCCGCTCGCCGGTCAACGCCGCCTCGAACTCGACCTTTTCGCCCTCCTTGACGACCTCGCCCACGAAGCGCAGGTCGGAGATTCCGTTGTCGGAGCTCAGGCGGAGCGGCGACGCCACCTCGAGCCGCTCGCCGGTCACCCGGAGCACGCCGAGCGATGCATCCACATCCGGAAGCACGCCGGTGCCCTCGATTCGTGCGCCCCGCAGCGCGACCGAGCCCGCGAGTGACGAGCGCTCACCCAGCGCCATCTCGATGGAGCCGCCGACGGTGCCCTCGAGAAACGCCGGCAGGCCGCGGAAGATGGGCTGCCGGGTCAGGGGCTCGAGGTTGGCCAGGGCCTCGAAGTGCAGGCTCTCGAGTGTGGAGCTTTCGCTCAGCGGCATCACCGCGCGCAGGGTCGCATCGGCTATGGGCGTCCCTCTCGGGCCGAGGGTGGTGAAGTCGATGGACCGCGCCTGCAGACCGGCCGCCGAGTACAGGACCTCGTACTGAAGACCGACTGTCACGCGATCGAGGAGGGCCGCCTCCTGCCAGCGTACGGACACGTCTCGAAACGACAGCGGCTCCTCGGCGACCAGCAGGATCCCGCCGTCCTCCACCCGCCCGACGAACTGGCCCTGCGGCAGCACCCCTTCGAGCTGGAAGCCGAGCACCTGCGGGAAGAGCTGCTGCAGCTCGAGCGGCGTGACGGTGGCCCGCAGGATCTCGGGCGAGCCGCCGTCGACGCGCACCTCGAAGGGCTCGGCCGCGAGCACGAAGGGGCGCGCGCTCACCAGCTCGAGGAACCGCGTGCCCGCAGCGTCCGTCAGTCCGACCTCGAGGCCGGTCACCTCCAGCGTCCGGCTGGAAAGGTCGAGGACCGATTCCTGCCGCCAGCTCAACGCGCCGAGCCTGCCGATGCGATCGGCCACCGTGGGAAACTCGCCCTCAAAGACCATCGATACCGACGCGCGACCTGTGCCGTCTCCCGCCGACTCGAGCACCACCTCGCCGTCCAACCGGTCTCGGTCCGGCGTTCGCAGGCGGATGTTCTCGAGGCCGAAACGCGCGCCCGCGGCGTCCAGCCGCAGGCGCGGTTCCACCGACACCGTCGATCCGTCGGCGATGGGAAGTCCCCGGTACACCGGCCGGAGATCGCGAACCTCGAACGGTGCCACCGGTTCCAGTGTCAGGCCCGCGCCGCCGCCGCCGACTGCGTGGAGCTCGCCGAACAGGGCGCCACTCGTGAAGTCGATCTCGGGAATGTACGGGCTCACCCACCCGACGGGCAGACCCTCGAAGCGCACGGTGACACGCTGCGGTGCGGCGGACTCCCACTCGGGCGTCAGCGACGGCAGGGGAACGCGCAGCGGCACATCGTTCTCGAACCTGATCTCCATCAGCGAGCGACCATCCATCGCCGTCACGTCGAGCGACGCGCCGTCAACAGCCAGCACCATCGAGCCCAGGTCGAGATCAAACCGCGCCGCACCGCGAACCTGGTCGAGAGTGTCCACCATCCGCCGCAGCCGGGGCAGCACCATCGACAGGTCGCCGGCGAACGACACCGACGGCCAGCGTGACGAGGTCGTGGAAGCCCGTCCGGAGAAGCGGACGTCGAAGCCGCCCGGAGCGGCCAGCTGCGCACGCTCGATGCTCGCCTCGAGAGCTCCGTTGTCGAGCTCCAGCTGCGGCACCACCGTGATCTCGAGGGGCGGTGCCGGGGGAATGCCGGCGGCTTCCCTCAGCCGCAGGCCGGCAAGGCGGATGGGCTCGTGGGTGACCAGCCTCGAGTGGCGCTCGTCCACGGGCACCACGTCGAGGGCCAGGCTGAGGGTCCCGGCCTCGACCACCGCCGCGGGATCGAAGCCGCGGGTCCAGCGCAGCGGAAAGCGGTCGGTCTCGAGCCGAAGCGCTGTCTCGCCCCAGGTCTCGGGGACGAACCGCCAAGCCTCGAGATCCAGGTCGAGGGGTTGCAAGGCCGACATGCGCAGCAGCTCGTGCCCGTCGTTGCCAATCACCGCGACCTGCAGGCGCCGCGCTTCGAGGTGGCCGTCTCCCACCGTGCCCGCCACGTCGAAGTCGAGCCGAAGGTCGCCGACCTCCCGCAGCCGGGGGTCGAAGTCCGGCCAGCCGCGCCCCGCGATCCGACCGTCACTCGCCACCTCGACCCGGCGCTCGTCGAGGGCCAGCGTGG
>CAZMED010000259.1:0-4760 GCA_964565045.1 uncultured Thermoanaerobaculia bacterium
CCTCGGCCTCGGCGAAGCGCCCCTTCATCATGTTGATGTAGCCGAGCTGGTTGTAAGCGATCACCCAATTGGGGCTGATCTCGACCAGCCGCAGGTTGAGGCGCTCCGCCTCGTCGAGATCGCCCCTCCCCCAGGTCCGCAGGGCCTTCTGGTGGAGGATGTAGGGATCGTTGGGATACTCGGCCAGATACTCGTCGACCAGGCGCTCGGCATCTTCGAAGCGCTTCTCGTGACGCGCCCGCGCGGTCTCGACGAAGAAGCGCTCGCGCGGCGTCAGCTGCGAGAGGTCGGCGTTCTCCACGACGGACCACATGGCCGCCCGCCGCTCCTCGTCGCCGTGGTACCCGTCGATGGCGAACAGATTGGCGATCACGAAGTCCGGATCGAGCTCGACCGCGCGACGGTAGTAACGCTGCGCGTCTTGGAGGTAGACCTTCATCGCGGCGTCCATTCCGGCCTGGAACTCCGCCACCGCCTCCGGCGAGCTCGAGGTCCAGTCCGGGCCCTTGGGCACCGCGATCAGGCTCACGCCGCCGGCCACGACGACCAGTGCCGCCAGTGCCACCCACATCCATCGCTTCATATCGCCTCCAGGCAACCCGTCGCCGGGGCCCAAAACTCACACGGAGCGCCGGATCGCGCTCGTGTTCATTGTACGGACAATCATCGGATTGGTTTCATTTCATACAGCGGCAGCCGGGAACCCTCCCCACGCACACGCAGCGCCCGGCCGCGACTCAGCCGCCGTCGCGCAGGGCGCGCGCGCGGCCCAGCAGAAGCCGCGTCTTGCGCGACGTCGGCCAGGTCAGTGCGACCATGACGCCGCCGAGCACGACCACCGGCACACCGATCCGGGGCCCCAGCCCCCACAGCGCGATCACCAGCCCGGCGAGGACCATGATCTCCAGTCGGAGTGCGATGGCCATGAAGACCAGCCAGTGGTCGCGCAGGAGCCGTCTCTCGTCACCGTGAATCGCGAAGGCCCGTTTGATGCGATCCAGCCGGACGAGGGCATCGCGGCCCGCCGTGAAGCCGATCCACAGGCTCGCCGCCACCGCGGTCAGCGTGATCACCATCGGCGACGCCGTCGCGGCGCCGCGGTGGGGAACCACCAGCGCCGCGGCGACCGCGGCCGGAACCGCGGCCAGGAAGAACCCGGCGGTCAGCCGCATCCTCATCAGGTGCCGGCGCAGCAACTCGGCGTCCTTCACTCGCTGCCTCCTCCGCCTCGATCGTCGTCGGCCTCGTCGCCGCCGATCACCGGTTCGGCGCCGGCATCTCGGATCAGCGCCGGGTCTTCCGTCCGATCGCCCCGCCCGCGGGCCGCCTCCAGGCGGGCGGCAATCCCGAACACGAGGCCGATCCAGGTCGCCAGCAGGTAGAGGTTGAGCGGCGTCTGCAGCCCGAAGCCCACCCCTTCGTGGAGCGCGGTCGCCGCCAGGGCCAGGGCCGCACCGGCCAGGGGGTAGCGGAGCTCGTGCCGGAGCCGACGCACCCGCCGCGGCCGTAGCGTCGCGACCACCGCCACCACCAGCAGCGCCAGCACGGCGGCGCCGGCCAGACCGGTGGTCGACAGCCACTCCAGCCAATCGTTGTGCGCCTGCTCGAGCACCGCGGTCCCGGTGGCCGGCTTGTCGAGGCCGATCACATACGGGTAGCTGCCGAGGCCCGAGCCGATCAGCGGCGATCTCCAGAACGAGCGCACGGTGCCCGCCCACAGGTCCCACCGGGTGTTGCCCTCGACACCCTCCACCAGCATCAGATCGGCGAAGCCGTCGCGCAGCGCCGGCACGCGGGTCCAGGCCAACGAGCCCGCCACGATCGCGAGCCCGACAATCCCGGCCCCCCACGCCCACCACCTGCGGCCATTGCGTCGCCGCAGCCACAGGGGAGCGGTCGCCGCCAGGGCGAGCGCCAGAAACAGGACGCCGCCGCGCGAACCCGAGCGAAGAATCGCCGCCGCCGCCGTCACCGTCACGACGGCGGCCGCCAGCACGACGACGGCCGCCCGCTGGCGCGCCTCGCCCCGCCGGCCCAGGTTTCTCGCCGCCACGGCCAGCAGGACCAGCGCCGCCGGCAGGCTGAGCTCGATGGCGGCGGCGAAGTGATTGGAGTTGACGAAGGGGCCGTAGACCCCGCCGCCGCCGGTGTTCGCCCGCACCAGCAGCACGCGTTCGGGGGCCCCGCCCTCGCCGAGCAGGCCGAGCACGGCGAGCAGCCCGCAGGTCGCGGCCAGCATGGCGAGCAGCGCCGGCAGGCCGCTGCGGGTGGCGGCGATTCGCGTCGCAGCCAGGGCGATCCCGGCTGCGACCACCACCGAGGCGCCGGTCTCGAGCGTCGCCCACGGAGCCAGGGAGAGGGTGTACCAGCCCGCAGGCATGACCTCGGCGAATCCGGGCTGCAGGAGCTGGCGGGCGAAGGCGGGCAGCGGCACCAGCTGCACCACGATCAGCGCCGCGAAGCCGAGGGCGGCCCAGCGTGCCGGCCGCGGCACCTCGGGAAGGGTCCGCGAGTCGACCATCAGCAGCAGCACGACGATCGCGGTCGCGAGGCGGGTCACCGCATCGACGCCCGCGAACGCGAGGGCATTGCCCGCCAGCAGCGCGGCGAGGAGGATGCGGTGGCGGGCCGGCATGTCCGGGGGTCAGTCCGGAATCGTCAACCGGTAGCCGACGCCCCGCACCGAGTGGATGTACTTCGGGTCCTTGGGGTCGACCTCGAAGTACCGCCGCAGGCGGACGATGAAGTTGTCGATGGTGCGTGACGAGGTGGAGAACCGATACCCCCACACCCTCTCCAGGATCTCTTCCCGCGAAACCACCTGGTTGCGGCGCTCCACCAGCAGCTTCATCAGCATGCACTCTTTCTCGGTCAGGTTCACCGTCCGCCCGTTGCTGGTCGCCTCGAAGGTCTGGAAGTTGACCTCGTTGGGGCCGAAACGGAAGACCTCCTGCTCGTCCGGCGGCCGGCTGTACCACTCCTGGCGCCGGAAGATCCCGTTGATGCGCAGAATCAGCTCCTCGAGCAGAAACGGCTTGGCCACGTAGTCGTCGGCACCGACCTTGAGCCCGAGGAGGCGGTCGGCGTCGGAGCTCTTGGCGGTCAGGAACAGGATCGGCACCTTGCTGCCGGTGGCGCGCAGCCTGCGGCAGACCTCCAGGCCGTCGAGCTTCGGCATCATGATGTCGAGGATCACGAGGTCGAACTGGATCGTACGGGCCAGCTGCAGCCCTTCCTCGCCGTCGTTGGCGACGGTGGTCGAGTAGCCTTCGAACTGCAGGTTGTGCGCCAGGGCATCGGCGAGATGCTCTTCGTCATCGACGATGAGTATGTGCTTCTTCATCCCCCCTCCCGTCTTCGCGCCGCTCAGCGCTCGTATCCCGGAAGCTCGATCCGGAAGACCGAGCCTTCGGGTCCGGTCGACGCCACCCCGACCCTGCCCCGGTGAGCGTCCACGATCCGTTGTACCAGATACAGCCCGAGTCCGGTCCCGTCGCTCGAGCGGGTCAGCTCGTCCCCGCTGCGGAAGAAGCGGTCGAAGATGAGCTCGCGGTCCCCGGCGACGACCCCCTTGCCGTTGTCGGCCACCTCGAGGACGGCGCGGCGGCCCTCGAGACCGAAGCGGAGCTCGATCCGCGGCGGACGGCCACCGTACTTGATGGCGTTCTCCAGCAGGTTGGAGATGGCGATCGCCATCGCCTCTTCGTCGACATCGCCGTAGATGTCGGGCTCGACCGAGATCTCGAGCTCGGCACCCTCGGCCATCGCGCGGCGTGAGAACGCGGCCGCCGCGTCGGTGACCACCCGGCTCAGCGGCGCGTCCTTGCGCAGGGTGACCGAGCGTCCGCCGGCAAAGCGCGTCGATTCGAGGACCTTCTGCACCAGGCCCTCCAGCCTCTCGGCGTCCTCGAGCGCGTTGCCGAGAAAGCGCCGCGCGTCCTCTCCCGAGGCCCGGCCCCCGAGGACCGTCTCGAGCGCCAGCCGCATCGCCGCCAGCGGCGACTTGAGCTCATGGGTGACCGCGGATAGGAAATTGTGGTGCTGCCGCTCGAGCTCCATCTCCCGGCGGAAGGTCTGCCACAGCAGGCCCACGAGCACCAGCAGCAGGACGGCGAAGAACCCTCCTTCGGAGACCATCATCACGATCCGCCGCCGGTACTCTTCGAGCAGGCCCTGCCAGACCTCGGCCCGGGGCTGCACCGAGAGCGCGTCGAACGGCGGCGCCAGCGCGACGCCCGGAATGGAGCCGTCGACGCCGGCAACCAGCTCGGTGTCCTCGCCGAGCGCGAGCACGCGCTGCAGCCACTCGCCGCCGGCGACGCCGCTGACGCAGCTCAAGCCGTTCATGATGCCCAGCTCGACCGTCCCCGAGCTGTTGAGACGTGCCGCGGGGCACTCCTGAGCCAGGGGCTCCGTTCTCCAGCCGGCAAAGGGCTGCGGTGCGGCGGCGCGCCCGGGCTGGTCGCCCATCAGAACGGCGGCTTCGAGGGCGGTTCGGGCCGTCAGCAGCTCGGTGTGGACCCGCGCCGCCTCGATCTGGGCGGTGCCCAGCAGCCGCTGCCGCTCGGAATCGAGGTGGCTGCGGCTGAGCCGGAGGATGAAGACGATCCACCAGGTCAGCTGGGCGTTGATCACCACCACCACCAGCACCGCGACGATGAGGTGGCGGAGCGTGATGGGGCCTTGTCGTCGCATCGACGGCAGTATAGCGACACCGTCGTTCGAACGTTCGGCTCATCCGGAATTGCATGGGATGGAGG
>CAZMED010000260.1:0-4750 GCA_964565045.1 uncultured Thermoanaerobaculia bacterium
CCGCCTGCAGGCCCTGGCCGAAGGCGTTGCCGTACTGCAGCGCGACGCTGATGAGGTTGCGCGCGCCGCGGATGGTCCGCGGGGCGTCCTCGAGGAGGATGAGCCCGGCGGCGTCCTCGGAGGTGTAGGTGAGCGGGGGGAACTCCCGTCCGAGCTGGTTGTCCTCGCCGGCCTTCTCCCACACCGGGCGCACGATGTGGACCATCTTCCAGTGCGCCACCCATTTGCCGCTGGCGCCCTCGCGCTGCTCGCGCTCCGCCCCGGCGACGGCCTTCTCCATGCCGTCGGCCACGCCCTGCGCGGTTCCCACCGGGATGTTGGGCTCCATGCCGCCCTGCCACAGCGCGCAGCGGCCGTTGGCGTCCGGGGTGTTGACGGCGCGGCGGACGCGGTCCTCGTAGGTGCGCATGTAGCCGTAGGTCATGACGATGGACTCGATGTTGGGGTTGACGAAGTCGTCCTTCCAGGCGAGCGCGTCGGCGACGCTGTTGATGTAGTCCCAGCGCCCGGTGTTGAAGCCGACGAAGTGGCGGCCGAGGGCGGCGCGGATCTCCATCAGCTGGAAGGTGGCCTCGATCTGCTCCACCAGGACGTAGACCTTGATGGTCCCGTCCTCGAGCCCGAGGTGGGCTTCCAGTGCCGACAGCATCTCGGCCCACAGCGCCGCCTCCTCGGCGGTCTGGATCTTCGGCAGGTAGAGCACCACCGAGGAGCCGCGGTCGAGCAGCCGCCGGTGGTTGTTGACCACGTACAGGCAGAGGTCGACGATGGAGGCCGAGAAGGGCCCGCCGTCGGCGGCTCGGACGTGGCGGTCGGCGAGGTGCAGCCCGCGGGCGCGGAAGATCACGGTGGTGGAGCGCAGCTGCTCGCGCCAGTCGGCGATGATCTCGCGTCCGAAGAAATCCCTCGCCCACGCATTCATCTCGCCCGCCACCTGCTCGGCCACCTTCAGGAAGACCGGGTCGTCGTGGATGGCGAGCTTCAGGTTGCGCTGGTTGTCCAGAGACATCGACCGGATCTGACCGAGGGCGTCCTCGCCGTCGAACATCCAGCCGTCGGCGCCGGAGAGCAGGGCGTAGGCGACGTTGCGCAGGCTGGACTCGAGGGGCGCACCGGGTTTGGTGCCGGGACCGGTGCCCTGGATCCACTGGCGGCGCAGGTCGGCGGGGATCTCGGGCCCCTCGAAGCGGCCCGCGCGGGCGTCGCGCACCCTGATGGTGGTGCGGGGGATGAGCCCGTCGGAGTCGAGGAACCGCAGCATCTCCCGGTTTTCGAAGCGTCGCCGACGGCGCGCGATCCGCGCCTCCATCAGCTGCAGCTGCTCGCCGTTGAAGCGCGCCAGTGCCGCGAGCGCGGCAAGGGCCTGCGGGCCGAGCACGTCGGGGTAGTCGGCGGTGATGCCGTTTCTGATCTGCAGTCCTCCCGGGACGGCGGCGGTGTCCTTCGCGGTGTCGAGGCGTGTCATTCGAAATGCTCCGTCAGTCAGTTGTGTGTAGAAATGCAGCGCGACTTCGAGATATTTCCGATCCGGCCGCGCCCCACGGCCACGCCCGGCCGGGCGCGCCGCGGCCCGCCCGACGGCGCGGGCGCGCTATGCTTCCGCGGTGGAACAGAGCGCTCCTCCGGGACGTCTTCTCGCCACGGCACGGACCCTCGGTCCCGGCCTCGCCATCGCCGCGACCGGGGTCGGGGCGGGCGACCTGCTGGCGGCGATGGTGGCCGGGGCCGACTTCGGCACCGCGCTGATCTGGGTCGTGGTGGCGGGCGCGGTGCTCAAGCTCGGGCTCAACGAGGGGGTGGCGCGCTGGCAGCTGGCCACCGGAACCACGCTCCTCGAAGGCTGGTGCCGCCACCTCGGGTGGCCGTTCAAGGTCTACTTCCTGGTCTACCTGGTGGTGTGGAGCTTCATCGTCGCCGGCGGCATGGCGAGCGCCTGCGGCGTGGCCGCGCACGCCGTGTGGCCCGCCCCCGGCATCGCCGGTTGGGGCGCCCTGCATTCCCTGGCCGCGCTGGCGCTGGTGTGGGCCGGGCGCTACGGGCTGTTCGAGAACGTCATGAAGGCGATGGTCGGCCTGATGACGCTGACCCTGCTGGCGAGCGTCCTCATCGTCGGGCCGGATCTCGGCGCCGTTGCCGAGGGGCTGCTCCCGCACCTGCCTCGGGGTTCCGCCGCAGCATCGCTCAGCCTGATGGGCGGCGTCGGGGGCAGCGTCACCCTGCTCGCCTACGGCTACTGGATCCGCGAGAAGGGCTGGGCGGGCCGCGCCGCGCTCGCCACGGTGCGCCTCGACCTCGCGGTGGGCTACCTGCTGACCGGGATCTTCGGCGCCGCCATGCTGGTGCTCGCCGCGGTGGTGCTGGCCGGCGGCGGTGGCATGCCGCCGGGCAGCGAGGCCCTGGTGGCCTGCGGCGACGCGATCCGCGAGGCGACGGGTGCGCGCTTCGGTCCCGCCACCGGGCGCGCGGCGGCTTCGCTCTTCCTGGCCGGGGTGTGGGCGGCGGTCTTCACCTCGATGCTCGGAGTGTGGAACGGGGTGCCCTACCTCTTCGCCGATTTCGTGGACGGGCTCCGCGGGAGGTTCGGCGGCGCGGTCGACACCCGGGGCCGCACCTACCGGGCATACCTCCTCTATCTGGCGCTGCCGCCGCTGGCGCTGCTGGTGCTCGGCCGGCCGATCTGGGTCATCAAGCTCTACACGCTCAGCGGCGGTCTCTTCATGCCGCTGCTGGCGGGCAGCCTGCTGTGGCTCAACGCCCGCCGCGAGCTGGTAGGCGACCTCCGCAACCGCGCCGTCGCGACCACGACCCTTCTGATCGCCCTCGCGCTATTCGTCGCCATCGGCGCCCGTCAGCTTGCCGACCTGCTGTGAGTGGGTGGGCGGACCGTCCCCGGTGCGCCTCTCGAGGTGGCGTTCGAGCTCCTCGAACGTGAGGCCGAGCCGCCTGGCGGTGCCCACCGCGAGCGACGTGGTGGCCACACCGGGGACGAAGCGGTAGGTGGCGCCGCGGTCACGATCCACCTCGGCCTGGAGAAATCGGAGATCCTCCACCGTCGGTCGGTGCTCGAGCTGCCCCGCAAAGTCCAGGAAGTGCGTGGTGACGAAGGCGACGGGGTCGATCTGTCGCAGCAGGCGCAGCACCGTGTCGATGATCTCGATCGCCTCCGAGGGGTTGGTCCCCGAGCAGAGCTCGTCCAGCAGAACCAGTGATCCCGGCGGTACGGACTCGAACAGCGTCCGCAGCCGCAGCATCTCGGTGCCGAGGCGCCCTTCGGACTGGTCGGCGCGGTCGACCTCGACGATCGAGGCGAAGAGGCCGGCCGCGAGCGGCACCCGGGCGCCGGCGCACGGTGCGTAGAGCCCGGACTGCGCGAGAACCTGGGCGATGCCCACGGCCTGCAGGAGGCGGGTCTTGCCGCCGGAGTTGGGGCCGGTGACGAGGACGATGGGGGAGGGCGCATCCACGGCGAGGTCGGTGGGCACCGGCCGCTCCACGAGCGACAGCAGGAGGGGGTTGAAGAGCGCCCTCGCCTCCAGGACGGCGCCGGGCGTCAGCTCCGGGAGACAGGTCTCGAGGCCGCGGCTCCGTGCCAGCGCGGCCATACCCCTCGAGGCGGTGTAGACCTCGAAGTGGCACAGCAGCTGGATGACGCGCGCCATCGCCGGCACGATCTCCTGAAAAACACCCATCACCATGAGCTCAACCAGCTCGCCGCCGTGCAGGCTGTAGCGGTGGTAGAAGATCCGCAGCCGGTCCAGCCAGCGCCGCAGGGGACGGCGGAAGAAGGGGTTGCGGCGCCCTTCACGGAGCGAGCGGATCTCGAGGTGGCGGAGCCTGCCGTCCGCACCGACGACAGCTTCCAGGGTGAGGCTGGCCATCCCCTCGTCGTGGTCGAGCAGCGCCGTCATGCGGCCGTAGGCGGCGGAGCCGCGAACCGCGGCGCCGAAGTCGTGCAGCCTCTGCAGGCCGGACGAGGTCCCGGCGAAGTCGGCTTCCATGGCGTCGATCACGCCTCGCAACGCCCGCAGCACGTCGAAGCGGAAGCGCGTCGGCTCGAGCCTGGCGTCGTCGCGGGAGGCCCGCAGCAGCGTGAGCAGGTGGCAGACTCGGGCCAGCAGCCGGTCGACTGCCGCCGCGACGCGTGGTTCCCTCTCGAGCTCGCGCAGGATGCCCTGCCGGAAGCGGACGGCGGCGAGGTCCGTGGGCGGTGTGGCGAGCACGCGTTCCAGGAAGCCGTGGTGGGCCTGGTACCGCTGGCCCTCCACGTCGATCGGGAAGGCGCCGCGAACCAGCGCGGCGAGAAAGAGGTCGTCGGCGAAGTGACTCCCCACCCAGGGCGATTCGCCGGCGGGCATCGCGTCCAGCTCGCGGTCGAGCTCGCCGGCGCTGGCGCGTCCGAGGAAGGCGAGCTCGAGGAGGTTGACGATGGCGTCGGTGGGCGGCGAGGCCTCCGGCGCCGGCCACAGCAGGTCGGGCAGTGGCAGGTCGTCGAGCTCGCCCGGCGGGCGCTCGCGGGAACCGAGCTGGAAGAGATCCTTGATCGCGCCGAGCAGGGTCCGGTCGCGGGCGCTCCGCGGCTCGTCGCCGACCCGGCTGCCCGGCCCGCCCTCGGCCCGGCGCCGCAGGTAGGACTTGCGCACCACCACGTCGGCGAGTGTAACCGCTCCGCCTGGGGCCTGGCGCACATCGCAAACCTGGGCGCACCCTGTTCTCTCAACCAGGTACCCGAGCCCGACGCCCGCGACGGCGC
>CAZMED010000261.1:0-4734 GCA_964565045.1 uncultured Thermoanaerobaculia bacterium
TTCGGCGTTCCTTCGACGTGCGGGGGGGCGCTGTGGTGTTCGATTCGTAGCCCATCATGGTGATGACCGCTTCCCAGTTGAAAGCGAGCCAGATGAGGAACGGGAACGAGAAGCGGCCGGGGAGGTCGGTGAAGTACTGTCCGAAGCCGTACAGGTTGCGCGCCAGGTCCGAGTAGTGGGCGTGGCTCCACTCCCCGAGCCCGAGCGCATACAGGGTCTTGACGTGGAACACCAGGTTGAGCGCCTGGCTGAGCAGCAGCACGCTGAGGCCCATCGCCAGGCGCTCCAGTTGGCGGCGGGCAAAGGGCCGCGCGAGCGCCAGCGAGAGGGCCAGCAGCACGATGGTGTTGAAGTGCACCTCGGTCAGCGGCAGCGTCGGGATCTTCGAGTCGGTCCTGAAATCGCTCCGCCGCACCTGGACGCGGTGGTCGTCGACGACGAGCCGGGTGACCCGGGGGTACTCGTAGGCGCGGACCAGGACCTCGGCGATTCGGGTGACCGTCGTGTCGAGGGCGGGCCGCACCAGCAGCCACACCGCCATCGCCGCCACCAGGGCCATGGGGAGCCGGCGCAGGAACTCCCGGTGGGAACCGGGCGCCGCCTTCACGGTCGGGCGCGACCCGGGGCCGCGAAGCGGCCGGCCCACGCGATCCACAGCCCGACGCCGGCGAGGATGACCACCGACTGCCAGACGACGATGTGCGCGTCGTTGAAGAACGCCGGGAAGTGGATGCCGATGAAGAACAGCGACACAACGCGGATGAGGTTGATGAGCTGGATGGCCGCCAGGCCGCCGATGACACCGAGCAGCTTGGCCGGCCAGCGCGCCGGAAACGCGAGCACGCCGGCGACGAAGATCAGGCTGGTGACGAGCCCGTTGCAGCCGTTGAAGATGGTCACCGCGAACCGCGGCGAGCTGACGACGCAGCCGGCGACCGTCGCCGGCTCGCCGAGCAGCCGCAGCGCGGCCCCCGAAAGACGTGCGACGAAGGCGGTGTAGGGCGCGACGACGGCGGCATCGACGGGCTTCCACGCGATGAGGAGAAAGCTCGTGCCGAGGATCGCCAGAAACAGGACCAGGAAACGGACCTCGGGGCGGCGCCGCATCGGGGGCTTCCGCAACGGCTGGGTTCCCGGCCGATCGGCGCGCTCAGCCACGGAGGGACCCCAGGGCAGCGCACAGCTCGCCGGACTGCGGGTACCGTTTTAACGGCTCTTTTTCGAGGCAGCGCAGGATGATGCGCTCGAGCTCGGGGTCGAGGTCGGAGGTCAGATCGCGCGGATTGGGCGGCGGCGACGTCAGGTGGGCCTCGATGACGTCGCCGGTGTAAAACGGAGGGCGCCCGGTGGCGAGGTGGAAGGCGGTCGCCCCGAAGGCGTAGACATCGGTGGCGGGGGTCGGCGCTTCGCCCCGGATCTGCTCGGGAGCCATGTAGAACGGGGTGCCGCACACCCCGCTCGCCTCGCCCTCGCCGTGATCGAGGCGGGCGGCGATGCCGAAGTCGAGGATCTTCACCTCGTTGTCCGGCGTCATCAGGATGTTGCCCGGCTTGAGGTCGCGGTGGATCACGTGGCGCGCGTGCGCGTAGGCGATCGCGTCGGCGATCTGGCGCAGCAACGGGACGAGGTGGGCGCGGACGCGTTCGGGCTCCTTTTTCAGCAGCGCGTCGAGAGACGCGCCGGGAACGTACTCCATGGCGATGAAGTAACCGTCGAAGCCGGTCTCGAAGTCGTGAATGGTCACGATGCCGGGGTGGTTGAGGGTCGCGGCGGCACGTGCCTCCTGGCCGAGCCTCGCGGCTTCGTCGCTCGACGTGGTGCGCAGCACCTTGATTGCGACCTCCCGCTCGAGGCGGGTGTCGCGGGCCTTGTACACGACCCCCATGCCGCCGCGCCCGAGCTCGGTCAGGATCTCGTAGCGCTGCTGCGCCCGCGCCGAGCCGTCGGAAGCCGGGGCGTCGCCGCCGGCCGCCGCCGGCGTGCCGCGGGCTCCGGCGGCGCCCGCTTCGGCCACGATCGTCTCCCGGAGGCGGCGGGCGGCGTCGCTCGAGAAATCGAAGGCGAGGACCCGCTCGACCTGGGCCAGCGCGGCCGCGCTCTCACCAGCGGCGTACAGCTCCCGCGCGAGGGCGATGGCCGGCCCGAGCCGTCCCGGCTGCAACGCGACGCCGATCACCGCACGCTGCAGGCAGGCGATGGCTGTTTCCTGCGAGCGGTGTTCCTTGGCCCACTCCGCGAGGCTCAAGACCACCTGGGGAATGTCGGGGATGGGGCCCGGGTAGCTCTGCAGCACCTCACAGGCCTCACCGAGCATGTTCACCTTGTGGAGCTCGACCAGCGCGTCCTGAAGGAACCCGAGCCGGGCCAGGCAGTGGGCGGTGCGGTCGGCGGCCCCGAGCCCCCGGTAGAGCTGCAGGGCGCGCTCGTCCTCGCCGGCGCGCTCCGCGCAGCGGGCGGCCGCCTCGATATCGCCACCGAGCTCGTGCATGTCGCTCGCCTCGCCCCACCGGTTCAAGCGTTCGAGGATCGGCGCCGCCACCTGCCAGAGCTCGGCGTCGATCGCGAGGTCGGCCGCCGCCTCGAGCTCGTTGCGCTCGACCAGCTTCTCGACCGCTTCCGCCGCCCGGTCCGACCCGCCAATGACCTCCACCATTTCCTGGCGCATGCCGAGCTCGGCGAGCACCGGCACCAGGCTCCGCTCCTCCTGCTCGATCTGCTCGCGGAGGCTGCGGTTGTAGCGGCTGTCGGATCGCCCCCGCACCTCGTTCAGGGCGAGGCGGTCGCGCAGCTTCTTGAGCTCGCGCATGCGCAGCAGCGCGGCTTCCCGGTGGTGGCCGGCCTGCGATTCGGCGGCTGCCGCATCGCGAATCGATCCGGTCCTGCGAAAGATCTCCGCGGCGCGCGCGTGCTCGCCGGCTGCCCTCCACGCGTGGGCAGCGGACTGCCAGTTGCCCTCGAGCTCGTGCAGGCGGGCCAATGCGCGCTGGTCGCCCTTCTGCTCGACGGCGCGCCGGGCCGCCGGCAGGGCGGGGTGCGAGGCGCTCAGCCGTCCCTCGTCGAGGGCGATGACGGCGGCGCCGGCGGCGCGCTGCGGCTCGCCCGCCCGCAGCCACACCTCCACCGCCTCGTCGAAGCGGCCGCGGCTCTGCAGCCATTCGGCATGGTCGTGGTCGCAGCGCTGCGCTTGGGCGATGTCTCCCTGCCTGCGGAACAGCCGTGCCGCGTCGCCGAGGTGGTGTCCGCCGACGCGGCGCAGGAGCTCCGCCGCCTCGTGCTCGTTGCCGAGACGGCGGGCGACGTTCGCCGCTTCCTCCCACGCCCGGGCCTTGCGGAACAGCGCCAGCGCGCTCTTGAGATGGCCCTGCTTGAGGTGGATCTCGGCGGCGCCGCTGAGGTCGCCGCGCGCGAGGAGCCTGCGGATCAGCCGCTGCTCGGGGGTGGCGGCGAGAAAGATCCCGGCAATGCCCCAGATGATCAGGGCCCCGGCAACGGTGTTGGCGCCGACCACCACGGCGGGGTTCGCAAACAGCGTCGCCAGCGAGGTCTGCGCGAGGCGATCGAAGCGCAGGTACTGCGCCATCCACGGCAGATTGAAGGCCGCCGCCATCAGCAGGCCGCCCGCGAGCAGGGCGAGGGAGCGCCTGGTGCGCGAAGGCACGGCCATCAGCAGCAGCAGCGAAAAAAGGGGCGCCGACTCCATTCCGGCCATTTTACCAGCCGGTCCCGGTTGAAATTTTATGAGATCTCGCTCATATTTTTGGACTGACGGAGAGCCGGTGCCCTCGGCGGCGCTCCGGGAGGCGACGTGGCTGGCGACTATTACGCAACTCTAGGGGTCGATCGCTCGGCGGATGCGGCCGAGATCAAAAAGGCCTACCGCAAGCTGGCTCGGAAGTACCACCCCGACGTCAACCCGGACAACCCCGACGCGGAGCGGAGGTTCAAGGAGATTCAAGAAGCCTACGCGGTGCTGTCGGACGAGGACAGGCGCCGTCAGTACGACACCTTCGGCCGCGTGGACGGCGCGCCCGATGCCGGCTTCGACCCTTTCAGGCGTTCGGGCTCGCGGTGGCGCGATGCGGGCGGGGTTCACTTCGACTTCGGCGAGGCGGGCGGCGCCCCGGGCGGCTTCCAGGACCTCGGCGACCTCTTCGGTGACCTCTTCGGGGGGCGCCGGGCAACGCGGGCTGCACCGCAGCGGCGCGGGGCGGACCAGGAGCTCGAGGTCGAGATCTCGTTTCGGGACGCTGTGCGCGGCACGACCGTGACGATCCCCGTGCAGCGGCAGGTGCAGTGTGCCGTCTGCGGCGGCAGCGGCAACACCGGTGGGCGCGTCTGTGGCGGCTGTCACGGCTCCGGAGTCGTGGTGTCGACCGAGCGCCTGCGGGTCAAGATCCCCGAGGGTGTCGCCGACGGCCAGCGGGTGCGGGTGGCGGGTAAGGGTGCCGAGGGTCGCGGCGGGGCAGGCGCCGGCGATCTCTTCGTGCGTCCCCGGGTCCGCCCCCACGCCTTCTTCATGCGCGACAAAGACGACATCCACACCACGGTGCCGGTGACCTTCTCCGAGGCGTACCGGGGCGGCGAGATCGAGGTCGGGACGATCCACGGCCCGGTGCGGGCCAAGGTGCCGCCCGGGACCAGCTCGGGCCGTACCTTCCGTTTGCGCGGCAAGGGCGTGCGCAACACCAGGACCCGCGCCTACGGCGACCACCTCTACACGGTGCAGATCGTGGT
>CAZMED010000262.1:0-1641 GCA_964565045.1 uncultured Thermoanaerobaculia bacterium
GGTACTCCAGGACCCGCGACCGCGCCCAGTACAGGTCGGTGCCGTCCTCGAAGATCACGTACACGAAGGAGAAGCCGAAGAACGAGTACCCGCGGACCACCTCGGCGAAGGGCACCGAGAGCATCTTCGAGGTCAGGGGGTAGGTCACCTGGTCCTCGACCACCTGCGGCGCCTGCCCCGGGTACTTCGTGTAGATGATGACCTGCACATCCGACAGATCGGGAATCGCGTCCAGGCGGATCTCGGACACCGACCAGACGCCGCCGAGAATGGTGAAGATCAATGCCACGATCACCAGGAACTGGTTCTTCAGGGACCACTCGATGATCTTGTTCAGCATGGCGTCTCCCCGCCTCAGTGACGGTGGCCGGCGGCGTCAGCAGCTTCCGCCTGCCCACGGTCCGCCCCCTTGGCCGCCGCCATCTTGCGCACCGCCTCGCGCAGGTTGGACTCGGAGTCGATGAGGAACTGCGACGAGGTGACGATGATGTCACCGGGCGTCAGGCCCTCCGTGACCTGGACGAACCCTTCGCCCTCCGGACCGAGGACCACCTCACGCGGCGCGAACCTGCCCTCGCCGAGGGCGACCACCACGACGTTCCGCTCCCCGGTCCGCAGCACCGACTGGGACGGCACGGTCACCGCGTCCCGCACCACCACCGGCTCGAACACCACCGTGGCGTACATGCCGACCCGCAGCCTTCCGCCGGGGTTGGGGACCTCCAGCGTGAGCTGGACGGTGCGGGTCTTCGGCGACACCTCGGGCTCCACGAAACGCACCCGCCCGGTGAAGGTCTCGCCGGGAAAGTAGGTCAGCGTGACCGTGGCCTGAGAGCCCTCCCGGATCCACGGCAGCTGGTTTTCGTACACCTCGACCTCGAGCCACAGGGTCTGGAGCCCCGCGATGTGCAGCACCTCCATCCCCGGTTGGATGCGCATGCCCTCGAGCCCGTGCATCCTCTTCATGATCAGCCCCGAAGCGGGCGCGAGCACTTTCAGCGTACGGATGATCTCGCCGCTCTCCACCAGCCTCTCGACCTGCCCGGCACTGACGTCCCAGTAGCCGAGCCGCTGTTTCGCCGCCTCGAGGAGAGCTTCGGCTCGACGTCTCGCATCGTCCGGCGCACCTGCCAGCTGCCGGACGTACCTTTGAGCCGACAACAGCTCCTGCTGGGTCTGGACGAGCTCGGGAGAGTAGACCTCGAAGAGCGGGTCCCCCTTCGTGACGCTCTGCCCCAGGTAGTTGACGTAGACCTTCTCGACGTAGCCCGGATACTTGGTGGTGACGGTGACCATGCGGTCCTCGTCGTACTCGAGGTAGCCCACCGTGCGGATCGTCCGGCGGATGTCGCGCCGATCGACCACCTCGGTGGTCACGTTCATGTTCTGGACGACGGTCGGGTCGATGCGGACAACCGCGCCCTGGGTCGTGCCCGATGGTGACGCGTCCTCGGCCTCGTCGCCGCCTTCCATCGGCACCAGGTCCATGCCGCAGATCGGGCACTGGCCGGGCTCCGACTGCAGGATCTGCGGGTGCATGGGGCAGGTCCACAGCACCTCCGCGTGTTCCTCGTCTCCCTGATGCGCAGCCGTGCCCGAGGCGTCGTCCTCCAGCGCCACCAGGTCCATGCCGCAGATCGG
>CAZMED010000262.1:1741-4730 GCA_964565045.1 uncultured Thermoanaerobaculia bacterium
CTCCACCTCCAACGGGCCCGCCACCGCACCTTCGAGCCTGGCGCGGGCGACATCCAGGTCCGCGCGGGCCCGCGCCGCGGCGATCCGCACCTGCAGCAGGACACGCTCGGCATCCAACAGGTCGAGGGCGCCGGCGGTGCCGGCGGCGTACGCCGACTCGGCCGACTGCAACGACTGGCGCGCCTGCACGATCAGCACCTCGTCGTACAGCTCGACCTGCTCCTCGAGCAGCGGAATCCGGTGTGCGAGATCTCCGAGCACGGCGTCGATCGCCGCCGCCGTCTCGCGGCTGCGCTCCTCGGCAACGATGCGCCGCTGCACGCTCTCCTCGACCCCCGCCGCCAGCGACGACGTCCACACCGGGATGCTGATGCCGCCCGTCAGACCGAGGATGTCCTGGCCGTTGTCCTCGGGCGGGGCGAGCCGCCCCGCGGCATCGTCGCGGCCACCCACGTTGACGTAGTTGAGGCCGAAGACCAGGTCCGGACGATACTCGTTTTTCGAGCTTTCAACCCGCAGTGCGGCCGCCTGCACGCGTGCGAACGCAGCCGCCATTTCCGGACGGCGCTCGAGAGCGAGGGCCCGCAGTGCTTCGAGATCGAGCACGGCCGGGTCACGCGCTCCCGGCTCGCCCGCCAGCACCGGCGTCGTCTGCGGCCGGTCGCGCATGGCGTTCAGCCTCGCCACGACCGCCGACCGCCGCGCCGCGATCTCGATCAGGCGCACGCCGATTCTGGTGATCTCGGCCTGGATTTTGATCACCGGCTGGTCCATGCCGACGCCCGAGGCGTAGCGCGCGAGGGCGAGCTCGGCGTAGTGCGACAGCGTCGCGCGGTCTTCCGCCACGAGATGCTCTTCGGCGGCCAGAAACTGCAGCTCGTGATAGTCCGCACGAGCCGCGGTCAGGGCCTCGAGCCGGGCGCCTTCGAGGGCGGCGCGTGCCGCCACCCCGTCCCACAGAGCAGCCTGCTCGTCGACCTTCAGCGTCCCGAACCACGGCAGGCGCTGCATGAGGCTGACGGACAGGCGCTGCGGACCGACCCGGGTCTCCGGCGGCATCACGAACCAGGTCACGGTCGCCGTCGGATCCGGCAGTGCCTTGACCTGCGGCGCCCGCTGGGCCGTGGCGGCGGCGTCGGCGTTCAACCGCGCGAGCTTCGGGTTGCGCTGCAGGACCTCACCGAGCAGCATCCGCAGCTGCGGATCCTCGATGGACTCGAGGATGCGGTCGGTCACCGTCCGATTCGACGCCAGCGCCACCTCGGGCGCAGTCTGGGCAACCGGAACCCAAGCTGCAGTCAGCAGCACCCATAGTGTCGTAGCATGAACAAATCGTGGACTCATTCCCAACCCCTTTCAAGGCCGGGAGGAGACGGTCTCCTCCCCGCATTTGTAATTCGCGCAGCGAATTACCCTAGGTCAGGAACGAGCAGGCGATCAGAAAAAGCGGCGGGGACGGGGACGGAGCAGGCGGCCGGACGGCCCCGCTGACGAGCGAGCCGACGCGGGCCTGCGGGGCGCCGGAGGCCTGGTCGGCGCCCACCGCCGGTGCGGAATCCGTCGGAGGCTGGTTCCCCGCCGCGAGCGTCGCCGGGGCCTTGCGGCCGCAGTCGCACGTCGAGGGGCTCAGCGACTGCCGCTCCGCGGCGCCATCGGTCGAACCACAGCACGAGTGGGAAGCACCCTGCGACCTCGCCGGCTCCATGTCCGCGCACGGGAGTCCGCGGTCGCAGAGGCCGCACGGCCCTGCGACCGGGGCCGCCAGCACCAGACCCGGCAGCAGCCCGGCGACAACCATCGCAGCTCGGAACGCGGCACGCCACCTCATCATGAACCGCAACACCCTCCCGGTCTCATCTATTTCGCCAACCCGCGCGCTGCCCGCCGCCGATCCCTTGACAGCTCGCCGCGGCCGACCGAGGATGCGGGCCAGAATGGCGCGCGGGAGGGGCTTTGGCCGAAACAGCTGACGTCATCATCGAGGGTTACGAGCCGGGTCCGGTCGAGGCCTGGGGGCGCCGGCTCAAGATGGAGTACGTCGGCATGGCGTCGGTCTTCACCGTCATCGCCGTGCTGATTTTCGGCGGCGCACCGTGGGCGCAGTCGTTGCCCGCCACCGCCGGCAGCTTCTTCCTCTTCCTCGGGCTCAAGAAGAAGAACCGCGACCACATCATGTGCTCGGTCCTGCTTTTCGCAGCGGCCCTGCTCGCTCGGCCCGCGGTGCTGGCCGCCGGCTGGGCGGCACCGGTGCTGCTCTTCGGCGCCACCGTATTCTCTCTCGAGCGCTACATCGAAAAGCGTCCGCAACAGGTCTACGGGCTGCCGGTGGTCCTCGCCGCCTGGGCCTGGCTCGACGGGTCCTGGGTTCTCGGCGCCGTCTTCGCCGCGACCTACCTGCTCGAGCCGCGCGCCGACCGGCCGGGAGCGCGCACGATCCTGCTCCGGACCGTGCCCGCGGCAGCAGCAGCCGGTGCCGCCGCGACCGCTGCCAGGCTGCTGCTCGGCGCCCCGGCCGGCAGCTACTGGCCGGTGCCGCGGATCCCCGTGCCCAACTCGTTCCACCTCGAGGTCGCGGTCGCCATCGCGCTGGTGGTGGTGGTGGTCGCCATCTACTGGAAGAAGCTGATCCCGCCCCACCGCATCAACCCTCTGCTGTTCGCAGCCCTCGCGCCGTGGGACCTCCGCGCCGCCGCCCTCTTCGGCATGGTCGCGGCCGTCCTCATGGCCGCCACCGTCTTTCGCCACAGCATCGACTCCGACCGGCTTCGGCCGTTCATCAAGCACGCCGAGTGGCACTTCTTCTGGTGGGTGCTGGCGCTCGCGGTGTGGGCGGTGGTCGCGAGGTAAAGAGGTCAAGGGGTCAAGGGGTCAAGAGGTCAAGAGGTTAAGGGGTTAAGAGGTCGAGAACCTCGCTCTTCAACCTTCACCCTTCACCCTTTACCTCTTCACCCTTCACCCCTGCACCCTTCACCCCTTCACCCTTCACCCC
>CAZMED010000263.1:0-4728 GCA_964565045.1 uncultured Thermoanaerobaculia bacterium
GGTTGGCGCGCTGGGGATCCTAAATCGGCTCGGTGGGCACCGGCTTCGGGTCGTCCGCCCGCGGACGTCCCTCCGACCGCGGCGGCGTTTCCGCGCTGTTGGCGGCGACCTCCTCGACCACTCGGGGCTCGTCCTCGTCGCGCAGGCGGTGAGGCTCCAGCATCTCCAGCGGGCGGCCGGGGCCGACGAGCAGGGTCAGGCGATCGAGCTGCTGCAGGAGCTCGTCGTCGATCGCGATCCGAGGCTGGTCGCGCTGGAAGCCGATCAGCCGGAGCACGCTGTCGGGCACTTCTCGTTCGATCGCCTGGAGAGTGGACGCGAACCCGTCCGACCGGGGGTCGACGGTGAGCTCGAGGACCTCTTCGTTCTCGATCCTGCGCACCCAGGCCGGAACGTCGACCGCGCCGCCGCCGAACACGTCGATCCACCCCCGCGACCTCCGCCCGAGCTCCTCCGGCGGCCGCTGGATCGCCACCACTGGGTGCTCGACCCCGAACTCGGCGTGGACGAGCTCGGCGACCAGCAGGTTGAGCTCGTCGTTGGTGGTCGCTGCGAGGATCAGCGAGTCGCGCTCGACGCCGGCTTCCTCGTAGGTCGAGGCGTCGCGGGCGTCTCCGACCACGCTCGACAGGCCGGCGCTGCGGAAACGGTCGAGGCGCCAGGGCACCGAGTCCACGGTGAGTGTCGTCCGTCCGGCCGCCGACAGCAGACGGGCGACGGCCTCGGTGAGGGCGTTGGCACCGACCAGCACCGCGCGGCGGCGCGCAGGGTCACTGGTGAAGCCGAGCAGCCGCGGCAGGACGACGGCGCCCAGCGTCGACCAGGCTCCGGTGACCAGGATGGTCAGGTAGACCAATCCCTCCATCGCACCCGCGCCGGCGATGCCGGCGTTGCTCATCTCGCGCGCCGCGAGAGAAGCCACCGCCGCGGCCACGATGCCGCGCGGCGCGGTCAATGCGATGACGGCGCGTCCGCGCCATTCGAGCTGCGACGGAGGGATCGACATGGCCACTGCGAGGGGCCGCACCGCCAGGGTCAGGATGGCGACCACGATGAATCCGCCCCAACCGAGCGTCACGACCGCCACGAGATCGAGTTGGGCCGCGAGCAGGATGAAAAGCATGGAGATGGTGAGGGTCGTGAGTTGGCCCTTGAACGCACGCACCGAGACGAGGTCGGGGAGCTCGGAAGCCGAAATCGTGAAGCCCATGACGACCGCGGCGAGAATGCCGGACTGGGCCGCCTGGTGGTCGGCGACCAGGTAGCACACCATGAGCAGGGCAAGAACGCTCAGATTGCGGAGCTCGCCGCCGACCAGACGGCTGCGCAGGACCAGGCGGGCCAGGAATCCGGAGGCGAAGCCGATCACGATGCCGGTGGCTGTGAGCGTCAGGAGCTCGCCGGCCAGGACGCCGAGGGGGATGCCGGCGCGTTCGATCCACTGCAGAACGAGGTAGGCGAGGATGGCGCCGATCGGGTCGACGATCAGACCCTCGGAGGTCAGGATCGTCTTGACCTCGCGCGGGGCGATGAGGTGCCGCAGCAGAGGCACGACCACCGTCGGCCCGGTGACGGTGACGATCGCCCCGAAGAGCGCCGCCGTCGACCACGGCATGTCGACCACCCAGTGGGCCGCCGCGGCGGAGCCGACGCCGGTGACCACGACGCCCACCGTCAGCAGGTTGCGCACGGCGTGCCCGACCTTGGCGAGGCGCTGCGGGTCGAGCGACAGCCCGCCCTCGAAGAGGATGATCGCGACCCCGAGATGGATCAGCGCCTCGAGCGCGTCGCCGAGGGCTTCCGGGTGCACGAACCCGAGCCCGAACGGTCCGCAGAAGATCCCCAGCACGAGAAGCGGCAGGATCGCCGGCAGCTGGAAGCGCTCGGCGATGACCTGGCCGGCGATGCCGAGCGCCACTGCAGCCACGAGCGTTGTGAGGATCATCTCCATATCGAGACTCTATCGTACCTTGCGGGCGGCGGAGAGCCTCCGTCGGCGCTGACGGAACCCGGAAGCAGGCTGCGCAAGCCCGAGCCCGAGCCCGAGCCCGTTGCCGTTATCGTTGCCGAACATTCAATCTCTTCTCAGAGGTCGACCGCGCCGCCGATGTCGGCATGGCGACGAAGCGAAGGAGCTGGTCTCGTCCTCGAGCCGGAAGGTCATCGTCATGCGAAATCGAGCGCGACCTGGTGCTCGTCGGATTTCTCGAAGTCGAAGAACATGACACTCTCCCTCGCAGGAGGTGTCGAGGACCGGTAACGGCAACGGTAACGGGCTCGGACTCGAGAAGGACCAAGAAAATCAGCTGAGCAGGTCCAAACACGTCGATCGCTCGCCGACACGCCTCGGTGAGCGTCAACGGGAGACCCCTGCCCTTCCGGTGCCGCCGGTGAATCCGGAAGAGACCATGGCGTACGGGAAACGAGGATGTTCTGGTACATTGGGCGGAGGATTCACTGCCATCGCAGCGGCGAGGTCAGGATGAGCACCGACGACAAGCCCCAGCGCCACCCACCGGAGGACGAGACCGAAGACCTCATCGAGCTCGAACCCGTGATGAGGCGTCGCCGCGTCGATCCCGAGGAACGGGACGAGTACGAGGAGTGGCGCAGGGAGCGCAGCGGACGCGGCCGCAAACGCCGCCGCAGCCGGGAACCGGAGCACGGGCGGCGAGAGGTCGAGGACTTCTGACCCCGGTCGCCCGACCCCCGGTGCTCACAGCCACTTCCGGCGCCAGATGAAAAGCAGGAGCCCGCCTGCCACCAGGCCCATCAGCACCAGCGCGGCCGGATAGCCCCAGTACCAGTTCAGCTCGGGCATGTTCCACGGGCTCGCCCCGGGGTTGAAGTTCATGCCGTAGAGGCCGGCGATGAAGGACAGCGGGATGAAGATCGTGGCGATGATCGTCAGCACCTTCATGATCTCGTTGGCGCGGATGGAGATGTTCGTCAGGTAGAGGTCGTTGAGGCTCGACACCATCTCGCGGTAGGTCTCGATGATCTCGACGGCATTGGTGGCGTGGTCGGCGGCGTCGCGGATGAAGAGCTGGGTCTCGCGGCTGAAGAGCGGCGACTCGACCAGCAGGCGGTTGCGCAGCATGTCGCGCGCCGGCCACATGGACTTGCGCAGGAGGAGGAGCTCCCGCTTCACCTCGTGCAGCGAGTTGAGATCGTCGTCGGTGGGATCGTCGAGGATCGAGGCCTCGAGAGTCTCCAGCCTGCTCCCGATCTCCTCGAGCACGGGGAAGACGTTGTCGACGACGGTGTCGATGAGCGCGTAGGCGAGGTAGCCGGCTCCGCCTCCCCGAATTCGGCCTTTGCCGTCCTGCAACCGCTGGAGGACGGGGGCGAAAAGGCCGCTCTCCCGTTCGCGGACCGAGACCACGAGGTCCTCCTGCACCACGAGGCTGACCTGCTCGACCATGAGGCCGCCCCCGTCGGATGAGCTGAAGTGGTCGATGACCAGGAAGAGGGACTCCTCGTAGTCCTCCACCTTCGGCCGCTGACCGACGTGCAGCACGTCCTCGAGAGCGAGCGGGTGAACCTCGAGGCGCCGGCCGAGGGCCGCGATGAGCCCGACGTCGTGGCCCTCGATGTCGAGCCACGCCGTGCGGCCGGCGGGGACCAGATCGAGGCCCTCCTCGTCGAGCAGGTTGGTGTCCGTGATCTCGGAGGCGTCGTAGCTGATGACCCGGGCGCGGGCCGGCTCGACGGTGGCGGCCGGGGTCGGCAGCGTCCCCGGGGCGGTACCCGGCGGGTGGCGCTTCTTGATAATGCGCATCGAACACCTCCTGTGCGGCACGTCGGTTCGAGAGAGCAGCGGAACGATCGTAACGCGGTCGAGGATCCGGAGTCCGCTTCGGTGCGGCTCCTTCAAAGCAGCCGGCGGCCCATCGCCTCGGCCAACCGCAGGCCGCCGCTCAGCGACTCGGAGACGTCGGCCGAGGGGCAGTGGGCATTGAACCCGCACCATGCGCAGAGGACGCCGGGTCGGGCCGGGAACTCGGCCGCGGCCTCGACCTGGTGGACGAGCTCGAGAAAGCGCTGCAGCAGTTCGTGGGCCCTCGCTCTCTCGATGAGCTGCCATCGGGTCGAGCCGTGCCGCAGGTAGTGGTAGCCGGCCAGCGCCTCCCGCTCGTCGTGGTGATCGAGAACGCAGGCGGCGTAGAGCGGCGCCTGCAGGCCTTCCGAGAACTCCTCCTCGTTGCCCTGCGACCGCGAGGTCTTGTAGTCGACGACGAAGAGCCGCCCGGCTTCGGTGCGGCCGACCCGGTCGGCGAATCCGGTGAAGAGGACCAGCGGCGACAGCCGCACCGAAAGCCGCTGCTCGAGCGCGATGGTCGTCGAGCGGTCGCGAGCGAAGGTGTCGTGCAGGAAGCGGCCCAGCATCTCCCGCCCGAGCCGGAGGTAGGTTTCGTCCTCCTCGCCGATGCGGATGATCGCGATGCTCCCATCCCGGCCCTCGGCCCACAGCCGTGCGAAGGTCTCGAACATCGCGTTCTCGTCCGGGTCGGCGCCCTCGTCCCGCTGGCTGTAGAGCCACTCCAGAACGTCGTGGACCGTGGTGCCGAGGAAGGACTCGATGGACCGGAAGGCGTCCCGGCGTCCTTCGAGGTACCGCCAGCGATAACGCAAAGGGCACTGGTGGAAGCACTTCACCCGCGAGAACGAGAAGTTGTTGGACGGCGTGGGGGCGAGCTCCGGATCCTGCATCCCCGGGAGTGTAGC
>CAZMED010000264.1:0-4707 GCA_964565045.1 uncultured Thermoanaerobaculia bacterium
CGTCAAAGGTGCATCGACTTGACACGGGCCTTCTCATGGGTGCCCCACAATCTCGCACGGCCCTTCAAGGCGCTCTTGTGGGGCACGCGTCTCGCGTGCCGGGCGGGTGGGAGGAACGTTCCAACGTTTAACGTTCAAACGTTCCAACGATGTGCGCGGGCGGGAACTCAAAACTCAAAACTAAAAACTCAAAACTCAACGCGGGGTCGGGCGGAACGTTCAACGTTCCAACGTTCAAACGTTCCAACGATCCGGGCGGGCGGGCGGAAATTCCTAATTCCTAATTCCTAATTCCTCATACCTCATTCAATCCAGATCAATATCCCTGATCGGCTTCCCCTCGTCCTTCCGTTTCTTCGCGTCGTCCATCAGCTCGCGGAAGCGGTCCTCGAGCAGGCGGTCCTTGGACTGCTCCTTGCGCATCGCCTCCGCCATGCGGTCCGAGGCGCGGCTCCTCTCGGCCTCGAGGGCCTTGAGGCGGGCCTCGAAGTCGGCCTTCTCGCTCGGCCGCTCCGGCGGCGCATGGCTGACCACCGTCTCCGCCTCGACGTCGATCTTGAGGGCCGAGTGGCAGTGCGGGCAGGTCACGCTCAGCTTGCGGCTCATGACGCGGCCACCTCCTTGGCGAGCTGGTTCGCGGCCACCAGCACCGGGTCCCAGACCGGCGCGAACGGCGGCGCGTAGACGAGGTCGAGGGCCTGCAGGTCGGCCACCGTCATGTGGGCGGCGAGGGCGGCGGCCAGGATGTCGACCCGCAGCGCGGCGCCTTCGCGGCCGGTGAGCTCGCCGCCGAGCAGGAGCCCGGTCTCGCGGTCGGCCACCAGGCGCACCTGAACGGGCGAACCGCCCGGGTAGGCGTGGGCGCGCGAGCGCTGGCGGATGGTGACCGCGACCGGGTCGAAGCCCTCGGCCCGCGCCTCCTCCTCGCCGAGCCCCGAACGCGCGACCTCGAGCTCGAAGACCACGAAGCCCGCGGTACCGACGATGCCGGGGTAGCGTTCGACCGCACCCGCGATGTTGGCGCCCGCGGTCCGCCCCTGCTTGTTGGCGGTGGTCCCGAGGGGGATCCAGGCGTTGCGGCGCAGGACGCGGTGGTAGGCCTCGGCGCAGTCGCCCGCCGCCCACACCGCCTCGTGCGAGGTCTGCTGGTACTGGTTGACCCAGATGGCGCCGGTGTCGCCGATCCGCAGCCCGGCGCCCGCGGCGAGCTCGACGTTGGGCCGCACGCCGGCCGCCACCAGCACGAGGTCGGCCTCGAAGCGTCCGTCGTCGGTGACGACCGCCGCCACCCGCCCGCCGGCGTCCGCCTCGGCACCCTCGACCGTGATCCCGGATCGGTACTCCACCCCGTGCTCGGCGAGGACCTCGCCGACCCTGGCGACGGTGTCGGCGTGCCAGCCGGGCAGCAGCTGCGGCATCCGCTCGAGCACGGTCACCTCGAGGCCGCGCGCGGTCAGCACGTGGGCCATCTCCATGCCGATGTAGCCGGCGCCGACGACCACCGCGCGCCGTGGGCCGGCGGCGAGGGCCGCCTTGACGGCCGCGCCGTCGTGGAAGTCGCGCAGCACCAGCACCCCCGGAAGGTCGAAGCCCGCGAGCGGCAGCCGGACGGCGCGCGCGCCGGTGGCGATCACCAGCTTGTCGAAGGGCTCCCGGCGATCCGCGCCGGCCTCGAGATCGCGGACCGCCACCGCCCCGGCCGCGAGGTCGAGACCCACCACCTCGCGCCGCAGCTCGAGCCCGATGCCGCGCTTGCCGCGCGCCTCCTCGGGGGTGAGCACCACGAGGTCGTCCATTTCCCGATCCGGGTCCTCGATGTTGTAGGGCATGCCGCAGGCGCCGTAGGAGATGCGGTCGCCGCGCTCGAAGACGGTCACCCTGGTCTTCGGCGCGCGGCGGCGGATCTGGCTCGCGGCGCTCATGCCGGCGGCGACGCCGCCGATGACGACCACCCGCTGTGCAGTGCCCATGTCGCCTCCCCGGGACCGGTGGCGATCGGTCGCGGTTGCGTCCGCGAGCGCAAGCCGCCGTCCCCCCGTGAATACCCGGTCCCCACAGTTTACCGCCGCCCGGGGGTGCTATGCTCGGCCCGGACATGATTCTCGGGAGGCAGCGATGAACGCGGTACGCAGTGTGCTCTCGGTCGGTCTCGCGGCGGCGGTGCTGCTCGCAACCGGCTGCGAGAACACCGAGCCCAACGAACAGCAGCGGGCGGCGGTGGAGGCTTCCGTGCGCAGCTACCTCGACGCGCTCGCCGAGGCCTACTCGACCCTCGACCCGTCGGTCCTCGAGGGCCACGCCAGCCCCAACGAGATCGCCGCCGTGCGCAAGCTCCTCGAGGAGCTGCTGCAGAGCACCGGCGACCGGGTCGACGCCTCGCTCACAGGCTTCGAGATCGAGTCCATGAGCGTCTTCCGCGGCATCAACGCGACCGTCCGCCTGGTCGAGGTGTGGAACATCACCCGCTACGGCGCCGCCACCGGCATCGAGAAGGGCCGCTTCGAAAACACCCTCCAGTACACCCTGCTGCAGCTGCGGCTGGTGGACGGCACATGGCTGGTGGTCGGCCGCTCCAACCTCAGACAGGAGACGCCGCTCCCGGTGCCCGAAGCGTCGCCGGAGGCCGGAGGTTGAACCGGTCGCCGGTGGTGGTGGTGGTGGGCCGCCCCAACGTCGGCAAATCCACCCTCTTCAACCGCCTCACCCGCAGCCGCAGGGCGCTCGTGCACGACCTGCCCGGCGTCACCCGGGACCGCATCATCGGCGAGGCCGAGCGACCCGGCGGCGGCGTCGTGACCGTGGTCGACACCGGCGGCCTGCTGATGGAGGACGAGGACACTTTCGTGCCCCTGATCCGGGGCCAGGCCGAGGCCGCCATTCGCGGCGCCGACGTCGTGCTCTTCCTGCTCGACGGCGACGCGGGGCCGATCCCCGAGGACCGCGAGATCGCGGCCTACCTGCGCGGGCTCGGGGTGCCGGTGGTGCCGGTGGTCAACAAGGCCGACCGCAAGCACGTCGACCTCCAGGCGCTCGAGTTCCACAGCCTGGGCCTGGGTGCGCCGGCGGTGATCTCGGCCGAGCACGGCACCGGCATGGACTCGCTGTGGGACGCCGTCACGCCGCACCTCCCGCTCCCGGTCGAGGACGACGGGCCCGAGGCGGCGGGGGAGGGCGTCTTCGACGCGATCCGGGTGGCCGTCGTCGGCCGGCCCAACGTCGGCAAGTCGTCGCTCGTCAACCGGCTGCTCGGCGACGAGCGGCAGCTGGTCAGCGAGGTGCCGGGGACGACGCGGGATGCCGTCGACACCCTGCTCGTCAGGGAGGGCGCACGCTACCTCTTCATCGACACCGCCGGCATCCGGCGCAAGGGCCGCACCGACCGCGGCCCCGAGGTCCTGTCGGTGGTGATGGCGCGTCGCTACCTGGAGCGGGCCAGCATCTGCCTGCTCGTGGTGGATGCCGAGGAGGGGATCACCAGGCAGGACGCCCACGTCGGCGGCTATGCCTGGGAGGCCGGCCGCGGACTCATCCTGGTGGTCAACAAGTGGGACCTGGTGAGCAACCGCGAGGCGGCCCGCAAGCAGCTCGAGGACCAGGCCGACCAGCAGCTCGCCTTCATGCGGCACGCGCCGCGGGTCTTCCTCTCCGCCCTCAACGGCCGCGGCGTCCACCGCCTGTTTCCGGTCATGCGGGAGAGCCACCGCGCCTTCATGACCCGGGTCCCCACCAACGAGCTCACCCGGATGCTGCGCGCGGCCTGGGAGCGGCGCCCGCCGCCGATGCCCGGCGCCAAGGCCCCCAAGCTCTTCTACTGCTCGCAGGTCGGTTCCGCGCCGCCGCGTTTCGTGCTCTTCACCAATCTGCCGCGCCCTCCGCACTTCTCCTACGTGCGCCACCTCGAGAACGTCCTGCGCGAGTCCTTCGGTTTGGCCGGGGTCCCGATTCAGGTTATGATCAGGGGACGACAGGGATAGCCCCGGCCGAAGGAATGCCATGGTTTTCTTCAATTACGCATTGCGTAAGCTCAACGCCAAGATCGTCTACTACGGTCCCGGACTGTGCGGGAAGACCACCAATCTGCTGTGGATCCACGACCACTTCGAGGGCGGCGACCGCGGCAAAATGATCTCCCTCGCCACCGAGGGCGACCGGACCATCTTCTTCGACCTGCTGCCGATCGACATCGGCGCCATCCGCGGCATGAACGTCACCCTCCAGCTGTACACCGTGCCCGGCCAGGTGCACTACAACTCGACCCGCCAGCTGGTGCTGCGCGGCGCCGACGGCGTGGTCTTCGTCGCCGACTCGCAGCGCGCCATGCAGAGCTCGAACATCGAGAGCTTCCGCAACCTGCAGGAGAACCTGCTGCTGCAGGGCATCAGCCTCGACGGCTTCCCGCTGGTGCTGCAGTTCAACAAGCGCGACCTGCACGACACCCTCCCGGTGGAGGAGCTCGACAGCGATCTCAACATCTTCCGGGTGCCGATCTTCGAAGCCGTCGCCACCCAGGGACTCGGCGTCCAGGAGACCCTCGAGGGCATCGTCAAGCTGGTGATGCGCAACCTCCGCGAGCGCTACGAGGGCGTCGCGCCCGACGCCCGCGACCCCGCGACGACCATGCGGGTCGGCGGCGGGCCGACGCCGGCTCCCGCCGGGCCGAAGCCGGCGCCGCCCCCGGCCGTGGCGCCGGCGCGATCGCCCGCAGCG
>CAZMED010000265.1:0-4699 GCA_964565045.1 uncultured Thermoanaerobaculia bacterium
GCCGGCGACGAGCGGCGGGCCGCCTGGGCGGAGGGGGTGGTCCGGGAAGCGGCCATGTACTCGGCGGGCGGCCTCGAGTTCGACACCGTCTACTTCGGCGGCGGCACCCCGTCGACGATCCCGTTCGAGCGGCTCGCAGCGATCGCCGCTGGCCTGCGACGGCACTTCGAGATCAGCCCGGACGCGTGGTGGCACCTGGAAGCCAACCCCGAGGACGTGAGCGACGAGACCGCCGCGGCGTGGAAGGCCCTGGGCTTCCGCTTCGTGAGCCTCGGCGTGCAGTCCTTCGACGACCGGGCGCTGGCCTTCCTCGGGCGGCGCCACTCCGGGGGGCAGGCGGCCGCGGCGGTGCGCCGGCTCCTCGAGGCCGGCTTCGACACCGTCTCGGTCGACCTCATCTACGGGCTGGCGGGCCAGAGCGGCGGCGACTGGAGGCGCCAGCTCGAGCTCGCGGTCGGCCTCGGCGTCCACCACCTCAGCTGCTACCAGCTGACGGTTCACGACGGCACGGTCTTCGGCCGCCGCCGCGACCGCGGGCTGCTGCGGGAGCTCGCCGAGAACGACCAGGCCGAGCTCTTCTTCCTCACCCACGATTTCCTGGCGGACGCCGGCCGGCCCGCCTACGAGGTATCGAACTTCGCGTCGGCCCCCGAGCACCGCTCCCGCCACAACCTCAAGTACTGGACGCACGCGCCGTACCTGGGGCTCGGCCCGTCGGCCCACTCCTTCGCCGGCGGCCGCCGATGGTGGAACCTGGCGAAGCTCCGGCTCTGGCAGGTGGCCGTCGACGGCGGCGCTCCGCCCGTGGCAGGGGAGGAGCGGCCCACGCTGCGCGAGCTCCTGCTCGAGCACTTGATGCTCGGCCTGCGGACCGCGGACGGCCTCGATCCGGCGGCGCTCGAGCGGCGCTTCGGCGTCGACATCGTGGCCCACAACCGCGGCGTGGTCGAGTCCCTGTGCGCCTCCGGCCACCTCGAGCGGAGCGGCGGGAGGCTGCGCCCGACGCTGCGGGGGCTGGCGGTGGCCGACACCGTGGCGAGGTCGTTCGACCTCGAGATCCACGACGATCGCGGCCCGGAGGCCGTAGACTGAGGGAGGCATGCCCGAGCACCTTCTTCCCGACCCCGAGATGGAGCGCCTGATCCAGGAGATGAACAGGCTCGCGGAGCGCAGCGACGACGCCGTCCCCGAACCGCGCATCCCGGCCCTCGAGCTGGACGAGCCGCAGCTCGGCACGGTCGTTCGCGGCGACGAGCTGCACGGTCTCCTGGCAGCGATGATCGCGCGGAGGGCGAGCGACCTCATCCTGGTGCCGGGCTCGGCGCCGGTGCTGCGGGTCGACGGCCGGCTGCACCGCCTCGAGCTGCCGGCGATCGCAGACGACGGTGTCGGCACCCTGTTCGAGGCCCACCTCGGCGCGCGCTCGCGGCGCCTGCTGGCCGAGAGCGGGGCGGCGGACTTCTCCCTGGACCTGCCGGCCGGAGAGGGGGCGGCGCACGGGGTCCGGCTGCGGGTCAACCTCCACCGTCAGCGCGGGCGCCTCGCGGCCGCGGTGCGCGCGCTGCCGCAGCGGATCCCGAGCCTGGCCGAGCTCGGCCTGCCCGAGCGGCTCGCCGAGCTCGTGCAGGCCGACAACGGCCTCGTCCTGGTCTGCGGGCCGACCGGCTCGGGGAAGTCCACCACCCTGGCCGCGCTCCTCGACCACCTCAACCGGACGCGCTTCTGCCACGTCGTCACGATCGAGGAGCCGGTCGAGTACGTGCACGCGAACCGCCGCTCCCTGTTCGAGCAGGTGGAGGTCGGACGTGATGCCCCGTCCTTCGCTGCCGCGCTCCGCTCGGCCCTGCGCCGCGACCCGGACGTGATCCTGGTCGGCGAGATGCGCGACCTGGAGACGATGGCGACCGCGATCACCGCCGCCGAGACCGGACACCTGATCCTCTCGACCCTCCACACCAGCGATTGCGCGCAGGCGGTGAACCGGATGATCGACGTCTACCCGTCCGGTCAGCAGGGCCAGGTCCGGCAGCAGCTGTCGCTGTCGCTGCGCGCCGTGGTCTGCCAGCAGCTCGTGCCGACGGCCGATCGGAGGGCGAGGGTGCCCGCGGTCGAGGTGCTGCTCGCGACCTACGCGGTCCGCAACCACATCCGGCGCAGCAATCTCGACCGCCTGTACAACGAGCTGATGGCCGGCCGCGGGCGGGGCATGGTCTCGATGGAGCAGTCGCTGGCCGAGCTGGTGAGGTCGGGCGTCGTCAGTGCGGAGGAGGCGCGCATGCGGAGCTCGCGTTCCGACGAGCTGGAGCGCATCCTGGGCGGCTGAAACGGCGGTCACCGCCGGCTCGATTCCTGCTATCCTCTCGCGGTGCCGGAACTTCCAGTCTCCGCCCCGGACCCGCCCCGCTTTCTGAGCTTCGCGAACGACTCGATGTACGGAGAGCTGGCGGCCGGCCTCGGCCTCGAGGACGCCGCCGGCGAGGCGGCGAGGCTGGCCGACCCCGCGTCGTCCGTGGCGACCATCCACTGGGGCAGGAACTACATCTACGCCGCCGAGCTGCCGACCGCGGCCGGTCGCCTCGAGGTGGTGGTCAAGCAGTTCCGCAACCAGGGTTGGCGCCGGCGGCTGGACCGGCGCTTTCGGGGCAGCAAGGCGGCGCGCAGCTGGCGGGTGGCCAAGGAGCTCCTGCGGGTCGGCCTGACGACGCCCCGGCCGCTGATGTGGGTGGAGTCCAAGGCGCCGGACGGGCCGTCCTACTTCATCGCCGAGCGGGTGCGGGGCGCGGTCGAGGTGCGCCACTTCTTCCGGCGTCTGGCCGGCGAACCGGGAGGGGAGGACTTCCCCGACGTCGACCCGGCAGCCTTCCTGGCCCGGCTCGGGCGCCTCGCCCGGCGCATCAACGACGCCGGGATCCTTCACCGCGACCTCTCGATGGGCAACATCCTCGCGGTCCCCGGCGCAGGAGACGACGGTCTCGAGCTGCACCTGATCGATTTCAACCGCGCCCGGACCGGCCGGCGGCCGGGCGCCTACCGTCGGACCCGGGACATCTGCCGGCTGCCGGTGATCGGGGCCGCGCACCGCGCCGCCTTTCTCGGCGGCTACTGGGGCGAGGCGCCGCCGCGCTGGGCCTTCCGCTGGTGGTTCCACGCGGCCTCGGTCCGCGCCTACATCCTGAAGCACGCGGTCAAGAACCGGTTGCGCGGCCTCCGTCTCGGCCGCCGGCACGCGCACGGCGGCTCGCACCACCCGCACATCCCGGCCGCGGCCGCGGGCGCCTCGGCCCGCGACAAGGCGGTGTGGGACCACCTTTCGGACCAGCCGCACCAGCATGCCAGCCGGCTCGAGAAGTGGTCGATCCGGCTCGCCGACAGCCCCTCGCACCTCCGCGATCTGGCGGTGGTCATGGCATCGGCGCCGCCGGTGTGGCGCCGCTACCGCGAGCTGAGGGCGGCGCGCGGCGCGCAGCCGGTGGCGTTCTCGGGTGTCGGCCTCGCCGTGCGGCCATGGCCGCAGGACCTCGAGGGCCAGCTGACCGAGATCGCCGAGCTGGGGGTGGGTCCGGTGATGCTGCGGCTGCACCCCTGGGAGACGACCCATGACGACGAGGAGCGGCTCGCCGCGGCCCTGCAGGCCGCCGGCCACGAGCTCTCCTTCGCGATTCCGCAGAACCGCGAGCTGGTGCGGGACCGGGGACGCTGGCGCGCCGCCGTCACCGAGATCGCCGAGCGGTTCACGCCCTACGGTCAACACTTCCAGGTGGGTCAGGCGGTCAACCGCAGCAAGTGGGGCGTCTGGACCCACCAGGAGTACGTCGAGCTCTACCTCGAGGCGGCGGACATCCTGCGCCGCCGCGGCGGCGTCGAGGTGATGGGCCCGGCGGTGATCGACTTCGAGTTCCAGTCGATCATGGCCCTGGTCAACCGGCGACTGCCGCAGCTGCGCTTCGACGTCGTCTCCAGCCTGCTCTACGTCGACCGGCGGGGCGCGCCCGAGAACCGGCAGATGGGCCTCGACACCGCGGACAAGGTGACCCTGCTGCGCGCCATCGCCGACGTCGGGCGATGCTCCGCCGGCCGCTGCTGGATCACCGAGGTCAACTGGCCGCTGTGGGAGGGTCCCCACTCGCCCGCGGGCAGGACGGTCTCGGTGGACGAGGAGTCGCAGGCGGACTACCTGGTGCGCTACTACCTGCTCGCGCTCGGCACGGGGCTCGTCGAACGGGTCTTCTGGTGGCGCCTGATGGCACGCGGCTACGGCCTCATCGCTCCCGGCGGCGACGGCGCGCGGCGCCGCCGCCCCGCGTGGTACGCCATGAGGACCATGATCGACCACCTCGAGGGGAGCACGTTCCACGGAGCCCTGCCGGCCCCCACCGGGACCCTCCTCTACCACTTCCGCCGCAAGGACGGCGGCGAAGTCGTGGTCGGATGGAGCCTCGAGGGCTCGGCCCGCGCCGTGCTCCCTCAACCGGTGGTCGAGGTCGTCGGCCGGGACGGTGATCGCCTCGAGGGCGTAGCCGGCCGTGAGGTCGTGCTCGGACCCTCGCCGCGGTACTTTCATCTCTGACGTTGGAAGGTTCGAACCTTCTGTTCATCCGGGAATCCGTGAGATGGGCAATAGTCGAATTCGGAAATCGGAATGCCGCCCGCCCGCCCATTTCGGATTTGGGATTTCGGATTTCGGATTTTCCACCCGCCC
>CAZMED010000266.1:0-4684 GCA_964565045.1 uncultured Thermoanaerobaculia bacterium
GAATGAGGAATGAGGAATGAGGAATTAGGAATGCCGCCCGCCCGCCCATTTCGGATTTCGAATTTCGAATTTCGAATTTCGGATTTCGGATTTCCACCCACCCACGTCGCAACCACGAAGACACGAAGGCACCAAGGATTCACGAAGCCCCCAACCACCCCTCCAGAAAGCCCACAGATCACACAGATGAGCACAGATGTTCGTTCATGGTCGCTGCCACGTACGCGGACCTCTGGCACTGAAACTGCCACTGAAACTGCCACTGAGACTGTCACTGTCATCTGCCACTGTCACTGAAGCTGAATCCGGCCACGGAGACGGGCACGTGTACCAACCGATGACTCCATCCCATACAATTCCGAAGGAGCCGAACGTTCTAACGTTTAACGTTCAAACGTTCAACGTTGCCCGGGCCCGATCTGCAGCCGCTCGGCGATTTCCTGCCACAGCTCGCCGAACGCGCGCGCGGCCGGCTGCGACGGCAGGGTGGCCGCGACCGGGGCGCGTGTCAGCCCCATGCGTTCGATGACGCTCGCCGACGGGATCGGAGTGCGCAGGAAGCTGTCGTCGGCCAGGCAACGCTCCGAGGTGTCGAGGTGCATCCACTTGCGGCGGTCGACCATCGACAGGAAGGGCATGACCAGCGGCCGGTGCTTGCCGGCCGTCGCCGCGAACTCGCGCACCTGCTCGAGGGTGCGCATCGAGAGCGTGGTCGGAATGACCGGCACCAGCACCGCATCGGCGGCGCGCAGCACCGCCTCGGAGACCAGGGACACGCTCGGCGGGCAGTCGATCATCACCAGGTCGTACTCCGCCGCCAGCGGGCGCAGCCTCTTGGCGAGCAGCTTGCGCGGCTTGCGCCCCGCGTCGAGGGCGAGGTCGAGGTGGCGGTAGGAGAAGTCTGCCGGCAGCAGGAAGAGGTTGTCGAACTCGCTGGCCTGTACGAACTGCCGCAGGTCGAGATCGCGATCGAGCACGGTCTGCACTCCGCCCGGGAGCTCGGGCAGCGCCCGCAGGTAGAAGCTGGTGGCGCCCTGCGGGTCGAGGTCCCAGAGCAGGCTGCGGACGCCCGAGGAGGCCGCGGCGTGTGCGAGGTTCACCGCGGCCGCGGTCTTGCCCACGCCCCCTTTGACGGTCCAGACGGCGATCGTGTGCATCCGGTCAGTCTCCGCTGAATGTCTTCGAGTAGAGGCGGCGGCTCGCGGCGCCGGAGAACTCGGCGAATCGATCGCCGAAGTCCCGATGGTAGATCTCCTGGCGTTCGCGCAGCATGTCGGCGAGACGGCCGATGGCGAACACCGTCGAGGCGTCGGCTTCACCCTTGTCCATCAGTTGCTCGGCGAGACCGGTCAGCTGCTGGCGCTGCACCTCCATGTCGTTGAAACCTCCGAGGACGTCCTGGAAGCTCTTGAGCTCCTTGACGAGACGGGTGACGGTGGCTTCGGGATAGAGGCTGGCGAAGAACTCCAGCAGGTAGCGCAGCTTCTTGGCATCGATCCGGAGCCGGTGCAGCTCCGCGGCCGGCGGCGGGTCGGCGAGCCGCTTGCCCCGCTTGAGCATGCGCCGGTAGGCCTTGGCGATCTTCGCACCCGTGAGCTCGGCGATCGGCCGCGCCGCGTTCGCAGCCTCGTCGCCGACGGCCGGCTCCGTGGTCAACGCCCGCCACGATGTGACGAGTTCGTCGAACCTGCGGGAGCGAAGCGCGGCGCGCACGCGGCGCAGCGCCGCTTTGCGCTTGCGCCGCAGCAGCCGTTCGAGGTCGTCGACGGCGCCGGCGTCGTCCCCGAGTCGACGGCGGTAGTCGTCCAACTCCAGCAGGGCGACGTCGAGGTCGCGGCAGTCGTTGGTGACCGTGCCCAGCCACCGCAGCTCGGCGGCGAGGTGATCGGCATCGGGTCGTGGCAGCACGTCCTTGATCTGGCCGATCGCCGAGCGCGCGCGGCGTGAGGCGACCCGCAGGTCGTGCAGGAACTCGATGTCGATGTCGGCGATCACGCCGCCGACGTTGGCCCTCATCGTTTCCAGAAGCTGGGCCAGGACGGCCCGCATCGCTTCATCGCTGCGCTGTGCCGGCCGCAGCTCGAGTCGCGGCTTGGTGGTGTAGTCGCCGGGGCGGCGGCCGCGCGCCGCGGCAGCCTCCGTCATCACATCGGTGGTTTCCCGGTCGCAGACCCCGACCTCGCGAAGCTGTCCGAGTACGCGCTCGAGCGCTCGGTCCCCGATCACCACCGGGACGACGGTGACGGTGTGGAGCTTTTGGCCGGCCTTGGCCTCGGGCCCATCGACTGCGGTCTCCTCGATGGACAGCCGCACGAGCGTGTTGCCGCGCTCGTCGCTGATGCGGGCCGTCCGCCGTCCGACACGCGCGAGACCCACGACGAGCAGCGCACGCTGCTCGATGATCGGCTCGAGCTCGGTCTGGAGAAATCCCTCGGGCAGGTCGTGCACGAATCGCACGTCGTGAACGATCGGCAGCACGTAGGGATGACGCCGGTCCCGTGTGCGCCAGACGAGCGACCGCCGACCGCTCTCGCGTTCGAGGGTGAGGGCGCAGCCCTCGTCGTACAGCCGCCAGTCGAAAGTGTCGAGCCACCCGATGCGCAGCTTGGTCCGCGGCCCGATGTCCAGGCGATCGCCGAATCGTTCGTGCAGCGAAGGCAGCGACAACTCGTCGGCTCTGAAAACGAAGGTGCTCATCATCACGAACCGGGTTTGATCCTCCCGGCGCGGCTGCCGCGCGGGAAGATCAGTAGGCAAAAAATGGGAGCGCGGCTGCGAGGCAGCTCCGACGCTCCCACGACAATCCGAAATCCGGGTTGGTCGGCTGTTTGCGAGCCGCGACGCAGCGGCGCGCGGCCAACCTAACCCGAGATCCAGCTACTTCTTGGCCGCAGGTTTCTTGGCCGCAGGTTTCTTGGCCGCAGGTTTCTTGGCTGCAGGTTTCTTGGCTGCAGGTTTCTTCGCCGCGGGTTTCTTCGCCGCGGGCTTCTTGGCAGCGGCCTTCTTCGGTGCAGCCTTCTTGGCAACCGGCTTCTTGGCTGCGGGCTTCTTGGCTGCGGGCTTCTTGGCGGCCGGCTTCTTGGCAGCGGCCTTCTTCGGTGCAGCCTTCTTCGCCGCAGGCTTCTTGGCGGCCGGTTTCTTCGCCGCGGGTTTCTTCGCCGCGGGTTTCTTCGCCGCCGGCTTCTTCGGTGCTGCCTTCGCCTTCGCTTGTGCCATCGATCTAAGTCCTCCTTTTCCTCGGGTCGTTGACGATCGAAACTCGATGTGTTGTCGTTACCTCTTCATCAACTTTACACAATTTTTTCGGAAATGAAATCCGAGCATCGAGATTTCGAATTTTTTTCTGACGATCGTGTCGTACTCTGTTCGCTGAATTTTGGAAGGCGAAGGTCATGGACTCATCGACGACGAATTCGAAGAAGATCACAACGGAGTCGCCGGCGGCGTTCATCAACCGCGAGCTCAGCTGGCTGCGGTTCGCGCACCGGGTCCTCGAGCTCGCGCAGGATCCCGAGGTGCCGCTGCTCGAGCGCGTGCGCTTCGCCGGCATCCTGGGCATGCTGCACGACGAGTTCTTCATGAAGCGCATCAGCGGCCTCAAGCGTCAGATCGCCGAAGGCGTCAACAAGCTGTCGCTCGACGGGATGACTCCGGGGGAGGAGTTCGAAGCCTGCCGGGAAGAGATCCGGCGCCAGAGCCGGGAGCTGTCGCAGCTGATGCGCAAGGAGCTGCGTCCCGCGATGGCGGCTGCGGGGTGCGGCATCATCGACTGGGCCGACCTGAGCAACCACCACCGCGCCGACCTGGGCGAGTACTTCAAGCGCTCGGTGCTGCCGATCCTGACGCCGCTCGCCGTGGATGCCGAGCACCCGTTCCCCTTCATCTCGAATCTCGGGCTCAACCTGGCGATCACGGTTCGCGAGGCCAAGGGCAAGGAGCGCTTCGTGCGGCTCAAGGTGCCCGCGAATCGCGCACGGTGGGTGCCTTTGAGCGACGGTTCCGGTTTCGTGCCGCTCGAGCAGGTCATCGCCGCCAACCTGGGACAGTTGTTTCCGGGTGCGGCGATCGACGCGCATCTGTTCCGCGTCACCCGCGCTGCGCGCGGCGACGACGGGGAGGCCGCGGGGGCGGAATCGCAGACCGGCGTGCTCGAGCCGGGGAGCATCATCCGCCAGGTCACCAACGACCTCAAGGCGCGCCGCTTTGCGGGCGAGGTCAGGCTGCAGGTGACCAAGGGCACGCCGAAGAAGATCCGGCAGTTCCTCATCCAGCAGCTGAAGCTCGACGAGGTGGACGTCGCGATCGACGACCACTTTCTCGGCATGGCCGATCTGATGCGATTCTCGGCCGACGGCAACGCGGCGCTCCGCTTTCCCCCGCACGTGGGCGTCACGCACAGTCGGCTGCGCAACCTCATGGCGAGCGATTCGTCGTCGATCTTCGAGGAGATCCGGCGCGGCGACATCCTGCTGCACCACCCGTACCACAGCTTCGACACCTCGGTGCTCCGCTTCCTGCAATCGGCTGCGGCGGACGAGCGGGTACTCGCCATCAAGCTGACCATCTACCGCACCTCGTCGGACTCGCCGATCGTCCAGGCGCTGGCGGAAGCAGCGCGCCGCGGCAAGCAGGTGGCGGTGCTGGTGGAGATCACCGCCCGCTTCGACGAGGCGCCGAACATCGC
>CAZMED010000267.1:0-4678 GCA_964565045.1 uncultured Thermoanaerobaculia bacterium
GGGTGTTGAGCGGCTTGCCCTTCAGCGAGTAGATGGCCTGGGTCTGGACGTCGCGCGCCTGAATCATGGCGCCGCCCGCCGAGTCGCCCTCGGTGATGAAGAGCGTCGTCTCCTCGCGCCGCTTGGCCTTCGTATCGGAGAAGTGGAGCTTGCAGTCGATGAGCTTGGGGATGCGGATCGCGACCTTCTTGGCGCGCTCGCGCGCCTCCTTCTTGATCGCCGAAAGCTCCTTGCGCACCCGCTGGTTGTTCTTGACCTTGGCGAGGAGCTTGTCCGCCTCGTCGGGGTTGCGGTGCAGCCACAGCACCACCTGCTCCTTGACCGCGGTGACGACCCAGGAGCGGACCTCGGTGGAGCCGAGCTTGTTCTTGGTCTGCGACTCGAAGACCGGGTCCTGGATCTTCACCGCCACCGCGCCCACCAGCCCGTCGCGCACGTCCTCGCCGGCGAAGCCGTTCTTGGCGTACTCGTTGACGCCCTTGAGGATGCCCTCGCGGAAGGCGCTCTGGTGGGTTCCGCCGTCGTTGGTGTACTGGCCGTTGACGAAGCTGTAGTAGGTCTCACCGTAGGCGTGGGTGTGGGTGAAGGCGAACTCGAGCCGGTCGAGCTTGCAGTGCATGGCGTCATACAACGCCGGCTCGCCGCCGAGCTCGTAGGCGAGGAGGTCGGCGAGACCGTTCTTCGAGGTGTACTTCTGCCCGTTGTAGTCGAGGGTCAGGCCGGAGTTGAGGAAGGCGTAGTAGCGCAGGCGGTGCTCGAGGTACTCCTCGCGCCACTCGTAGTCGCCGAAGATCTCGGGATCGGGGACGAAGCGGATGAAGGTGCCGTTGCGCGCCTTGAGCTCCTTGCCGCCCTTCTCCTCCTGCTTGCGGCCGCGCGCGAAGAGGCCCCGCTTGAACTTGCCCTCGCGGTAGCTGACGACCTCGAACTCGGAGGACAGGGCGTTGACCGCCTTGTTGCCGACCCCGTTGAGGCCGACCGAGAACTGAAAGACGTCGTCGTTGTACTTGCCGCCGGTGTTGATCTTCGACACGCAGTCGATGAGCTTGCCGAGCGGAATGCCCCGGCCGAAGTCGCGGACCGTCATCTCGGGCCCGGCGCGGCTGATCTCGATGCGTTTGCCGTAGCCCATGATGTACTCGTCGATGGAGTTGTCGATGACCTCTTTGAGCATCACGTAGATGCCGTCGGCGGGGTTGGATCCGTCGCCGATGCGGCCGATGTACATGCCGGTTCGAAGCCTGATGTGCTCCAGGGCATCGAGGGTCTGGATGGTTTTTTCGTCGTAGGCAACGGTGTTCTTGGTCGCTGTCATTTCGCCTCGGTTACACCCCTCTCACGGGCTTAGAATAGCACTGACGACGGTTCTGGAGGCGGCTGATTCCGGCGCGGCCGGAACGCGCAGAATGAACGCGCGCTCTCGCGTGTTGTCAATTCTAACCCACAGACCGAAACGCGTCTTTCCGCGGGGGCGGGTCGGCACCAGGAGGCCCATGAACAAGAGATCGCGGGGCGTCGTGCTGCTGCTCGGAATCCTGTCCGTGACCGCGGCGTCGCCGCGCGTCGGCGCGCAGACCGACGGAGTCCGGGCAGGGGACCCCACCCCGCTCTTCGTGACCGACCTCGCAGCGGCGCTCGAAACCGCGGCAGCGCAGGGCAGGCCCGTGTTCCTCGCGTTCGGCGCCGCCTGGTGCCCGGTGTGCCGGCAGATGGAGGAGAGGACCCTGCTGGAGCCCCCCGTCCGCGCCTTTGCCGACGACTTCGTGTGGGTCAAGGTCGACATCGACCGGCGGGTCAGCCTGGCCCGCGAGTGGCAGGTGCAGGCGACGCCGACCATTTTCCTCCTCGGCCCGGGCGGCGACATCCGCCGCAAGATCGTCGGCGGCGTCGACGCCGAGACGCTGGCTGCGGCCCTCGAAGATGTGCTTGAACGTGCCGGGGACGCTGCCGCGCCCCTCGAGAAACCCGTGATCCAGGTCCGGAGATCGACCACCCTCACCGAGACCCCGGCGGGGTTTCGGGGCCGCTCCATCTGCTTTTCGAACGTCGGCTACGGCCCGCTCGCCATCCGCAGCCAGTCGCCGTTCCAGGGGCTCCGTCTGTCGATTCCGCCGCGCACCCCGTCGACGCTGGCCGGTGGCGAGCACCAGGTGAGGGTCGCCACGACGTGGGCCAACCTGTGGGCGGTCGACGAGGGAGCATTCGACCCGGCCGGCGGCGAGCTCGGCCCCTACGTCTTCGACTCCGAATCCCTGGACGTGAACCTGACCTACTCCTACGGTATCAGCGACACCTTCGAGGCCGAGCTCGCCTACGAGCAGAGGTGGCGGTTCGGCGGCGTGATGGACGGGTTCATCGAGGGCTTCCACGACCTCTTCGGGCTCGGTCAGGCCGGCCGCGATCAGTGGCCCCGCGACCGCAGCTTCATCTTCATCGATCCCGGCGACGGCGGGCCGCCGCTGGTCCGCGACGAGAATGCCGACAAGACCATTGCGCAGGGCTTGCTCGCCACCTTTCAGCACAACGTGAGCTGCGGCGGCGAGCACCACCCGGCGCTCTCCTGGTCCGCGACCGTCCGCAGCGGTCTCGGCGGCGAGGACCTCCAGGGGGGCGACTTCGATGTCTCCGTCTCGGCGGCGGCGTCGCAACGGCTCGGGAACTTCTACGTCTACCTGACCCTCGGCTACGCGTGGTTCGGCAGCGACGCCATCGACGGCATCGAGCTCGAGAGCGGTCAGTTCTCGATCCTCGCGGCCGGCGAGTGGCGGTTTGCACCGCGGATGTCCCTGGTGTTGCAGTACCTCGGCAGCGAGGGCGTGACGGTCGGTCTCGACCCCTTCAGCGAGTCTTCGCACGAGGTGGTCGTCGGATGGAAGTGGGAGGTGCGGCAGGCCGGCGTCCTCGAGATCGGGCTCCTCGAGAACATCGTGACCTTTGACAACAGTCCGGACTTCGGCGTCCACGCCGCCTTCACACAGCGATTTTGAGCCGATCCACCCGGTGGATCGGCTCAAAATCGCAACAGGGCCCGCGCAGTCACCAGCCTTTGACGGGGTGCCACTCGTCGATGATCTCGGTGCCGCGGAGCACGTGGTAGCGGTCGAAGCAGGCGGCCGCGAGGCAGGAGTGGTTGGGGAGGACTCGCAGGCGGGTGCCGGGTCGCAGCGCCTCGATCCCCGGGCCGCACAGCTTCCCGTGCTCCTGAGTCAGGGCCGTGATCGTGAGACCAGGCAGGGGGTGCTGGTCGTCGGTGGCCACGGGCAGGCCGAATCCGCACCCGGCGTCCACGTGCACCGGGCCGGGGTCCTTGCTGAGCGCGAGGCCGCCGGCGTCGATCACCGCGTGGCCGTAGGAGGGGTGGACGCTGATCACGGTCGTCAGCACCGAGAAAGCGATCTCGTCGAGATCGCAGCTGCCGATGGCGGTCTGGTAGGCGTCGTAGAAGACGTAGTTGCCTGGCCGCACCTCGGTGACCCCCGTGAGGTCGTCGATGGCGCGGATGGTCGGCGTCGAGCCGACGCTGACCTCGCCGACCTCGACCCCGAGGTCGCGCAGCTGTGCCGCGAGCGCCGTCATGACGTTGCGCTCCTCGCACGCCAGCTCGAAGGCCTCGGCGCGGTTGCGGGCGCGGTAGGCGTGACCGGCGTGGGTGAGCAGACCCTTGAAATCGATGTGCTCCGAGTCGGCGAGACGGCGAACCATCCGTTCGGCAAGCTCGTCGTCGGGCTGCACTCCGGAACGCTGCCCGCCGCAGTCGATCTCCAGGTAGACCGGTAGCGAGATGCCGCGGGAAGCCGCCAGTTCCTCGATCGCGCGCACCGTTTCGGGGTGGTCGACGATGAGGTTGAGGGCGTCGATTTCGGCATGGAGATCGGCGGCGTCGGCGATCTTCTGCGGTGCGATGGGTACCGCGTAGGTGATGTCGGTGAAACCGCCGCTCGCGAAGGCGGCCGCCTCGGCGAGGGTGGAGACCGTCACGCCGCCGAAGTGGAGGTCGGTCTGGATGCGGGCGATCTCGAGGCACTTGTGGGTCTTGACGTGGGGCCGCAGCCGGACGCCGAGCCGCCGCGCCTTGTCGGCCACCCGCCGCGCATTGCGCTCGAGCTGATCGAGGTCCACGAGCGCGGCGGGTGTCGGGAGGTCGTGCAGGTGCACGGGGCGAGGGTACCAGAATCTCCATCGTTTGAACGTTCGGCTCATAAGGGAAAATTGGGATGGCCACGGCTCGAGTTCGGAATTAGGAATTAGGAGTTAGGAATTGGGAATGCCGCCCGCCCGCCCATTTCGGATTTGGGATTTCGGATTTCCACCCACCCACCCCCTGAGCATGCGGCGGTGCAGGTCCACGGGGTCAACAGTAGCCGGGGCAGTGGCAGTGGCAGCTGCAGTGACCGGAGACAGTGGCAGCTGCAGAGGACAGCGACAATGTCCAGGTGGGCGCGTCAGCATAACCCGGCTCATCATCTCGGGTTGAGCAGCCGCCAGGTCATGGCACGCACCTCGTCGAAGGTGGCCAGCACGGTGGCAGCACCACGCCCATCCACGACCCCGGCGTGCGACAGCAGGCGGAGATGGCTGTCCACCTCCTTGGCCGAGGCGTAGGCGATCCGCCAGAAGTGCTGTCGGTCCCGTCCGGACCGGCCCTGCCCCTCGGCGAGGTTGGCCGGCACGGAGCTCG
>CAZMED010000268.1:0-4672 GCA_964565045.1 uncultured Thermoanaerobaculia bacterium
GTCTCGGCCTTGTGGTCGACGGTGTAGATGTAGACCGGCATCACGCTGCAGTCGCCGTTGAGCAGGCCGGTCGCCGTGTCGATGTAGGTCACCGACTGCGACATCATCGACTGGTTGCGCGGCAGCACGCGCCACTTGAGGCTGCCCTCGTTCCAGCCGGCATTGATGATCTTGGCGACGCCGGCGATGCCGAACACCGACTGCACGCCCGGGACGTTCCTCATGTGCCACTCGAACTCGTCGATCACGTCCATGATCTCGTGCTCGGTGCAGGCCTCGGGGTGGGTCTCGATGATGGTGGTGATGACGTCGACGCCGATGGTGAAGTGCGAGGTGATGACATCGGTGTCGATGTTGTACACCGATTCCGCGCGCAGCTCCGGCACGCCGGCGTGCAGGTCGCCGATCTTGATCTGGCGGGCTTTCCAGCCGCCTACCACGAACAGCAGCGCCGCCACCGCGATGATCACGGCCGCCTTGCGGGGCGTCGCGACGGTGGCGAGCGAGCTCCACACTTTCGCCATCCGGTCGGCGCGATCGTGCAGCCTCTCGAGATCGATGTGCCGGGGGTGCACGTAGGAGAGAAGCACCGGCACCAGGACGAGGTCGGTGAGGATGATGACCGCCACGCCGAGGCTGGCGGTGATGGCCATCTCCTGGATCATCTGGATCTCGATCAGCATGATGGTGATGAAGCCGATGGTGTCCGAGAGCAGCGCGATGCCGCCGGGGACCAGCAGGCGGCGGAAGGTCGAGCGCGCCGCGACCTCGCTGTCCATCCCCTCGAAGAGCTCGGCCCGGAAGGCGCTCACCATCTGCACGCCGTGGCTGACGCCGATGGCGAAGATCAGGAACGGCACCAGGATCGACATTGGATCGATCCCGAAGCCGAGCAGCGTCAGCAGCCCGAGCTGCCAGATCACCGCCATCAGCGAGCAGCCGACGATGATCACCGTCAGCTTGAAGCTCTGCGAGTAGACGTAGACGAAAATCGCGGTGATGAGAAAGGCGATGAGGAAGAACAGCACGACGCGGGCGGCACCGGCGGCGATGTCGCCGATGACCTTGGCGAAGCCGATGATGTGGTAGTCGAAGTCGATGCCGACGCTGTGGTTGGAGTACTTGGTGCGGATTGCCTCGAGCTGGCTCGCGACGTCGATGTAGTCGAGCCGTTCGCCGGTGTTCGGGTTGATCTCGAGCAGCTCGGCGGAGACGATGGCCGACGAGAAATCGGTTGCGACCAGGCGGCCCATGTAGTTCGACTTCAGGATGTTCTCCCGCACCTGGGCGAGCCCCTCCTCGGTGGGCTCGAAGTCGTCCGGGATGACGTTGCCCCCCGAGATGCCGTCCTCGACCACCTCGGTGAATCGCACGTTCGGGGTGAAGAGGGACATGACGCGGGTTCGGTCGACGCCCTCGAGGAAGAACACCTCGTCGGTGACCTCCTCCAGCACGTGGAAGAACCCGGGCGTGAAGATGTCCCCGTCGGCGGCCCGGATCGCGATCACCACGCGGTTGGCGCCGCCGAACGCCTCGCGATACTCGAGGTAGGTCTTCATGTACGGGTGCTCGAGCGGCAGCAGCTTGGCGAAGCCGGCGTCGATCCTGAGGTGCGAGGCCTGGTAGGCCATGAAGACGGTGAGCAGGAGGAACAGGATGACAACCAGGCGGCGGTTGCGGAAGATCAGGTTCTCGAGGGTGTTGGTCATGGTCGCCTCCTCCGCTCAGCCCGTGGTCTCGGTGAGCGAGCTGACGCGCACTGTCTTGACTCCGAACTCGCCGGCGAGGAGAACGGTGTCTTCCGCCGTCTGCACGATCGAAGAGATTCCCCGCCGGTTGGCCTGGCGGTGGAGGTCGAAGGTGCGGCCGCCGTCGGATGACATCAGCACGGTGCCGCCGAGACCGACGATCATGACGGTGCCGTCCCCCAGGAGGACGCCATCGTTGAGCATCGCCACGGTCCCGGTCTCGATCTCCTGCCAGGTCTCACCGGCATCCTCGGTCCGGAAGAGATGCCCGCGCAGCCCGAACAGGAGCAGGGTGTCCCCGCCGAGGGGAAGAACCCCGAAGTACGAGCCCTCGTAGTCCGGGGGGATCTCGACCCAGGCGGCGCCGCCGTCGTCCGATCGGTACGCCATGCCCGCCTCGGCGGCGATGAAGTAACGCCCCTGGTCGTCGGCAGCGAACTTGTGGAGGTGCCAGTCGTCCTCCCCGAGCGGCTCCCATTCCCAGGTGTCGCCGCCGTCCGAGGTCACCAGGAACGTGCCGTAGGCGCCGATGGCGAAACCGTTGTCGGCGTCTTCGAACCACACGTCGAACAGGGGCGCCTCGTCCTCCGGCGCCCAGTGGACGATCTCCCAGGTTTTCCCGCCGTCTGTGGTGCGGATGATGACCGAGTCGTGGCCCACCGCCCAACCGAGGCTGGCGTCGTGGAAGAACACCGCGCAGAGCATCGACTGCGTCGGCACCTCGGACTGCTGCCAGGTCGCTCCTTCGTCAGTGGAGACCAGCACGTGCCCCCGTTCGCCGACCGCGACCAACGCGTCGCCGGCGACGGCGACGTCGAGCATCAACGAGCTCTTGGCCAGCGGCGCCATGATCGCCGGTTTGGGGGTCAGCTCCTCCTGCGCGTGCAGCAGCGGAGCGCCGGCCGCCGCGAGCCCGATGACGATCACGGCCACCGCGCGCCGCAGGGTGCCGATGTCTGTCTGGTGTCGGGTGACGCGGGTCGCCACCCGGGCTGGGGTCATGCCCGACGGTGTGTCCATCTGCCGGTCTCCTGTCGAATTCAATGAGTCAAAAAAACCGGCGGACGGACCCCGCGGTCCGTCCGCCGGCCGTGAGCTTCTCTACCGTGTTCCGGCGCGCCGCAGCGCGGCCGGCGTGTAGTCCTCGAGCGAACGATCGATGTCGAACTCGTACGGTGGGAACTCGCTGTTGAGCCCGATGGCCAGGTAGCGGCCGGCCTGCAGGTCGGTGTGGACCTCGAGCGAGGTCCACAGGCTGGGCACGTTGTAGTAGACCATGGCGTGGCCTTCGGAGACCCTCCACAGCTGGTCGCGGTTGTCGTAGGTGTCGTTGGCGACGATCTGCCAGCTGTCCTCGTCGAGGTAGAAGGTGCGCCGCTTGTAGATGTGGCGGGCGTCGTCCTTGAGCACCGCGTCAACCACCCACACCCGGTGCAGCTCGTAGCGCACGTAGTCCTGGTTGATGTGCAGCGGCGTCAGGATGTCCTTGAACTTCACGGCCGGGTCCTGCAGCTTGTAGGAGTTGTAGGGAACGTAGATCTCCTTCTTGCCGACGAGGGTCCAGTTGTAGCGGTCCGGCGCGCCGTTGAACATGTCGAGCTGGTCCGATGTGCGCATGGAGTCGGCGGCCGTGCCGGGGTTGTCGTAGGCCACGTTCGGGGCGCGCCGGACGCGCCGCTGGCCGGGGTTGTAGACCCAGGCATTGCGGTGCTCCTGCACCTGATTGAGTGTCTCGGCCACCAGCAGAATGCCGCCGGCCAGCCGCGCGGGGGCCATCACCTCCTGCTTGAAGAAGAGGATCCGGTTGTTGAGGTCGGCTTCGGTCTTGCCCGCCATGCTGTACAGCATGAAGAACTCGTCGCGGAACTCGACGAGGGTGTAGCTGCCGCCGCGGGTCGGCGCCGCCTGGCCGATGGTGCGGGCCGCCGAGTCCGCGCGGTAGCGCAGGAGGTGGTTCCAGATCGCCTCGAGGCCGTTCTTGGGAATCGGGAACGGGATGCCGTTGATGGCGCCGGTGACGCCGTTGCCGCCCTCGACGAGCTTCGCGGTGGCCGCGTTCTCGATCGTCTTGTCATAGATCCGCTGCGGGTAGGCGGCGCTGCGGTGGGTCGGGTAGACGTTCATCTTGTAGGTGTCGGGATAGGTCTTCAGCAGCGCGACCTGGCCCGGGGTCAGCTTGTCGGCGTACTGGTCGACGTTCGCGCCGGTGATCGTGAACAGCACCTTGTCGTCCGCGTACGGATCGATGTAGTGCTCGCCCGGCTTCCAGGCGGCGGGCGGTTTGCTCAGACCGCCGTCCCAGGCCGGGATGGTGCCGTCGGCGTTGCCGGCTTTGGTGGCGCCCAGTGGAGTCAGCTCGCTGCCGAGCTTGGCGATCTCGGCCGGCGACAGCTGCGCCCACACGGCCGACGACAATCCGGCCGCGAGCAGCAGCGCGCAGCCGAGAATGACCAGTGAGTTCTTTCGCATCATGGTGCCTCCCTTGCCCTAGAACGAGTACTTGATGAAACCGCCGACGAAGTCGCGGTCGTTGATGAGGTTCCAGCGTCCGGCGCCCGAGTAGTTCGTGTAGCTGAAGTCGAGCTGCCACGCGTTCTGGTACTCGAAGCTCACGCCGACGGTGAGCGCCTTGAGGCCCTCGATGAAGTTGCCGCCCGGGCCGGGGGAGACGCCCTTGACGTCGTGCTGCCAGCCGAAGCGCGGGATCATCGCCCACGCGCCGATCGCGTTGTTGTACTGGAGGCGTCCGGCCAGGCGGTAGCCCCAGGAGAACGGGTCCGCGAAGTGCTCCGGCAGCTCGGCGTCCTTGCCGGCGTGGATGCCGCCGGGCGCCGCCATCGCCGGGTTGCCGCTGGTGTAGGTGCCGGGCCCCTCGTAGCGCAGGACGTCCTTGTCGGGCATGTCGAAGACCCAGTTGAAGCCGG
>CAZMED010000269.1:0-2526 GCA_964565045.1 uncultured Thermoanaerobaculia bacterium
TCGGGATTTTCATCCATGACGGCCTCCTTCGTGATTCCATCAATCGTACGTGGCGCCGCCGATTATATTCCGGTCCCCGGCCGAGATGGGGCCGAATCGGGCATCTCGGAATTAGGAATTAGGAATTAGGAATTAGGAATGCCGCCCGCCCGCCATCCCCGAATTCTCAATTCTCAGTTCTTAATTTTGAATTTCCGCCCCCCCCCCCCCAGGAGCCGGCGCGGCTGCCCGAGATTGTCGTAAGGGCGTCCCGCCCGCACGAGCCAGCTTCCCCACCCACCCAGCCGGGACGGCTGCCTCCACAAGAGCCCACTGAGCGCCGATCCTCTTGTGGAGCACGCGTCCCGCGTGAAGGGGGGGTGGGAAGCAACTCAAGACTCAAGACTCAAAACTCAAAACTCAAACGGGCGGCCGGGCCGGGCGAGAATTCAAAACTGAGAATTCAAAATTAAGAATTGGGAATTTCTTCTCCGCCGCTCTGCTACATTACCTCCCCGATGGTCGGCCGTGTGGGTTTCGTGCGCCGGATGGGAGCTTCTCTCGTGCTCGCGGTATCGGTGGTCGGGACCGCACCTGCCGCGGATCCGCCGCCCGCGGAGTCGATCGAGGAGCTCGTCGTCCGGGTCGGACGCACCCGGTGGACCAGCGACAACTGGATCGAGCTCCTCGACGATCCGCGGCTCGCCTGGCGCGCCCGGCTCGAGCTGGTGGAGAATGCGCGCCACCACATTCTCATCAGCGCTTTCTCCTGGTACAACGACGAGCACGGCACGGCGTTCCGTGAGCTGCTGGCACGCGCGATCGACAAGCGCCGGAGCGAGGGCTCGGAGCTCACCGTCCGGGTTCTCGCCGACGCCTCCACCCTGGGGATGTTCTCGCCCGCCTTCGGCGCTCTCGAGAGAAACGGCGCCCGGGTGCGGGGCTTCAACCGCAGCTCCTGGGGCCTGAGCCCGGTCTACGACGGCCGCATGCACGACAAGGTGCTGGTCGCCGACGGCCGCACGGCGATCGTCAGCGGCCGCAACTTCGCCGACATCTACTTCGACACGCGCCTCTGGTGGCTGGATCTCGGGGTCCGGCTGCGGGGCTCGGCCGTCGACGATGTGCAGATGAACTTCCTCAAGTCCTGGGAGCTCACCGAGTTCAACCGCAAGGCCGGGCGCTTCCTCCTGCCGCAGGAGATGCTGCTCGACGAGCTTCGCGTCTTCTGGCGCACCGGAAGCTACCCCAACGGCACCAGCCCTTTGCAGCGCTTCATGAACACCGACTACTTCCCAACGCGAAAGGAGCCGGCGGGCACGACTCGGGTGGCGGTGCTCTATGACAACAGCCTCCTGCGGCGGCGGGCCGCCACCACCGATCTCGCGATCGCCCTCATCGGGCGTGCCGAGCGGCGGGTCGACCTGATGACGCCGTTCCCCAACTTCACCGACGATCTTGCGGACGCGCTGGCCGCGGCGGTGAAGCGCGGGGTCAAGGTCCGCCTGGTCACGAACGGCCGCGACACGGCGCTGCGCGGGGGGCCCTTCCTTTACTCCGGCTACCCGACGGTGATGCGGCTGATCGAGAGCGGGGTCGAGGTGTGGGCCTGGCGGGCCAACAAGGACACCGTCGAGGCCATCGAGGCGAGCGGCTGCAGCCCGGTCCTGATGCCGCCGGTTGCGCTGCACGGGAAGATGCTGCGGGTCGACGACGAGATCTCGATCGTCCACTCCTCGAACTTCAACATCCGCTCCACCTACTACAACACCGAGGCCGGCGTCGTGGTCCTCGACCGCGACTTCAACCGCCTCCTCGGCGAGCTCGTGGACGGCCTCGTGTCGCTCCGCGACTTCGAGCTCGACTGCCGCAACGGTGAGCGGAGCTTCGTGCAGCAGATCGTCGAGCGGCTGAGCGTCGACGACCTGCCGTGGATGCGGGAGGACCTCGGGAACAAGCAGCGTCTCCTCGACGCCTACAGCGTGGCGTGGTGATGGCGCGCCGCCGGCTCCGCGCCGTGGGTGTGCTGTTGCTTCTGCTGGCGACTCCGCTTTCCGTCGCCGGGGCGGGGGACGAGATCGACGTCGATCTCTGGCACCGGCAGCTCGCGGAGGCCATCGGCCCCGAGCCCGAGGCGGCAGTCGAGGAGGTGCCGGCTCTCGGCCTGTTCCCGTACCTCGGCGCCGCCGCCGGTCCGCCCAACTGGCTCGCGGGACAGGTCGGCGCCTACCTCTCGTACAGTGACGGCCGCTCCTTCAGCCTCTACGGAGGCTACAGCTACGAGGCCGGGGCGCAGGCGAACGCGCACATCGTGACCCTCGGCTGGGGGGGGGTGCGGTCGCTGCACTCGGCGGCGCCGCAGCTGGGCTTCCACGGCAAGTACCTGCGCTACCGCCGCTGGGAGGACGAAGACCACGGCACCCACCACGGGTTGTCCTTTGGCCACGAGACCGGGCTCGGCAACCTCGCCATGTCCGTCGAGATGGGGGCCGCGCGCTCCGAACGCAACCACTGGCTCATCACGCTCCAGGTCTGCCTCAAGCTCGC
>CAZMED010000269.1:2626-4668 GCA_964565045.1 uncultured Thermoanaerobaculia bacterium
ATTCCCAATTCCTAATTCCTAATTCCAAATTCCTGATTCGATCCACTATCCTGCTCCCATGTTCCTCCGCCTCCTCCTCCTCTTCACCCTCGTCCCTCTGGTCGAGCTCTACCTCCTGATCGAGATCGGCGGCGCCATCGGCGTGGCGCCGACCATCGCGATCGTCATCGTGACCGGCGTCATCGGCGCCGCGCTCGCCCGCTGGCAGGGCCTCGGCGTGCTGCGCCGCCTCCAGGACGACCTCTCGGCCGGCCGACCGCCGACCGACGCACTGATCGACGGGCTGCTGATCTTCGTCGCCGGGGCGGTCCTGCTCACTCCGGGCCTCATCACCGACGCCCTCGGCTTCCTGCTGCTCGTGCCGGCCGGCCGGGCGGCGGTTCGCAGGCTGGTGTCGTCGGCGGTGGCTCGAAACCTCGTCGTCCGCCGCCCCGATGTCGTCGACGCCGAGTGGCGCCGGGAGGACTGAGTCCGCCTCTCCCGCAGCGGAGTACCGACTGTCGAAACGGGGTACAATCGAGGCTCATGATGAGAGACGCCCGGCGATGACTGGTTCGGATGCGAACGTCGAGGCCTACCAGATCCTCGCCGACCTGCTGGTGACCATCCGGCGGATCATTCACCGTGGTCTGGAGAAGGTCTCCGGCGACACCTGGTACCTGGACGGCTGTCCGCCCGGACTCTTCGAGCGCCTGGTCGAGCGCAAGGAGCGCGAGACCGCCATCGACCGCTTCGGCGGCGAGTACCAGGAGCTCATCACCTTTGCGTCGCTCGACGATCTCGCCGCGATCGTCGAGTTCAACCGGGATCTCGCGAAGCTGCTCGGCTCGCTCGCGCCCGAGGGCGAGCCCATGATCGAGCGCCTGCGCGCGATCGAGGCCCTGCGCCTCAAGCTCGCGGCCTCGCTGCCGTTCGATGACGAGGACCACGAGACGCTTGCCCGGTACCACCGCGAGTTCCGAGAGTCGCTGACGCGCCGCAAGCGCACGGCGGACGAGAGCGGCCCGGCGGCGGCGCCCGCGGTCGAGAAGAGCTCCGCGGACGAGGAGAACGGCCCCGTGGCGGAGGCCGCCGCGCAGATGCCCGAGCCGGAGGTTGCGCCCCCTGCGGACCCCGCCAAGGCCTCGGAGTTCAGGACCCAGGCGGTCACCTTCGAGGAGCTGTCGGCCGTGGTCGGACGGGCGCGGCCGGGCAACGGCGCAGTGCCGCTCTCCGCAGAGGATCCGTTGGCGCCCGCGGTCGACGAGTTCAGGACCGCCGCGGCCGTTCGACAGCCGGCCCCCGAGCCGCCGACCACTCTCGACGCCGAGCGCGCGATGGCCGCCGACGACGACCGGCAGGTGCTCGGCGTCATCCACCGCGAGGTCACGGCGCTCGCCGATGCCGCCTTCCGCCAGCATTTCGACGCGAAGCACCCGGTGTGGGACGCGGTGCGATCGAGCGGCTGGTACGACCTCAAGAGGGCCGACCTCGCGCTCGCCCCCCTCGAGCTCTTCTACGGCGTCATCGAGAAGGCGGCCGCCTCGCAGCAGTCGGGCGCCGAGCCTGCGGAGGTCAAGGCCGCCCTTCACGATGCGGGTTTCACCAAGCTCCTGCTCTCCCTGCGGGAGATGTTCGTCAGGCAAACCGCGTAGAATGAAGAATTAGGAATTCGGAATTAGGAATTAGGAATTCCGCCCGCCCGCCACCGTCAGATTCTCAATTCTCAATTCTCAATTTTGAATTCCCGCCCACCCTCCCGGCATCGTTAAAACCTTGGAACGTTAAACGTTCGAACGTTCCGCCCACCCTCCCAACACTGGGGTTGGATATGGTGGTGCGGGCGTGCCCCTGCACCAGAAGAGCTACGCCTCTCACCAGGCCTTGTGGGGCAGCCGTCCCGGCTGCCGGGTGGGTGGGATGCTGCTGCAATCGCCGAGCGCCCACCCGGCACGCGGGACGCGTGCCCCACAACCATCGCATCGGATGGATGGTGGTTGTGATGGTCGGGATGGTGGTGCGACCGCACGCACACGGTCGCCGGCCCCCCACCCGGCAGCCGG
>CAZMED010000270.1:0-4657 GCA_964565045.1 uncultured Thermoanaerobaculia bacterium
GGAGCAGCAGCAAACAACCCGCACCGAGAAACACCGTCCGCGCCTTGGCCATGTCAGCACCTCCTGGGCAACGGCATGGTAGCAGAGAGCGGGTGGCGGATTTTCCTGAAAGCTGTCACGGGTCGATTGCGGATTTCGGATTTCGGATTTCGGATTTTCCGACCCTCCCCCCGGCCCCTCGGATTCGCTGTTCCATCTTTTCGAAAAGTGGGATGGCTGGGGAGTCGAATACGGCCCTCCGGATGCTCGAGCGGCAGGCCGCCTATCTCAGTTTGCTTCCGGATGTCGCTGACATCGTGGGATGGTGGAGGGGAAATCCGAAATCCGAAATCCGAAATCCGAAATCTCGTCTCCCCCTTCTCCTCAGGCGTTCCCCTTCTCCTGCTCGCAGTACCGCAGCAGTCCCGCCGAGTTCTCCTCCATCGGGCACAGGCGGCGGTAGCGGGCCACCGCTTCCTGCGGAACCCCGGACGCCTGCATCTCGCGCTCGTCGAGCTCGAGCAGGGCGGCGCCGAGCTGGGCCCGGTCGCCGCCCTCAGCCACGACGCGGCGCGCGGTGTCGGTCCAGCGCAGCAGGCGGTCCTCGAGCTCGTCGAGGTGGCGGGGCACGTCTTCGAAGGCGCCGTAGTGGGTGAGCAGAAGCCGCGTGGGCTCGAGGCGGCGCAGCTTCCCGAGGCTCGCCCGCCACTGCTCGACGTCGATGTCCGGCGGCGGCATCGGCGGCAGCACGTGGGTTGCGCCCGGGAAGCGGACTCCGGCGACGTCGCCCGTCACCACGGCGCCGCCGACCTGCCACGCGACGTGGTGGGAGGCGTGCCCCGGGGTGTGGTGGGCCACCACCTCGAGGCCGCCGACCACCGCGCTCTCGCCGTCGGCGAACGACCGCACCGTTCCCTCCGGCGCCGCCTCCGTCGTCCCCCACAGGGGAACCATCATCTCCCGGTACAGCCGCTCGGCCGAAGGGAGCAGCTTGCGGTGGGGGTCGAGCAGGTGCGGCGCGCCGAGAGGGTGGGCGTACACGGTGCACCCGGTGCGCCTCGCGAGGACCCCCGCACCGCCCGCGTGGTCGAGGTGGACGTGCGTCGCGAAGACCGCCCGGAGGTTCTCGAGGGCGAACCCGGCCTCCCCCACCCGCCGCTCGAGCGTCGCGACCGCACTCGCCGGGCCGGGATCGAAGAGCGCGAACCCGCCCTCCACCGGCGCCAGGAAGGACGCGATCACTCCGGTCGCACCGAAGAACTCCAGGTCCAGGGTTCGGATCTCGACCATACCAACCTCCGGTCCGACAGTGTACGCTGTCGGTCGAGTTGCCTCGGGAGGTGTCCGCATGCGTCCGCTCGCCGCGATCGTCCTGTCCATCGTGTCGTTCGCCTGCGCCTCATCGCACACCGCGACCCCGAGCCTGCGGCAGCAATGCGAGGCCAGCTACAGCAGCCTCTGGGTCGCCGCGCAGTCCGCCATGGCGCGCCTCGACGCCAGGGTCGTCTACGCCAACCAGGACGCCGGCGTCATCGACGGCCGGATCGCGGCCGACATCTACGGGGCGCCGATCGAGCTGTCCGCCACCATCCGGAGAACGCCATCGATACAGCCCGGGTCCGTCGAGCCGGTCTGGGTGGAGGTGCGGACCTGGGACCCCAGCACCGACGACCCGGACCCGGCCCGCCTTGCCGTCCTCAAGGAGGTCGCCCGCCAGTACCTGGAGCTCGTCGGCCAGCGGGTGCCGTGCGGCAGCCCGATGTGATGCCGCGCCTCGAGCCTCCATCACGGGGTATGATGAGAGGGACAGCCTGGAGGGCCGAACGTAACGGCAAAGGAGGCGCCCGTGACCGAGGACCGAACCCGGAAGATGCTCTCGATCGTGCTCCTGTTCATGCTGGTGACGATTCTCTTCAACACCATCCGCGCCAACAGCGTGGTCAGCGGCAACACCGACTTCAACAAGTCGACCCGCTACGAGCTCGCCGCCGTCCGCGAGGCGCTCTCCGAGCAGCAGCTCGTCAACGCCCGGCTGCAGGAGCAGATCGATCAGCTGAAGGCAGCGCAGAGCCAGGCGCCGATCCTCGAGTAGCCGCCGCCGCGCCGACCGGACCGGTACGCCGCCGCCGGTCGATGCGATAGACTGAGGTTGTCGGGGAGGGCTGGGGAGGCCGGTCTCACTCTCCTTGGGCCTGACGGCCCCGCAGAAGGACATCGCACGCACCGAATCTCACGCTGTCGCGGAGACCGGCCTTCTCAGGACTCCCCGCCCCCGGGTGGCGACTCCTGCCGTCATTCGTTGGGCGCCTGGACCCCGGCCCGTGCCGCGTACCCCAGGACGAGCTCCCGCCATGGCCCGCTCGAGCCGAGCCGCGCCAGGTTGCCGAAGTGTCCCCCGAGGGCGCGGTTGATGAAGATCGCGTCCTCGGGAAACTGCATGTCCATCGAGTACTGCCAGTTGTCCATGCCGATCGCGAACACGCGCCGATAGATCTCGGGGTCCTCGCCGAAGGTGTAGGGCGGCGACGGCCGCAGCACCTCGCCGAAGAGCTCGAGATACGGCTCCACCGTTTCGGGCGGCATCGGCGTGCCGTCCTTCATGTGAATGCCCATCCTGGTCAGGATGCCCGGGATGTCGCCGCCGCGCCCGAAAGCCGTCGCCACCAGCAGCTCGGCGTAGCGGACGGCGATGTCCCCGGGCACCCGCTTGACGCTGCCGAAGTCGTAGACCACCACCCGCCCGTCGGCGAGGAAGGCGAAGTTGGCGAGGTTGGGGTCGGCGTGGAGAAAGCGGTGCACCAGGAGACCGCGCAGCAGGAACTCGGCCAGCACCGCCCCCCACCGATCCCGGAGCGCCTGGTCGTAACCTCCGCCGCACGCGTCCGAGGGGGCGATCCCGCCCACGTACTCCAGCGTCAGGACGGTGCGCGTGCTCGCCTCCTCCACGACCCGTGGAATGACGATCTCGGAAACGTCCGCGTGCAGCTCCGCCATGCGGCGGATGTTGGCCGCCTCGTTGCTGTAGTCGAGCTCCTCGAGGAGGCGCTCGTTGAGCTCCGACCAGATCGGTTCGAAGTCGATGTCCGAGATCAGGGCGAGCAGGCTGCGGACCAGGGTCTTGAGGTTCGCGAGGTCGGCCTTGACGATCTCGTCGATCAGCGGGTACTGGATCTTCACCGCCACGTCGCGCCCGTCGCGCAGCCGACCCCGGTGCACCTGGCCGATCGAGGCCGCGGCGAAGGCCTCGAAGTCGAGCTCCTCGAAGATCTCGTCGAAGTTCTCGAGGGCGCCGCGGACCTCGTACTCCATCACCTCGGCGGGAACCTTCGGCGCCTCCTTCTGGAGGCCGCGCAGGACCTCGGCCACCTCCGGCGGCAGCATCCCGTCGTGCAGGCTCAGCATCTGCCCGATCTTCATGGCCGCGCCCTTCATCTCGCCCAGGGTCTCGACGATGCGGGCGGCGTTGCGGACCAGGTTCTCCGTCCGCCTGAGCTGCTTCGACGGCCCCGACCGCGCCGCGTCCATCACCTGGCTGCCGACCACCGAGGCCCCCACCCGCCCGGCCAGCCCGCCGAGCTTGAGAAACCGGCCCACCGCCGAGGTGATCATGTCGCTGTCGTTGGCCACTGGCACTCCGTCCGGATCCTCACCGAAGATGCAATGCGCCGCCGTGTCCGTCAATTCCAACCCGCGACGCCGCCCCCCGCTCGACCTGAGAACCTTTCTCAGTACAGGCCTGATGCTGCGACATGAGGCGTCACTATTGACAAATTGTCGCTCCTGCCACATCTTTGCATCAAGATCACCAGCGCGATCAAGGGGATCGGAGCCGCTCGTGGACGAAAGGACCAAGGAGGAGCGCCTGCAGCAGTACCAGCGGCTGTGCCGCGAGCAGAACCGGCGCGCGACGGTCCAGCGGCGCATGGTCCTCGAGGCGGTGCTCGAGCTCGACGACCACCCCACGGCAGACCAGGTCTACGAAGCGCTCATCGGCCGCGAACCGGGCATCGCGCGCACCACCGTCTACCGCAGCCTGGACGAGCTCGGCCGGATGGGCCTGATCTCCAAGGCGAGCCACCTGGGCAGTGCGGTCCGCTACGACGCCCGCGCCGACCACCACCACCACCTCGTGTGCCTGCGCTGCGATGCGGTGATCGACATCGACGACGAACGCCTCGACGCGGTCGGGGCGCCGGACACGTCCGCATTCGGTTTCGAGGTCACGGATGTTCGAGTGCAGCTCTGCGGTCTGTGCCGCAGCTGCCGGAAACCCTCGAGAAGGGAGGAGTTGAAATGAAGAGAGTCACTTTCACGGTGCTGGTCGCGGCCGGACTGCTCACGGCCGCGGCCGTGCTCGGCAACGTCCCCGAGGCACCAACAACCCCGCTCGGCCTGCCGCCGCTGCCGATCCCGGAGGACAACCCGCAGACGCCGGCGAAGATCGCCCTCGGCGAGCAGCTGTTCCACGACATGAGGTTCAGCACGACCGGCGACGTCAGCTGCGCCACCTGCCACGACGCGGACAAGGCCTTCACCGACAGCCCGCTCAAGACCTCGGAGGGCATCGAGAAGAAGACCGGCACCCGCAACGCGCCGACGGTGATCAACGCGGCCTACTTCGAGACCCAGTTCTGGGACGGGCGCTCGCCGAGCCTCGAGGACCAGGCCCTGCACCCCT
>CAZMED010000271.1:0-4646 GCA_964565045.1 uncultured Thermoanaerobaculia bacterium
CACTGCACCGCCCACCCATAGGCGCCAACATGACCTGAGAGCAGGCTGTTCGAGCCCGAGCCCGAGCCCGTTGCCGTGACCGTTATCGAAGATTCGGGTTCTTCTCAGAGATCGACCTTCCCAACGATGTCAGCTCGAAGTCGAAGAACATGACCCTCTCCCTCTCAGGACGTCGAGAGTCATCGGGAAGGGCAACGGGAACGGGCTCGGGCTCGGGACGGACAAAGAGCACCAGCTGAGCCTGACCGCACCCACAGATCGCTCGCCAACACGCCCAAGTCAGCGCATCTGCCCCCGCTCCTCCGTGGTCGAATCATGAGGTTGTGTAGACCGCGTGCGATGTCGGGTAAAATGTCCGCACAGTTCGCGACCGACACCGATCATCTGCCGCGATGAAGGGAGAACGAAACATGGAGAACACCCCGCAGGGCCCGAGCAACAGTGCCCCGCCCCCGCCGCCGCCGGCCGCCCCGCCGCCGCCGCGTTCCTCGGAGGTCGTGTCCGAGAACCGCAAGATCATGGTCGTCCTGGCGTATTTCGGCCTGTTGGCCCTGATCCCGCTGCTGGTCGAAAAAGACGACAAAGAGGTCCAGTGGCACGCCAAGCACGGGCTGGTCCTGACCGTCTTCGAGGTCGCCGTCTTCATCGGCCTGCAGGTGCTGATCATGATTCTGGGTGCGATCAGCGGCGGCCTCGGCTGCATCTTCGGCCTCCTGGTGCCGGTCTTCATCCTCGCCGTGCTGATCGTCCATATCCTGTGCATCGTCAAAGGCCTCAACGACCAGCGCTTCCTGATTCCTGGAGTCAGCGAGTTCACGAACCGGTTCTGAAGCGGCCCGGCCCTCACGGGCCGGCGCGGCCGCTCATAGGGAGTACGCTCGCGCGACGGCGGGCAAGGCGAGGTGAGGCGTGCGTCTGTCCCGAAAACTCGATCCCGAGATGGTGCTGATCGCGCCGCAGGTTACCGATCGTGAGGCGCTCTTCCGGCGCTTCGGCGAGGCCTTCGCCGACGCCGGCCTGGCGACGTCCGCGGACGAGGTGGTGGCGCGCCTCATGGAACGCGAGGCGATCCTGTCGACCGGCATCGGCGGCGGGGTCGCGGTGCCGCACGCCCAGATTCCCCACCTCGGGCGCCTGGTGATGGCCGCCTCCACCCACCCCGACGGACTCCGCTACCCGGCCCTGGACGAGCAGCCCGTCCGCCTCGTCTTCTGCCTCCTCGGCGACACCGACACCACGGCGGACCACCTCGCGGGCCTCGCCCGGCTGGCCCGCCTGGCGCGGCGCCGCGAGGCGCTGGAGCCGCTGGTGGCCGCCGCCGACGGCGCCGCCTTCGTCGCCGCTCTGGCCGCGCTGGAGGGTGACTGAGTGCAGCTTCTGGTGGTGATCCTCCACAGCGAGGAGCTGCTCGACGACGTGCTGTCGACCCTGGTCGAGATGGGGGCCCCGGACGCGGTGGTGGTGGAGAGCCGCAGCGGTCTCGAGCTTCTGGAGCGCGACCTGCCGATCTTCGCGGGGCTGCGCTCGCTCGTGCCGTCCGGCATCGACTTCTCGAGCCTGGTGCTGTGCGTGCTCGAGGAAGACGGCACGGCCCGCGCGCTCCTCCGCGCGATGCGCGCGCTCGAGCCCGCACCGCACGACGTCAACGCGCCGCGCAACACCGCGGTCCTGGTGCCGGTGACGAAGGTCGAGAGATTCTGATCTCCTGACCTCGGCGTCAAAGGGCGGCGCTCCGGGCCTCCGGGAACCACCGCCGCCGTCCGGCCGCGGCAGCGCGATTCCCCCGCGAGCCGCGCACGGCGCGCAGTAGACTGGGGCATGCTCCGCGGCACGCTGGCGTTTCTGGTCCTGGTGGCCTGTGCGGTCGCCGGCGCCGAGCTGCGGGCGGCGCTCGCACGCCGCGGGCTGCGGGCGCCGGCCATGGAGGGCCTGTCCTTCCTGCTCCTCGGCATCCTGCTCGGCGGCCGGGCGTTCGCGCTCTTCGCGGAGGATCTTCTCGACTCGCTGCGGGTGGTGGTGCTCTTCGGCCTCGCCTGGCTCGGTCTCGTCTTCGGCGTCCAGATGGAGCTGCGGGTCATCCGCAGGCTCGCCCTCTGGCTGCGCCTCGCGGGTCTGCTGGCGCCGATGAGCATGGGGGCTGCGGCAACCGCGGCCGGGTTGGCGTTCGGGTTCGAAGCGTCGGTTGCGCTCGGTCTCGGCGCGATCGCGATGGCGAGCTCGCCGAGCTCGCTCGAGGGCCTGGCGCGAGGTCGGGCGGTCGGCGACCGCGACGCCCTGCGGCTCGTGAAGGTGATGATGGCCTTCTCCGGCGTGCCCGCGATCGGCGCTCTCCTCGTCGCGGCGGCCCTCGCGAGCCCCCTGGCGGCAGGCGGCGCCGCAGCGGTCCCCGCCCTCCACCTGATCCTGCTGACGGTCGGGGTGGGGGTCCTGGTCGGCTACGCCGTCGTGGTCCTGGTGCGCGGGGTCGGACGCCAGATCGAGATCCTGACCCTGCTGATGGGCGCGATGTGCCTGGTGGCCGGGGGCGCCGCGGTGCTCGGGCTCAACCCTCTGCCGGCCGCTGCCTGCGCGGGGGCGATCCTGGTCAACCGCACGGTCTTCCCGCACCGCGTGCTGCGGGCCGCCCACTCCCTCGAACGGCCGATGCTGGTGGCGCTGCTGGTGCTGGTGGGCGCATCGTGGAGCACGGCCGCGTTCTCGGTCCCGGTGTTCGCGATCATGACGGTGGTGCGGACCGCGGCCGCGGCCGCGGCGGGCGCCGTCCTCGGGCGCGCGGCACAGCGCCGCGGGCTCGCGCCGCGGGTCCGGTCGCTCGGCCTCGGGCTGCTGCCGCAGGGGGAGCTCGCGCTCGGGCTCCTGGTGGCGGTGCTGGGCTACGCCCGCACCCCGGCGGGCGTGCTCGAGGCGGTGGTGGCGGCGATGGTCGTCAACAACCTGGTCGGAGGGTGGTGGATGCGCCGCCACCTCTTCGCCGAACCGCGCCCGGGGACCGGCCGATGAAGTGGTTCCTGTTCGCCGTGCTCGCCGCCTTCAGCTGGACGGCGCGCCGCCTGGGCGTGCAGGCGGTCGACGACGCGGCGGGCTCGGCGCTGCTCGCTCTCGGCTGCCTGGTGATCGGCGGCGTGCTCGCGGGCGAGCTCGCCGAGCGGCTCCGGCTGCCGCGCATCACCGGCTACCTGGTGCTCGGTATCGCGGCCGGGCCGCACGCTCTCGGCCTCGAGACCGCGCGCGACGCCGGGTTGCTGCGCGTCTTCGAGGAGCTCGCCCTCGGCCTCATCGCCCTCACCGCGGGCGGGGAGTTCCGGCTGCAGGCGATCCGCCGCCGCCTTCCGGTCCTGGTGGCGATCACGGCCAGCCACCTCGTGTTCATTTTCGGAATCGTCGGCGGGGTGGTGTGGCTCCTGCAGCGAAGCACGGGTCTTCTCGGACCGATGACGGCGGCCGAGGCTTTGGCCGCGGCCGCGATTCTCGGGGTCATCGCGGTCGCCAAGTCCCCTTCGACGACCATCGCCATCATCTCCGAGCTGCGCGCCCGCGGCGAGCTCGTGGAGACGGTCCTCGGCGTCACCATTCTCAAGGACCTCGCGATCCTGCTGCTGTTCACCGGGGTCGCCGCGGCCGCGACCTCGCTGGTTTCGGGCGGCGACCTCGAGCTGGGCCATCTCGCCTACGTTGCCGCCGAAATCGGACTGTCTCTTGCGGTCGGTGGTGTCCTCGGCGTCGTGCTCGGGCTCTACATCTCCCGGGTCGGCCGTCTGGTGCCACTGACCGTCCTCGTCCTGGCTCTCGCCTCGGCCCGGCTGGCGCAGGATGCGGGGCTCGAGCACCTGCTGGTGTGCATGGCCGCCGGCTTTACCGCGCGGAATCTCTTTCCCACCGCCGCCGGCCGCTTCCTCGACGGCCTCGAGCAGTCCTCGACCCCGGTCTACGTGGCGTTCTTCGCACTCGTCGGCGCCGGGCTCGACCTCGCCGTCTTTGCCGCCGTCTGGATGCCGGCGCTGATCTTCGTGGTGGTCCGCCTGGCCGCGGTGTGGGCCTCGACCCGGCTGCCGGCCGCCCTCGCGGGGTCGGCGCCGGCGGTGGTGCGCTCTGCCTGGATGGGTTTCGTGGCCCAGGCCGGGCTGTCGCTGGGCCTCGCCGCCCGCGTGCAGCGCGAGCTGCCGGGGATCGGCCCCACCCTCGCCACCCTGGTGGTGGCGGCGGTGGTGGTCAACCAGCTGATCGGGCCGGTGCTGTGGGCGCGTGCGATCCGGGCGGCCGGGGAGGACAACGCCTGATCGGGAGGTGAGGCTCGTTCGGAAGAACTCGGGATGGCCACACCTCGAATTCGGAATTCGGAACGTGGCGATCCCCTTGAGTCAGGGACCGGCGGCGATGATCGTCGCGAGCTGCCGGAGGGCGGCCAGGAGCGTGCCTGGTACACACTTGGGCCCGCGTTGATACAAGTGGGTTATCTGGGTTGACCGCGATCGTTGTGGTGAGCCCAAGTGTGCTACCTGGCTCCTCCTGGCCGCCAACCCGCGTCGAAGATGCCCCGCCTGACTCGAGGGGATCGCCGCGTTCGGAATTAGGAGTTAGGAATTAGGAATTCGGAATGCCGCCCGCCCGCCCATTTCGGATTTCGGATTTCCACCCACCCACCCGGT
>CAZMED010000272.1:0-4632 GCA_964565045.1 uncultured Thermoanaerobaculia bacterium
GGCCCGGTGCCGCCGGAGACCGCGTCCGAGCGCTTCTCCCAGCTCGCGCCGCGGTCGGCCGAGCGCCACAGCCCGCCCTCGCGGTTGTCGAGCTCGATGACCGCGTAGACCACGTCGGGGTCCTGGGGCGAGATGGCGAGGCCGATCTTGCCCATGTTGCCCTTGGGAAGGCCCTGGGCCAGCCGGGTCCAGGTGGCGCCGCCGTCGGTCGTCCGGTGGATCCCGGACTCGGGACCGCCGTCGATGACCGCGGCCACCGTGCGGTGGTGCTGCCAGGTGGCGGCATACAGCACCTTCGGATCGCGCGGGTCCATCACCACGTCGGTGACGCCGGTCCACTCGCCGGCCGACAGCACGTTCGTCCACGTCGTGCCGCCGTCGGTCGTCTTGTACAGGCCGCGCGCGCCGCCCGGCGACCACAGCGGCCCCTGCGCGGCCACGTAGACGGTGTCCGAGTCGCCCGGGTCGACGATGATCTCGGAGATGTGCTCGGAGTCGGCGAGCCCCACGTTCTCCCAGGTGGCGCCGCCGTCGAGGCTCTTGTAGACACCGTCGCCGAACCCGACGTGGCGGCCGCCCACGTTCTCGCCCGTGCCCACCCACACCACGTGCGGGTTGGCGGGATCGAGCACCACGCAGCCGATGGAGTAGGAGCTCTGGTCGTCGAAGATCGGGGTCCAGGTCGTTCCCGAGTTGGTGGTCTTCCACACCCCGCCGGAGCCCACCGCCACGTACCAGGTGCTGAGGTCGGTGGGATGGATGGCGATGTCGGCGATGCGGCCCGACATCAGCGCGGGCCCGATGCCGCGCAGCTCGAGGCCGGCGAAGGCTGTGTCCGCCGAGTCGTTCTCGGTGGCCGCGGTCGCCGCCGTCGGCAGCGAGAGCGCGAACGTCAGCAGTGCAAGCGGTGCAAGCGGTGTTTTCTTCATGGTCCCCCCAACGCGGAGTCGGTGCCCGCACCGACACCCTAGCAGGAACTCCATCTGATGGGTGTCCGGAGCACCTCTGGGCTACAATACCGCTTCGAGACGATCATGAGTTCATCGAGGGAGTGCGAGATGCGAGGATCGAGGACGCTCATCCCGGCTGCATTCGCGGCGCTGGTGGTGACGGCTGCGTGCACCACGGTGGGGCCCGACTACGAGCAGCCCGAGACCGAGCTGCCGGACGCGTGGCACGCCGCCGCGATGGCGGGCCTCGACGACGGCACCGCCGCGCTCGAGACCTGGTGGCAGGTCTTCGACGATCCGCAGCTGGACAGCCTGGTCGCTCGCTCGGCCTCGGGCAACCTGACGCTGCGCGAGGCGCTGTGGCGGGTCGAGGAGGCGCGCGCCCTGCGCGGGATCGCCGCCGGCAGCGGCCGACCGCAGGTCGGCTTCAGCGGCGAGTCGTCGCGCTCCGCGCCGAGTGACAACGGTCCCCTGGGAGAGCTGGCGCCGCCCGAGGGCTTCGAGGCGGGCGATCTCCACGACTACGGTGTGTCGGCGTTCTGGGAGATCGATGTTTTCGGCCGCATTCGCCGCCAGGTGGAGGCGGCCGACGCGACCACCGAGGCGACCGTCGAGGCCTACCGCGACGTGCTCGTGTCATTGTATGCGGAGGTCGCCCTGGCCTACATCGACGTCCGCACCCAGCAGGAGCGCCTCGAGCTGGCCGGCTCCAACGTCAACGGCCAGGAGAACACCCTGCAGCTGACCCGGGACCGGTTCGACGCCGGGCTGGTGTCGGCGCTCGACGTGGCGCAGGCGGAGTCCAACCTCGCCAGCACACGGTCGCTGATTCCCGCCATCGAGCGTGACCTCGAGCGCGCGCTCAATCGCCTGGCGGTGCTGCTCGGCCGGGCGCCGGGTGCGGTCCACGATGAGCTCGACGGCGAAGCGCCGATTCCGCGGGAGCCGGAAGACGTCGCCGTCGGTCTGCCCGCCGAGCTGCTGCGTCAGCGACCCGATGTCCGCCAGGCGGAACGTCTGCTGGCCGCGCAGACCGCCCGGATCGGCGTCGCAAAGGCCGACCTCTATCCGACCTTCTCGCTGGCGGGGTTCCTGGGGCTGCAGGCGAGCGGGTTCGGCGATTTGACGGACTCGGACAGCGTGACCTGGGGCTTCAGCCTGCCGATCCGTTGGCAGATCTTTTCCGGCGGGCGCATCCGCTCGCAGGTGCGGGCGGAGGAGGCGCGCACCGAGCAGCTGTTGGCCAACTACGAGCGCACCGTGCTGCTGGCGCTGGAGGAGGCCGAGAACGCCATGGTGGCCTACGGCAGCGAGCTCGAGCGGCGGCAGCGGCTGGCCGAGGCCGTGGACGCCACGCGGCGCTCCCTCGAGCTGGTGCTCACCCAGTACACCGCGGGCCTCACCGACTTCCAGAACGTCCTCGACACCCAGCGCACGCTGCTGACGCGCGAGGATGAGCTGGCGCGGGCCGGGGGCACCGCGGTGGGGAATCTGGTGCGGCTCTACCTTGCCCTCGGCGGCGGCTGGGACGCCGACCTCGATCAGCAGCCGGTGGCCGCGGCTGACGAAGAACGCGTCGCACGGGTTCGAACGGCCGGCTGATCCGACGTTCGACGAACGACGCTGGATCCCCCACCCACCGGGTTATTCAAGCAGCTGACATTTCGTTGAGCCAATTGTCCAGCATCCAGCATCCAGCACCCGAAGCTGATCACCCCTCCGCCGGGGCCGGCGCGGGTGCCGCCTCGCGATGCTTCTTCCCGAACAGCCGAGCCACCACGGCGAACAGGAACGGCGTGATGATGAGCCCGCCGACGGTGGCGAAGATCATGCCGCCGAAGACCGCCGTGCCGAGGGAGACGCGGCTGACGGCGCCGGCGCCGGAGGCGAACACGAGCGGAATGACGCCGAGAATGAACGAGAACGCGGTCATCAGGATGGCCCGGAAGCGTAAGGTCGCCGCCTGCACCGCCGCCTCGGCAGGCGATGTGCCCCCGGCGACCAGCTGATTGGCGAACTCGACGATCAGGATCGCACTCTTCGACGCCAGGCCGATCAGCAGCACGAGCCCGATCTGGAAGTAGACGTTGTTGTCGAGGCCGCGCAGCAGGGTCAGGGCGGCGGCTCCGAGCACCGCCGACGGCACCGTCAGCATGACGCTGAGCGGCAGCGACCAGCTCTCGTACTGCGCGGCCAGGAAGAGGTAGACGAAGACCAGCGCGAGCGCGAAGATCAGGGCGGCGGCGCCGCCCGCGGCCCGCTCCTGGAAGGCGACCCCGGTCCACTCGAATCCCATCGACGGCGGCATGTAGTTGCGCGCCAGCTCCTCCATGGCCGCCATCGCCTCGCCGGAGCTGTGGCCCGGTGCGGGGCTGCCGATGAGCGAGGCCGACGGGAAGAGGTTGTAGCGGCTCTCCACGGTCGGCCCGACCGTGTCCCGCACCTCGAGCAGGGTGGCCAACGGCACCATCCGGCCCGAGTTGGAGCGCACCTCGAGGCGGGTGACGTCGGCCCGCTCGAGGCGGAAGGGCTCGTCGGCCTGGACGAGGACCCGCCACACCCGCCCGAAGAGGTTGAAGTCGTTGACATAGGCCGAGCCGAGGTTGGCCTGCAGGGTGCTGAAGATGACGTTCAGAGGCACGTCGAGCCGCCGCGCCTTCTCGCGGTCGACCTCCAGGAAGAGCTGCGGCACGCCGGCGCGGAAGGTGGTGCTGACGCCGCCGAGCACCGGGTGTTGTGCGCCCTGCCGCTGGATGTCGTGGGCCACCAGCTGCAGCAGCTCGAGGCCGGCGCCGCCGCGGTCCTGCAGTTCCATCTGCGAGCCGCCGGTGGTACCGAGGCCCTGGATCGGCGGTGGCCGCACGGCGAAGGCGATCGTGCCCTTGATCGTCGCCAGCCGGCGATTGACCGAGGCCACAACCGCCTGGATGTGGAGATCCGGCGACGAGCGCTCGTCCCAGTGGTCGAGAACCACCCAGGCGACGCCGGCATTGGGCGCCACCACCGAGTCGAGCAGCGAGAACCCGCCGACCACGACCGCGCCGCGGATGCCCTCGGTGTCGGCGAGGATCGCGGAGACCTCGTTCATCACCTCCTGGGTGCGGCCGAGGGAAGCGGCGTCGGGAAGCTGGGCCGAGATCATGAAGTAGCCCTCGTCCTCCGCAGGCACGAACCCGCCGGGCAGCGAGGTCAGGCCGAAAAAGACCGCCACCAGCATGGCCGCGAAGATGGCGCCGCCGATGACTGTCTTGCGCAGCAGGTTGCTCACCAGCGCGGTGTAGCCGGTTGTGGTGCGGTCGACGGCGCGGTTGAAGAGCCCGAAGAAACCCTTCGTGCGCTTGCGAGACGGCCGCAGCAGCATGCCGCACAGGGCCGGGCTCAGGGTCAACGCGTTGAGCGACGAGAACAGGGTCGCCACCGAGATGGTGATGGCGAAGGGGCGGTAGAGCCGGCCGACGATGCCGGGCATGACGATGGTGGGGACGAAGACCGCCAGCAGCACCAGGGTGGTGGCGACCACCGGCCCGGTGATCTCCACCATCGACTTGGCGGTGGCGGCCTTCGGGTCGAGCCCCTCGTCGTCGATGATGCGCATGGTGTTCTCCACCACCACGATGGCGTCGTCGACGACGATGCCGATCACCAGGATCAGCCCGAACATGGTCAGCCCGTTGATCGACAG
>CAZMED010000273.1:0-4587 GCA_964565045.1 uncultured Thermoanaerobaculia bacterium
GCCACCGGCCACCCCAGCTTCGTGATGTCGAACTCGTTCACCAACCAGGTGCTGGCGCAGATCGACCTGTGGCAGAACGAGCACGAGATCGGCGTCACCACGCTGTCGAAGAAGCTCGACGAGGAGGTGGCCCGCCTGCATCTCGACAAGCTCGGCGCGAAGCTCACCACGCTGACCAAGGAGCAGGCGGAGTACATCGACGTGCCGGTCGATGGCCCGTACAAGCCGGAGTGGTATCGGTATTGAGAGAATTCGGAATGAGGAATTAGGAATTCGGAATTCCCGGGTCGGTCGCCCGCGTCAGTTTTTGGTTTTCAGTTTTGAGTTTTGAGGTTCGCCCACCCGTTGGGTGCCAGGTACATATTTGTATAATTGTGCACTTTCGTCGCGGTGCCTGATGCGGAGGAACAATTATACAAATATGTACCTGGCACCCGACGTCTACGTCCGGGTTACGGGGTCGCGTCCGACCAGTTCCTGAGGTCTCCCGATTCCATGCCGTCGGCGAAGATCGAGTCGGTGGTGACGGCGGCGCACGACGGGAAGCGGTACGACGCGATGCGGGTGCTCCAGGCGCCGTCCTCGGCGTAGGCCGCAGTCGCCCAGAAGGTGCAGTCGTCCCCGGGGTCCACCGACAACGAGCTCGAGGCGCCCCACAGCTCTGGTGAGTGGCCGGCGTTCTGCGGGCTGGTGCCCGCGGCGAGCTCCACCTCGGACGCCGTCAGAACCCCCGGCGGGTCCGCCGCCTCCCTGCCGGCGACCCGGGCCGACGGAAAGGTCGAGGAGCCGTCGGACACGTTGAAGACCAGGGCCAGGTTGCCGTCGCGGTCGACCGCGGCGGAGCCGATCCAACGGTGGCGCTCGTCGGGGCTGTAGGTGCCCTCCTGGTGGAGCCCCCACGCGCCGCCGCTGCGCCGCAGCTCGAACCAGCGGATGCCGGCCCGGTCGCCACCGTTGACGTCGACGGCGAATGTTCCGACCAGGCTCTCGTGCGATGCGAACCTGCGGTAGCGCGCGCTCCAGGACACGATCTCGCGCACCGGGTCGAGGCGCACCACGGTCCCCGGCTGCGGCACGCACTCGTGGGTGGTCAGGCCGCACAGGCTGGAGTCGAAGGGGGCCGTCGCGAGAGCCGTCGGCCCGACCAGGTTGGAGCTGCCGGGAGACGCCCAGTCCACATCGAGCTCGAAGAGCTCGAGGCGGTCGCCGCCGCCGTGCGCCTGGCCGTCCACGTGCCGCACGAACAGGCCGCCGGTCCCGGCGGGCGGGAGGTTCCCACCGTCGACATCGACGGGCGCCAGGGCCTGCAAGCCGAAGCCGTCGAGGGCCGGCACCGTGAATCGCTGCCACCCGGCGGCGGCGCCGCCCAGCATGGCCGATCGCTGGAGGGCGTAGACAGCGGGCACTCCCTCGTTGGTGGTCACGGTGTAGACGTCGGCCCACACTCCGAGCCTGGCGAAATCCGGGAACCTGGGCAGCGCGAAGTCGTACGCGTACCAGCCTCCGGAGACCGGATCGTCGGTCCGCGAGACGTAGACGCACAGGTGGTTGCCGGCACCGACCTCGGACAGCACCCAGCGGCCCGCAGGAGCGTCGTGCACCACGTTCGGGTGCCCCCAGCCTTCCGCACACGCGCCGGCGCCCTGCCACAACCCGTCGAGGGCGATCGGTCCGGCCAGCAGGTCGCCGTCGTCGGCGTCATAGACGGCGAATACCGACCCCCCCGGCGCGTTGACCATCTGCACGAAGCGGCCGCCGCCCGCTTCTCCGACCACACTCGCGGGCGTCGCACCGGTGAAGCCGATGCCGGCCACGTTGACGTCCACCGTCAGCTCGGCCGCGGCCTTGGCCGAGGCTCGCTGCTGCTCGGCCACCAGCGGATCTCGGAAGCCGACGGACTCGGACCCGGCAACAGCGGCGGCGCTCTCCGATCGCGACACGCCGGCGGCGGTCGCGGCCTTGGCCTCGGAAACCGTCGGAAGGTCCCGCAGATCGAGATCGATGACCCTGGCTGCAGCGGCCTGGCCGGCCGCCATCGCGGGGCCGGCGGCCCCGGCTTCGGCAGCGGCGGCCGGCACACACCACACGAAGGACAGGGCCAACGCGAACGCCGACCACGGCGAGGTGCGTGATCCGAAAGCGGCACGGCGTCCGGCAGCGGCGCGATTCGCCGCCGAACCCCGGCCGGCCGCACGGGCGGCGTGTACGGAGGCGGTGACCAGGTTCATGGCAGTTCCCTTCTCGTTCGAGGCAAAGCCGGCGGCACCCTCGGCCGCTGGCCCCTTCATGGCTGCAGCTCCCTGCGTACCGACGTGAGGACGTCGGGGAGCGCCGCCGCAACCGAATCGGAAAGCTCCATCGACCAGCCGATGACCTCGGGCTCGACGCCGATCACCACCACCTCCTGCTTCGCCTCGCAGCCGACGAGGTGCAGCAGTGACGTGAGGTCGAAGCCGTGGACCGAGCCGATGGGACCCGGGTTCGCACACTCCTCGATCGGCACGCGGTAGATCGTTCCGGGAGGTCCGCCACCCCGCATGGCGTCCACCACGATGACCCTCCTGGCCGCGGCGATGGCCGGCATGGCATCGAGGACGGCCGTGCCGACGTCGAGGACCTCGGCGCCGCAGGGTGCCTCGTCTTCGAGAAGCCGCTGCGCCACGTGCACGCCCACTCCCTCGTCGGCGAGCAGCAGGTTGCCGAGTCCGATGACCAGGTTCTCCATCGCCCCTCCCCTACCGTGCGACACCGGTGCGGATCACGGTCGGTTTCGCGGACGGCCGCATCACGTGGACCGCGCACGACAGGCACGGGTCGAAGGAGTGGATGACGCGCAGCGCCTCGACCGGCCGGTCCGGATCGATGACCGGGGTACCGATCAGCGCGCGCTCCATCGGCCCGGCGTACCCGGCGCCGTCGTTGGGCGATGCGTTCCAGCAGGTGGGCGTGATCACCTGGTAATGTGACAGGACCCGGTTCTGGATGCCCACCCAGTGGCCGAGGGCGCCGCGCGGCGCCTCGGTCAGCCCGACGCCGGAGCCGCTGGTGGGGTCGCCGTAGTTCGAGTACACCTGATCGCCACCGTCGAGCTCGTGGAGCCACTCCTCCATCGCTTTCGCCACCTTGAGGGCCTCGAGGGCGCGCGCCAGGTGGCGGTCCATCACCGAGATCCCGTCACGGTAGTCGCCGTTGACCCACATCCGGGCCAGCGGCCCCGCCTCGAAGGGCTCGTCGTTGTAGCGCGGCGCCTTCAGCCAGGAGTAGCCGCCGGCCTTCGGGTGGACCGGGGCGGTCTCACCGCCGGCCGGGTTGCGATCGTCGGTGGCGTCCTCGTACCAGGAGTTGAGCACCCGCTCGGTGATGGCGGCCGGCTCGACCGGCTGCACGGTGCCCGATCCGCCGCGTACCCTGCCCGGCGCGAGCAGCTTCGACGCACCCTGCGCATCGAGGTCGAAGACCCCGTACGCGAGCAGGTTGCGGTACCCGGCGCCGACCTGCCGGTAGTCGTCGTAGACCTCCGCCAGGGCCTCGGCGTCCGGCAGGTACACCCGCTCGATGAAGGTGGTCACGTACTCGAGCTGATTGCGGAACTCGCGCACCCGCTCGGCGGTCGGGACGGCGGTGAAGCCGCCGGCGTGGAAGGTGTGCGGCGACGGCACCCGGCCGCCGAAGATGGCGCCCATCTCGTGCGCCCGGCGGCGCGCCTCCAACGACATCACCATGTGGGGGATGTGGTCGTCGAGCCGCGGGTCGGACCTGAGGTCGATGTCCCAGGCCGGCGACCAGGGCGGCGCCTGCGGGCCCTGCACGAAGTCCACCAGCGAAAGCAGGTAGAAGTGGAGGATGTGCGACTGCAGGAAGTTCGCGCCCAGGACCAGGTTGCGGAGGATCCGCGCGTTCGCCGGCGGCCGGTAGCCGGCGGCGTCCTCGAGGGCCATGACCGAGGCCATCCCGTGCGACACCGGGCACACGCCGCAGATCCGCTGGGTGAGGATCGGCGCGTCGGTCGGCGCCCGGCCCTCGAGGATGGTCTCGAAGCCGCGAAACAGGGTGCCCGTGCAGCGGGCGTCCACGACCTGGTTCCCGCCTCCCACGCTGTCGATGGTGACCTCGACCTTGAGGTGACCCTCGATCCTGGTCACCGGATCCATCACTGTGATTGTCGCCATGGTCATCTCCCTTTCGAGCGCTCGGTGCGCGCGGTCGCACCCGTGCCGGCCGGCATCAGTCGTCGTCCTCCTCGCCGTCGTAGAACGGCGAGAACCCGTCGGGGAACCTGCTCTCGGTGCAGCCGATGCAGATGGACCCCGCCTCCATGCACCAGCTGGTGCCGCCGTTCCACTTGCGCAGGTAGCAGTCGGACCGCGTGTCCGGGCCCTTGCACCCGAGCTCCTTGAGGCACGTTCCCAGCTCGCCGAACGTGTGCGCCTCCTCGCGACCCTTGTACGGACAGCGCTCGTGGATCTTCTGCGAGAAGAACTGGCGCGGCCGGCGCTGGGCATCGAGCTCGATGGTCGCCCCGGCGAGGAAGCGGGCGATGGTGCCGACGATCCAGTCGGGGTGGGTCGGGCAGCCCGGAATGTTGAT
>CAZMED010000274.1:0-4564 GCA_964565045.1 uncultured Thermoanaerobaculia bacterium
TGATGGAAGAGCAGCTGGCGAAGAAGCTCAACCGCCAGGTGGTGGGCTCGCTCGTCGGGTGCGTGCACTGCGGCATGTGCGATCAGGCCTGCCACTACGTCCTGGCCTTCCCGGACGACCCGAAGATGACGCCGTCGTATAAGGCCGACCAGCTGCGCAAGCTCTTCAAGGCCAACCACGACTGGACGGGGAGCGTGTTCCCGTGGTGGGTGGGCGCCGACAAGGTGCCGCTGTCGGACGACGACCTCGAGACCCTCAAGGACATCTCGTTCGGGACCTGCACCAACTGCCGCCGCTGCACCCTGAGCTGTCCGATGGGCGTCGACACCGCGACCTTGAACCGCATCATGCGCGGCCTGCTGACCCACGTCGGCGTGATGCCCGAGGGCGTGCGCGTGGTCTCCAAGGACCAGTGGGAGCTCGGCAACCAGATGGGCGTCCTCAAGGAGGACTACCTCGACACGCTGGAGTGGATGTCCGAGGAGCTCGAGGAGGACCTGGGCCACGGCGAGGCTGCCATTCCGGTCGACAAGGACGGCGCCAGGATCATGTACTGCATCAACCCGCGGGAGGTGAAGTACGACCCGCGGACCATCAAGGAGGCGGCACTGATCTTCTGGGCCGCCGGCGAGAACTGGACGATGCCGTCCGAGGGCTGGGACAACACCAACTTCGGCCTGTTCTCGGGCGACGACGGCCTCGGCGGGGCCTCCGCGAAGCGTGAGTACGACAAGGCGCGCGCTCTCGGCGTCGAGAAGATCGTGATCTCCGAGTGCGGCCACGGCTACCGCTCGACGCGCTGCGAGGGCGTCAACTGGTCCGGCGAGGCCGAGGCGTTCCCGATGGAAAGCTCGGTCATGACCATGCTCGCCTACATCAAGGAGGGGCGGATCAAGGTCGACCCCACCCGCAACCCGGAGAAGATGACCTTCCACGACTCGTGCAACAACGCGCGCTCCTGCGGCTTCTTCGAGGAGCCGCGCGAGCTGCTGCGGCTCGTCTCCATGGACTTCCAGGAGATGTACCCCAACCGGGCGGAGAACTACTGCTGCACCGGCGGGGGCGGCGCCATGTCGATGTCGGAGTACACGCCGCGGCGCCTCGAGTCGGCGAAGATCAAGGCCGACCAGATCCGCGCGACCGGCGCCAAGGTGGTGGTGACGAGCTGCCACAACTGCGTCGACGGGCTCAACGATCTCATCAAGCACCACAAGCTCGACTGCGAGGTCAAGCAGCTCGTCAACCTGGTCGCCAACGCCCTCGTGATCGAGGAAGCGAAGCAGCCCGAGACCGTCGCCGAGCCGGGCGAGCTCGAGGTCGCCGCCGTCGCGGTCAAGGAGCCGCTCGCCGGCCGCAAGGTGCTGGTGGTCGACGACGAGGAGGACGTGCGGTCGTTCCTGATGATGGTCTTCGAGGACGCGGGCGCCGAGGTCGTGTCGGCCTCGGACGGGGACCAGGCCGTCGCCATGGCCCGCGAGCACCAGCCCGACCTGATCAGCCTCGACCTGTCGATGCCCGGCAAGGACGGGGTCGAGACCTTCGTCGAGCTGCGGCGGACGGCCGAGACCGAGGAGATCCCGGTGTGCGTGGTCACCGGGCACCCGGAGTTCCGGCAGGTGATCTACGACCGGCCGGTCGCGCCGCCGGAAGGCTATCTCGGCAAGCCGGTGGACGAGGAGAAGCTCGTCGCGTATGCGCACCACATCATCGAGCACCGGGAGGCGAAGAAGGTCCACTGATCGACCGGGCCCGAACCTCCGGCGAGGCTTCCGGAGGGATGAGGAGGGCAGCGTGCACAAGGTCCAGATGATCGCACCCGGACCGGCTTCCGAATCGGGGTCGCCGTACCGGCGCTACTGGGACGAGATGCCCTGCTACCTCTCGGTCCACGACCGGGACTTCCGCATCATCGACGGCAACCGACGCTTCCGCAGGGACTTCGGCGACAGCCTCGGCGAGCACTGCTACAAGGTCTACAAGGGCCGCCACGAGATCTGCCCTGACTGCCCGGTCGAGGCCACCTTCGCCGACGGCCGCAATCACCCTTCAGAGCAGCTGCTGGTCACCCGGGACGGTCGCGAGGTGCCGGTCATCGTCCACACCACGGCGATCACCGACGCTTCCGGCGAGGTGACGGCGGTGATGGAGATGCACACCGACATCGGCGAGGTCAAGCGCCTGCAGACCATGCTCCAGCGCTCGCAGGAGCGCCTCGCCCAGCTCTTCGAGGAGGTGCCCTGCTTCATCACCGTGCAGGGGCCCGACCGCGTCATCCTGCACGCCAACCGCCGCTTCCGCGAGACCTTCGGCGACCCGGTCGGCGAGAACTGCTTCAAGATGTACAAGCACCGCGACGAGCAGTGCCTGGTGTGCCCGATGCAGCAGACCTTCGACACCGGCGAGACCCGCGAGCACGAAGAGGTCCTGTTCACCAAGAACGGCGACAAGCTCAACGCCCTCTGCACCACGGCGCCGCTGCGCAATGCCGATGGCGAGGTCGAAGCGGTGATCGAGATGGGCATCGACATCACCCAGATCCGCGAGCTGCAGTCCCAGCTCGCCTCCATCGGCCTCCTGGTGGGCTCGATCTCGCACGGCATCAAGGGCCTGCTGACCGGCCTCGACGGCGGCATCTACATGGTCAACTCGGGCTTCGCCAAGGACAAGCCCGAGCGCATCGAGAAGGGCTGGGAGATGGTGCAGCGCAACGTGGAGCGGATCCGCTCCATGGTGCTCGACATCCTCTACTACGCCAAGGACCGGGAGCTCGTGGTCGAGGATGTTGACCTTGCGGCCATCGTGAGCGACTTCCGCGACGGGCTGGAAAAGAAGGCGAGCGACGCCGACGTCGCCATCGCGATTCAGATCGCGGAGGACGCCGGCATCTTCCAGGGCGACCCGCAGGCCATCCGGGCGATGCTCCTCAACCTGATCGAGAACTCCCTCGACGCGTGCCGGATGGACAAGGACAAGGCCGGGCACGCGATTCGCCTCGGCATCCGGCGTGAGGCCCCGTGGATGGTGATCGAGGTCGAGGACAACGGCCTCGGCATGGACCGGGAGACCCGGGAGAAGCTGTTCTCGCTCTTCTTCTCGTCGAAGGGCATCAAGGGCACCGGGCTCGGCCTCTTCATCTCCAACAAGATCGTCGACAAGCACGGCGGCGACATCACGGTCGACTCCGAGCCCGGTCGCGGCACCCGCTTTACGGTCCGTCTGCCGCTCGCCGCCAACCCGAGCATCAAGCCGGGGGAGCGGCGTTCGTGACGGCGCGCGGTCCCGAAGCGAGGGTGCTCATCGTCGAGGACGACCCGGACATCGTCGATTACCTGTCGTCCTTCCTCGAGGACGAGGGCTTCCTGGTCGCGGCGGCCGGACGCTGCTCGAGCGCCCTCGATCTGATGGCCGAGTTCGCCCCCGAGGTGGTGCTCATCGACGCCCTCCTGCCCGGCAAGTCGGGGCTCGAGCTGCTGGTGACGCTGCGCAAGGACGCGAGGTGGTCGAGCCTGCCGCTGGTGGTGGTGACGGGGAACGACAGACTGCTCGAGGACGACTGCCAATCCTACCTCGGCGCCCACGAGGGGGTGCGCGGGCCCGACGGCGTCCTCGGCAAGCCGGTCGACCTGACGACGCTCCTCGCGGTCATCGGCAAGCTGCTGGCGGCGCCCGCCGGCGCCTGAAACCGCGGAGTGCGGCCGCTACTCCGGCTGGGCGACCAGCATCACCCGCCCGCAGTTCTCGCACATGAAGAACTTGAGCTCGCCAGCCGGCGGGAAGCGGCCCGACCCCGATCCGGTGTGATCGCCGACCAGCGAGTAGCCGTAGGTCCGGACCTTGTGGCCGGTCTCCCGATCGGTGACCTCGATCTCCTCGAGGGAACCTCCGCAGTCCGGGCAGGCTTCGGTCGGGATGTAGTTCATGGCGTGCACCCCCTCAGGACAGCATCGTACTCTCTCCGCGGGCGAATGCTCAGCCGCAGGGTTTGAGGGCGAGAATCTGGACGACGGCGGCCGTGCCGCGATGGTACCGCCCCTCGTCGAGGTGGCGCTCGACCTCCCGGGCGATCTCCAGGCGCAGGCCGGGCAGCTCCTGACGGATGATGCCGAGCTCCATCAGCAGCTCGGCGCTGCGGGGGCCGCCGGTCTTCAGCTCGAGCTGGCGCGGGGCGAAGCCCTCGAGGACGAACGCCCCCCCGGGCGCCAGTCCGCGCAGGCAACGTTCGTGCAGTGCGGCCCGGACCGGCGGCGCCAGGTGGCAGAAGATCGACACGATGCCCGTGAAGGCGCCGGGCTCGATCTCGATCTCACCGAGGTCGGCGTGGACGGTTTCGAGCTGCACGCCCCGCTGATCGGCCAGTGCCTGCGCCTTGGCGAGGCCGACCCGGGACGCGTCCACCGCCGTCACCTCGTAGCCGCAGCTCGCGAGGAAGACGGCGTTGCGGCCCTCGCCCTCGGCGAGACAGAGGACCCGGCCCTTCGGGATGTGCTCCACCACCGACGCCAGGAACTGATTGGGTTCGGTGCCGTACGCGTAGCCGGGCTCGGAGAATCGCTCGTCCCACATG
>CAZMED010000275.1:0-4563 GCA_964565045.1 uncultured Thermoanaerobaculia bacterium
GGCACCATCAAGGCCATCACCGAGCGCGTCAGCCCGCGGGTGTTCCGGGTCGTGGCGCTGCCGGCGCCCACCGATCGCGAGAAGAGCCAGATGTACCTGCAGCGCTACGTGCCGCACTTCCCCGCCGCGGGCGAGGTGGTGATCTTCGACCGCAGCTGGTACAACCGCGCGGGCGTCGAGAGAGTGCTCGGTTTCTGCACGCCGGAGCAGACCGACGCCTTTCTGCGGGCGGTGCCGCTGGTGGAGATGGCGATGGTCCACTCGGGGATCCTGCTCTTCAAGTACTGGCTCGAGGTCAGCCCGGAGGAGCAGACCCGCCGCCTCGAGGCCCGCATCACCGACCCGCGCAAAACCTGGAAGCTCTCGAAGATGGACCTCCTGTCCTACAGCAGGTGGTACGACTACTCGGCGGCGCGGGATGCCATGCTCGACGCCTCGAGCACCGAGTTCGCCCCCTGGTACATCCTGCGCTCGGACGACAAGAAGCGGGCGCGGCTCAACTGCATCGAGCACCTGCTGAGCTGCGTCCCCTACCGCAAGGCGAAGAAGAAGCCGATCGAGCTCCCCAAACGATCGCAGCGGGGCAGCTACGACGACCAGGCGACGCTCGCCGGCCGCACCTTCGTCCCGGAGACGTACTGACCGGCACGGATGAGGTTCGGGCTCCGGTGGTCGCCCGGCCTCAGGCCTCCCGCCCCGGGAGACCGTCCGGGTCCGCTGGTGTGGAGTCGGGGTTGACGTCCGACGCCGCCGCGCCCGAAGCCGGCGGGGCCGAATCGGGCCTTCCCGTCTCGCCGCCGGCGCCCCCTCTCGCCCGGTAGGCCTTGACGGCGGCGCGCAGCGTCGGGAAGTGCCGCTCCAGGACCCGCGGCTGCAGCAGACCGCGGGCCTCGAGCCACTCGGCGTACTCGCGGCGGCGGCCGGCGGCGACCAGGGCCACCCCCCGACGTTCGAGCTCCGCATCCAGCTCGCGCAGGGCGTCCATCCCGGTCACATCCACCTGGGTGAGCGGAATCAGGTCGAGCACGAACCACTCCAGCCCCGGCCCGGCGGCCGCCGCGGCGGACAAGGCCTGGCGCTTGAAGTGTGGGGCGTTGAAGAACACGAGGGGCCCGTTGAAGCGGAACAGCACCAGGCCGGGGATGGTCTCGGCCCCGGGGTGGCGGTCGACCGAGTGGAGCCCCGGTTCGCCCGGCGCCTGCCCCAGGACCTCGACGTGCGGGCGGGCGGCGAGACGTACGAAGCGCCCCAGGGCGAGGAGCACCGCGATCAGGATCGCCTGGATGGCGCCCACCCAGACCACGCCCAGCGTGGCGGCAACCGAGAGCAGGAACTCCGCTCTGTCGAGGACCCAGAAGCGCCGCAGGGACCGGAGGTCCATCAGCGAGGCCGAGGCCTTGATCAGCACCGCCCCGAGGGCGGCAATCGGCACGAACTGCAGCGGCGCGGTCAGGAACAGGAGAACGACGCACACCGATGCCGCCGTGATCAGGCCGACCACCCGGGTCATCCCACCCGCCGCGTCGTTCATGGCGGTCCGCGAGTCCGCGCCGGAGATGGCGAAGCCCTGGGACAGCGCCGACGCGATGTTGGCCGCGCCAAGGGCGGAGAACTCCCGGTCCACGTCGATGTCATAGCGGTTCTTGGCCGCGAAGCTGCGCGCCGTGAGCATGGCGCTGGAGAAGCTCACCAGAGCGATGCCGGCCGCCGCGGCCATGAGCCCGGGCAGGACCTCAGCGAGCCGGCCCGCGGGCAGCCCCGGCAGCCCGAGCGTCGGCAGCCCCGCCGGAACGGGGCCTATGGTTGCCACCCCCGCCCCATCGAGGCCCAGCAGCGCGACCGCTGCCCCGGCCACGACCATGGCAACGAGGGCGGCCGGCAGCCGGCGGGTGATGCGCGGGGTCAGGAACAGCAGCACCATCGCCAGCGCTCCCACGGCGAACGTCGGCCAGTGGATCTGCCCGATCTTGCCGGCGACCTCGACCAGGCGCGGCACGATGCCCCGCTCCGTGGTCTCGAATCCGAGCAGCTTGCCGACCTGGCCCAAGGCAATGCTGATGGAGATCCCGTTCAGGAAACCCACCAGGATCGGCCGCGACAGGAAGTCCGCCAGCGCTCCGAGCCGCAGAAAGCTCGCCGCGATGCAGATGAGGCCGGCGCTCAAGGCGAGCAGGGCCGACAGCGCCAGGTAGTGTCCCTGATCGCCTGCCGCGAGCGGCGTCACGGCCGCCGCGATCAACGCGCAGGTCGCCGCGTCCGGGCCCACGATGAGCTGTCGCGAGGTGCCGAAGAGGGCGTAGGCCACGAGGGGGAGGATGCTCGAGTAGAGCCCGACCACGGGGTCGAAACCCGCGAGCTGCGCGTAGGCAACCCCCACCGGCAGGGCGACCGCCGCCACGGAGACACCGGCGCGCAGGTCCGCCGGCAGGTTGCCCAGGCGGTAGCCGAGCAGATCCGGCAGGCCGGGCGCGAAGCGGGCGAGCCGTTCGGGCAGGGGGCGACGGGCCGCGCTGGGAGTCATCACGACCTCTCCCGGGGCCGTCCGGCGGGGTAGGGGTCGACCGGACCCGACCCACCAGGCGGCGGAAACCTGCGTTCATCCCGCGCAGAAGGTACCACAGGGCAGGGCCGCCGGGGGTCCGGCCGAACCCAGCCGGGGCCCTCCCCTGACCGGCCGGCGCCGGCCGCGGGTGAACCTGCGACGGGCCTCAGTCCGCGGCCACGGCCTCCTGCGCCGTACCCTCTTCCGCGGTCACCGGCCAGCCCCCACCGAGCGCCTTGTAAAGCCGGATCAACGAGCTCACCTGGCTGCTGATGCTGGCCACCTCGTCGATCTCCGAGTCGAAGAGCGAACGCTGCGCGTCGAGCACCTCGAGGTAGTCGGCGACGCCGCCGAGGTAGCGCATCTCGGAGAGCGCGAGCACCTTGCGCTGCGCGCCTACCCGCTCGCCTTGCGCCTGACGCTGCTCGCCCGACTTCTGCAGAGCGACGAGGGAGTCCTCCACCTCGCGCAAGGCCTGCAGGATGGCGCGCTCGTAGGCGTAGGCCGCCTGGCGCTGCTGCGACTCGCGCACCTCCACGCGCCGCGTGTTCTTGCCGGCGTTGAAGATGGGCTGCACGAGCCCGGCGAAGATGTTCCAGCTCTCGCTCGAGCTGTCGAGCAGCTCGTCGAGGTCGGTGCTGGCGAAGCCGTAGGTGCCGGTGAGGGCGATCCGCGGGTAGAGCATCGCCCGCGCCTCGCCGATGCGGGCATTGGCGGAGATCAGCTGCTGCTCGGCCTGCCGGACGTCCGGCCGCCGCTCGAGGATCGAGGCCGGCAGCCCGGCCGGCACCTGCGGCGGCACCGGCTGCTCGCCGAGCGCCCGCCCCCGGATGATCGTCGAGGGATTGCTCCCGAGGAGGAAGGAGATCTCGTTCTCCTTCTGCACCACCGCCTGCTCGAGCTGGAAGACGAAGGCCTGGACGCGGTACATCTCGGCCTCGGCCTGCCGCCAGTGCAGCTCCGGCGTGACGCCGCCCTCGAAGCGGTCGCGGGCGAGCTCCACGTACTGCCGCCGCGACTCGAGCGTGCGCTGCGCGATCTCGAGCCGCAGGTCGAGGTCGCGGAGCTCGACGTAGGCGCCGGCCACGTCGGCCACCAGTGCGATGGCCACCGCACGCCGCGCCTCCTCCGTCGCGAGCAGGTTCGCGAGCTCGGCCTCGTTGGCGCGGCGGATGCGGCCGAAGAAATCGAGCTCCCAGGACAGGCCCAGGTCGACGCTGTAGCGGTCGGTGCTGGTGTCGAGCCCACCCTCCCGGGTGTGGGTCAGGCTGCCCCCGCTGAACTTGAGGCTGCCGGCGGCCGCACTGGCCTCGATCTGGGGGTAGAGGTCGGCGCGGCTGAAGCCGTAGGTGGCGCGCGCCTCCTCGATGCGCTCGACGGCGATCTTGAGGTCTCGGTTCTCCGCGAGGGCGGTGCGGATGAGCTCGGCGAGCTGCGGGTCCTCGAAGAGCTCCCACCAGGGAACATTGGCGATGGACTCGTCGACGGCGGCCGCCCCGCGCCAGGACTCCGGCGTGGTGATGGGCGGCCTTTCGTAATCCGGGCCCAGGGTGCAGGCAGCACTGAGGGCCACCAGCATGACGGTGAGCAGGCCTCGCCGGAGCATCTCAGTGCCCTCCTTCCGCCGCCGCCGGCGCGGCGGTCGCTGGACCGTCCAGATCGGCCGCGCGCCGCTTTCGGCGCCCGAGGCTCTCCACGAAGGTGAAGTTGCCGGGGATCAGGAAGACGCCGATGGCGGTGGCCACCAGCATGCCGAAGAAGACCGCGGTGCCCATCACGTTCTGGGCGCCGGCGCCGGCGCCGCTCGCCTTCATCAGCGGCACCACGCCGAGGATGAAGGCGAAGGCGGTCATCAGGATCGGCCGGAAGCGCAGCCGCGCGGACTCCAGCGCCGCCTCCTCGAGGCCCATCCCCTCCTCGTGCTTGGCCTTGGCGAACTCCACGATGAGGATCGCGTTCTTGGCCGCGAGGCCGATGAGCATGACGACGCCGATCTGCACGTAGACGTTGTTGTCGAAGCC
>CAZMED010000276.1:0-4505 GCA_964565045.1 uncultured Thermoanaerobaculia bacterium
AGCTGCATGCCGCCGATGCCGAGCAGGGGCAGGATGGCGATCGTGAAGAGGATGATGCCCATGCCGCCGAGCCACTGCGTCATCGCCCGCCACAGCAGCAGTGCGCGGGGCATCACGGTGGTGTCGGCGATGACCGTCGAGCCGGTGGTCGTGAAGCCCGACACCGCCTCGAACAGCGCGTCCACCGGGCCCAGGGCGCCCGCGACGAGATAGGGCACGGCGCCGACCACCGACACCGCGAGCCAGGCGCCGCTGACCACCAGGAAGCCGTCCCGGGGACGGATGTGCCGGTCCTCCGGCGGGTGGACCTTGACCAGCACGAGCCCGACCGTTCCGGCGAGACCCATTGCGGCCAGGTAGGGCAGCGCCGGCTCGGCGAACACGAAGCTCGCGAGCAGCGGCAGGCAGAGGAAGGCCGCGCCGAGCAGCAGCAGCCAGCCGAGCAGGTAGGCGACGAAGCGCCGGTTCATCCTCGGTGTCCCCTCGCCGCCCAGCTACCAGGACTCGAGCACGTCGTCGAGCCGTGATGCCGTCTTGGCGGTGGTCACCACCACGACGTGGTCGCCGGCCTCGATGCGGTCGTCGCCGCCGGGAATGAAGATCCGCTCCTCGCGTTGCACGGCGACCACCAGCATGCCGCGCGGCAGCCCGAGATCGGACAGCGGCGATCGCACCAGGCGGCTGCCGGCGGTGGCTTCGACCTCGAACACCTCGACCGAGTCCTCGAGCAGCGCGGCGACGGCGGTCACCTTTCCTTTGCGCGCGAACTGCAGGGCCAGGCTCACCGACAGCAGCCGCGGCGAGATGATGGCGTCGATTCCGAGCTCGCCGGTGAGCTCGCCCAGAGCCTGGTTGTCGACCACTGCGAAGGTGTGCGCCGCGCCCATCCGCCCGGCCAGCATGCACGCGACCACGTTCTCCTCGTGGCGGTCCGTGCAGGCCACGAAACCCACCACCCGGTCGGCGCCCTCGGCGGCCATCAGCTCCCGGTCCGACGGGCTGCCGTGGATGACCAGGGTGGCGTCGAGCTCGGCCGCCGCGCGCTCGCAGGCGTCGCGGTTCTGGTCGATGAGGGCCACCGACACGCCCTCCTCCTCGAGGCGGCGCGCCAGGTTGAGGCCGATCCGGGTGGCGCCCGCGATCATCACCCGGCGCTCGGCCCCGCGCACCTGGCCGAGCAGCACCAGCACGTTGTCGAGCTCGGCCGGGTCCATCGCGAAGTACACGAGGTCGCCGGCGCGGATCTCGTCGTCGCCGAAGGGCACCCGCCAGCCTCCGTCGCGGCGGATGGCGACCACCAGCATCGGCGTCGTCGGGAAGAGCAGCCGCAGGTGCGACAGCATGAGGCCCGAGAACTCGCTCTCCGGCTTGATATGGAAGCCCGCCACCAGCAGCCCGCCGTCGAAGAACGACACCACGTCGACCGCGCCCGGCACCGGCAGCAGGGAGAGGATCTTCTCGACCGCGGCCATGCCGGGGTTGATGGCCACCCGCTCGCCGCCGGGCTCGCGGGCGATGCGGCGGAAACCCTCCTCGTGCCCAGGGTCGCGCAACCGGGCCGCCACCTTCGGCACCTTGAAGATGCCCGAGGCGACCAGGGCGACGACCATGTTGGCCTCGTCGGAGTCGGTGGTCGCCGCCAGCAGATCGGCGCTCTCGATGCCGGCCTTGAGAAGCACCGGGACCGTGGCGCCGTTGCCGCAGATGGTCTGCACGTCAAGGCGCTCGTTCAGATCCGCCATGAGCTCCCGGTTCTGCTCCACCAGCACCACGTCGTGGCCGTCGCCGGCCAGCTTCTCGGCCAGCGTCGAGCCCACCAGCCCGCCCCCGACGACGATCACCTGCATGAGGAAGCCCCGGAAGGCGCGTGCCGGACGACCATGCAATGCATAGCGGGGGAAGTGTACACAAGAATCGAATTAGGAATTAGGAATTAGGAATTAGGAATTCGGAATGCCGCCCAACCCCCCGGGGTCGCTGAACAGGCTAGCGAAGAATTGACAGCGGAGAAATCGGAGCGTTTGCCCCGAGCGGCAGCTGCCACAATTGGCATGGGGGGGAGGAGGGGAATTCCTAATTCCTAATTCCTAATTCCTAATTCCTGATTGCCTTCAGGGTCTTGCCCCTCCCTCGATCCACCGCCGGTAGAGCTCGAGCTCGTCGGGGCGGAGCCTCTTCGCTCCCGTCAGGGTGCGCGGCATGCCCTGGCCGTGCGGCGCCCGGTGCTCCAGCTTGAGCCACAGGTAGGAGGCCTCCGGGTCGCCCGGAGCCACCAGGGCCATCGACGGCTTCTGCACCGAGCGCGGGCCCACCAGCGCGGCGTAGCCCCGGCCGGCTTCCAGCACCAGGTCGGCTTCCGGCTCGTCCACCTCGTGGCAGCCCAGGCAGCGCGCGATGACCAGCGGCTCGAGGTGGGCGGCGTAGGAGACAGGCTCGCTCGGCGGTACCTCCGGCACCCGGGTCCCACACGCCGCCGTCAGCAGCAGGCAGAGCGCGGGAAACCACCACGAACGATGCATCGACGCCTCCTCCGAAGCGGCCCAACACCGCGCCGCCCGCGCGCTATTCCCCGCGGCGCCACGAGGTTCGGGGCCGGCACCGCTTGCGCAGTGCGCGGCTCAGGGCTCGAGCCGCCGGATCATCCCCCGCCGGTTGGCACAGTCGATTCGGACGTCGAGCGGCGCCTCGACCCGCACGTGCCGGACGTGCCGGCTCTCCCAGATCGCGTCCTGGGCGTCGAGCCACTCCCAGTCGATGCGGCCGTTCCCCCCCGGCTCGAGCGACATGTAGAGCACGCGGTGGCTGAGCAGGCGGTGGAAGAAGTGGGTGCCGTGACTGAGGTTGGCTGGACACTCCGGAAGCGGGACCTCCACGATCACCCGCGCGGTCGAGATCTGACCCCACCTCACCGGTACGCCGAAGCGGTCGTCGGTCGTCCCCCAGCGGCCCTGGCCGATGAAGATCCCGCGCCGACCCTCCTCGACCAAACCGCGGTTGACCGCCTCGAGCTCGGTGGCCATCATCCTCGTCAGCCCGCGGTCGAAGTGCTGCGGCCGCAGGTACACGAGATCGGTGAGGTCGCCGCGGGCACCCTGGCCGAGGCAGTTGTCCGACGCCACCAGCACGTTCTCGGCCTCGAGCTCGCCCTCCTCGATCGGGGTTCGCTCGCCGGGCGTCAGCATTGGCCGCACCTGCAGGACGCCGACACGCATCGGCAGCGCGCGCTCGCGGTCGAGCACCGCCGCAATCTCCACTTCGGCTTCGCCGTTGTTGACGTTGCACGCCAGCTCGAGGAGGCGCTCCAACACCGGGGTGAACGGGATCGTCCGCGACTCGAGCAGCGGCGCGAAGGTCAGTGCCCGCGGCCCGGAGGAGGCGATGCCGGCGCGCAGCTGGTCCGCGGCGGGATCGTAGGTCGAGGCGACGAAGCTCAAGGTCCCATCGGCTTCGGCGTCGCCGAGCGCGCAGCGCATGAGGTTCGCGTCCTCCCGGCCGGGAGTTGCCGGCGTCGCCTCGCCGAGGTCGACCGCCCAGAAGCTCGTCTGGGTGTACTTGAGGAGGTCCGCCGTGCTCTTGAACGGCGGCGGCGCCAGGGCCCGGTGCGGGCAGTAGCTCCAGACATGCTCGCCGTCGGTGATGGCCTTACCGAGCCCGAGTGCCAGCATGACCACACCGTCCTCCCGCTTGTTGCCGGGAGTCGGGTAGTGGTTGTACGACCTCGCGACCGCCGACAGCGTCGGGTAGAAGCGCCCGTTGAAGCGCTCGCCGAAAACCTCCTGGATGACGACCGCCATCTTCTCGGCGTCGTCCGCGAGCCCTGCCGCGCGCCGCGACAGCAGCGCGTTCTCGAAGAAGGTCGAGGCCCAGGTGAGCTTGATCGCGTTCGCGAGCCGCCGATACCGCGCATCCAGGTTGTCCTCGGAGTTGGGGATCATCTTCGAGGTGTAGAGCCCCGCGAAGGGGCGCTGCTCGGCGTCCTCGAGGAAGCTCGAGGGCCGCACCGCGAGGGGCCCCTGCACGATGTCGAGCAGCCGCCGCAGCGCGACCCGCACGACTGGAGTCAGCTCGCCGCGCTGGAAGGCGACCGCGATCTCGCTGTCGGGGGCGTCGCTGGGAGCGACCCGGCGGAGCCGGTTGCGCTCGACGAACTCGTCGAAGACGTCGGTGGCGATCACCACCGCTTGAGGCACCAGGACCTCGACGTCGTCGAATCGCGAGTCCTCGAAGCGCGGCAGGATCTGCTCCTGGATCTGGCGCAGGCCGGCGGCCTTGCCGCCGACGCTGCCGGTGCCGATGCGCGCGATACGGTGCTCCGAACCGAAGGTCTCGGGATCGAAACGGGGAACTCCTGCGTCAACGGGCCTGCTCATGGCCGAAGCCTCGCGCGTCCCACGCCTCCTGTCAACTTCAGCCACTCGGCCTCCGATGACCCATCGGCAGCGTCACGGGACGAACGACGAAATCGCAACCCTCCTGAGCTCTGACGCTTCCGTGACACACCGGCG
>CAZMED010000277.1:0-4500 GCA_964565045.1 uncultured Thermoanaerobaculia bacterium
GAAATTTCGGGCGCTCTGGTACGACGTGGATCGGGGAGACGCTATGCTCCTGGGCCATGAGCGACCGTCAGCCAGGCGCGTCGGAGCGCCCGAAATTTCTGTGTGACGCGATGCTCGGATCGCTGGCGCGGTGGCTGCGTTTTTTCGGCTTCGACGCCGCCTACCTCGTGCCCGGCGTCGAGGACCGCGAGCTCGCGGACCTGGCTCGGGACGAGCAGCGGTGGCTGCTGACCCGCGACCACGAGCTGGCCTCGCTGGGACCGCGGACGATGCTGGTGCGGGCGGAGGCGCTCGAGGACCAGCTGGTGGAGGTGCTGTCGCGTCTCGGCCTCGAGCCCGAGCCGAACCTCGAGTCCTCGCGCTGCGGCGAGTGCAACGGAAGGCTCGAGCCGGTGACCCGGGACGAGGTGCGGGGCGCCGTCCCCCCCTACGTGCTCGCCAACGCGCCACGCTTCCGCCGCTGCACGAGCTGCGGTCGCATCTACTGGCCGGCCACCCACACCGGCAGGATCCTCGAAAAGATGGAGGGAGTTGTCGGGCGGCTGGAAAACCCGGGTTAGAAATTCTCATTTCTTAATTCTCAATTTTTAATCACCACCCGCCCTCCCGTGGACCGGGGGGATGGAGGGGAATTCAAAATTGAGAATTGAGAATTTAGAATTCTGCCGCGGTTACAATGCCCGCATGGCAGTACTGCGCGACGACGCCGTGGGCGATCTCGAGGACATTCTCGGCTATCAGTTCCAGGACCGCGAGCTGCTGCGGCGCGCGCTGCGCCACGGCTCGGCGGTGACGGCGCAGGAGAACGGCTCGTACCAGCGCCTCGAGTTTCTCGGCGACGCGGTGATCGGGCATGCCGCGGCGCGTCTGCTTTTCGAGGCCTTCCCGGGCGACGACCAGGGGCGCCTGACCCGCAAACGGGTCCACCTCGTGCGCTCGGAGCGCCTGGCCGAACGCGCGGCTCTGCTGGGGCTCGACGGCTGGGTCGAGGTGGGGCCGAGCGAAGAGATGTCGAGGGGGCGCGAGCGGACGGCGATGCTCGAGGACCTCTTCGAGGCGGTGATCGGGGCGATCGCCCTCGACGGCGGCTGGGAGGCGGCCTACGCCTTCATCCGGCGCCAGCTCGAGGACGAGCTCGATGCCCTCGACGACCGCACGCTGGCGCTCGCGGACCCGAAGTCGTCGCTGCAGGAAGCGGCGCAGGCGCGGGGCCTCCCGCTGCCCGACTACCGCCGGGTCGGGGTCTCGGGGCCGGACCACCATCGCAAGTGGGCCTACGTTGTCGTCTTCGACGGCGAGGAGGTCGCCCGCGGCGAGGGCGTCAGCAAGCGCGAGGCGCAGCAGCAGGCGGCGCGCCGCGCCCTCGTCCGGTTGGGGCTCGTGCCGGAGGAGTGAGATCGGGTCGTCGGGCTCTCCTGACGCGTCGGTGCCGTTCGGCAGCGCATCGTTGGGACGTTTAAACGTTTGAACGTTCGAACGTTATAACGACGCGTGCCGAGAGGCGAAGGCGAACGGATGAGCTACGATGCCTCGATGACGGAAACCCATCCATTACTGGAAAGGGCGAAGGAGGCCCCCGAGAAGCCCGGCGTCTACCGCTTCCAGGACCGCGCGGGCAAGGACCTGTACGTGGGCAAGGCGCGCGACCTGCGGCGCCGGGTGCTGTCCTACTTCGGCCGCCACGACCTGCCCGAACGGACGCAGACCATGCTCGAGCGCGCGCGGCGCCTCGACTTCACGGTCACCGCCAACGAGGTCGAGGCCTTCATCCTCGAAAACACGCTCATCAAGCGCCTGCGCCCCCGCTTCAACGTCATGCTGCGGGACGACAAGACCTATCCCTACCTCAAGCTCACGACCGGCGAGGAATGGCCGCGGGTCGAGCTCACCCGGCGGGTGCTGGACGACGGCCACGCCTACTTCGGCCCCTTCATGGGCCAGCACATGGCGCGCAAGCTCATGGAGCTGGCGCGCACCAGCTTCCAGGTGCGGACCTGCCGGATCGAGATCGACGGCCGCCTGCCGCGGCCGTGCCTGTACTACCACATGCGCGCCTGCCTGGGGCCGTGCGTCGCCGGGCTGACGACGTCCGAGGCCTACGCCGAAGTGGTCGAAGAGCTGCGCCTCTTCCTCGAGGGCAGGCACCGCCAGCTGCTGCCGAAGCTGGAGCGGTCGATGTGGGCGGCGTCGGAGCGCGAGGACTTCGAAATGGCGGTCCGCTACCGCGACCTGATCGCGGTGGTCAAGCGCCTGGGCGAGCGCCAGGACGTGGAGCGGCCGGGGCGGGGCGACGCCGACGCGGCAGCGGTGTGGTCGGACGGCGAGCACGCCACGGTGTGCGTGCTGCCGTACCGGGCGGGCAGCCTGGTCGACAAGCGCGAGTTCCACTTCGAGGGCGTCGGCGACGTGCCGCTGTCCGAGCTCCTGGTGACCTTCCTCGCCCAGTACTACGAGTCCAACCCCGCCGTCCCGAGGCGGGTGGAGACCTCGCCGCCGCTCGACAAGGACGACCGCGCGATGCTGCGCTCGTTCCTCGTCCACACCGCCGGGCACGCAGTGGCCGTGGACAGCCCGGCGCGCGGTCCGCGCGCCCGCCGGGTGCAGCTGGCGCGGGACAACGCCCGCACCGCCTTCGACCTCCGGTTCCGAGCGCCGCGCTCGCAGGCCCAGCACCTGGCGCGGCGGCTGGGCGAGGCGCTCGGCCTGCCGGGCCCGGTGGACCACATCGAGTGCTTCGACATCTCGCACTCGAGCGGCAAGGAGACCACCGCGTCGTGCGTCGTGTGGCGCAGCGGCCGCTTCGACAAGCGCCAGTACCGGAGCTTCTCGATCCGCGGTGTCGAGGGCGTCGACGACTTCGCCTCCATCTCCGAGGCGGTGGGCCGGCGCTACCGCCGGCAGGCGGACGAGCAGCGCACCATGCCCGACCTGGTGCTCATCGACGGCGGCGTCGGCCAGCTCAACGCGGCGATGGCGGCGCTCGATGCCATCGGCCTCGATCTGCCGCTGGCGGCGCTCGCCAAGCGCGAGGAGGAGCTGTGGCTGCCGGCCGCCGCCGAACCGCTGCGGCTCGAACGTTCCGACCCTGCCCACCTGGCGCTGCGCGAGATCCGCGACGAGGCCCACCGCTTCGCCGTCAGCCGCCACCGGGCGCGTCGCGCCAAGAAGACCCTCTCCTCCCAGCTGCTCTCGGTACCGGGTGTCGGCCCCGGGAGGGCTCGCTCCCTGCTGACCCGCTTCGGGTCGTTGCGCGGCGTCCAGCAGGCCACCGTCGAAGAGCTGCAACGCGCCCTCGGCCCGCGCCTCGGCCGCCACGTCTGGCAGCACCTGCACGCCGGCGATCGCTCATCCGAGGGATGAGCGATCGAATTGGGAATTCGGAATGAGGAATTAGGAATTCACGCCCCACCCCCCCGGTGACAGTGGAGCGAGCGTCGTGAAGAGACGGAAGGCGGTCGCTGGATCGTGAGGTGACAAGCTACTGATAAAACACAGGAAAGGTGTCAGCCCGGGACATTGCTTCATCGGTCGCGGGGAGTCATCGAGGAGTGTCTCGAAAAGATTATTCTTTTCAACTATTTGACTCACATCCCCTCGAAATGGCCTGGACACGACTCACTGGTGATCGCGACTGCAGTTCAAGCGAACGTCGTCTGTCAACTGTCGATTGAGTATTTGCCCTGAGGACTCTCGATACCGCATCAAGCACGCCGGGAGGGTGGGTGGCATTCCTCATTCCTCATTCCTCATTCCTAATTCACGGTGTTACCGTGTTCCCGTGTTCATCTCCGAGACCTTCCTCAGCCTGCAGGGTGAAGGGATGCTGGCCGGGGTGCCCTCCTTCTTCATCCGCAGCTCCGGCTGCAACCTGCGCTGCCGGTGGTGCGACACCCCCTATACCTCGTGGCTTCCGGAGGGCACGCGGCTTCCGGTCGAGGAGCTCGTGGGCGAGGCCATCGGGAGCGGCGCGCGGCACGTGGTGGTGACCGGCGGCGAGCCGCTGCTGCAGCGAGAGATCGGCATCCTCACCGCGGCCCTGCACGCCGCCGAGCTGCACGTGACGGTGGAGACGGCAGGCACCGTCGATCCCGTTTTCTCGTGCGATCTTCTGTCGCTTTCGCCGAAGACCGCCAACTCGGACCCGCCGGGCGCGAGGCGGGAAAGCCACCGCCGTCTGCGCGGAGACCTCGGTCCGCTGCGGCGACTGCTGGCGCGGTTTCCGGAGCATCAACTCAAGTTCGTCGTCGAAAGCGGCGACGACATGCCGGAGGTGCTGGACCTGCTCGAGGCGGTCGGTCCCACCGAGCCGTCGCGGGTGCTGCTGATGGCCCAGGGCCGGAGCGCCGCCGAGGTCGCCGAACGCGCGCCCGCGGTCGCCGCCTTGTGCCTGGCGCACGGCTTTCGCTACACTCCCCGCCTGCAGCTGGACCTCTTCGGCGGCGGCAGGGGAGTGTGAATGGGTTATTTCAGGATCGCGAAGACCTTCGAGGTCGAGTACGG
>CAZMED010000278.1:0-4498 GCA_964565045.1 uncultured Thermoanaerobaculia bacterium
TCCTTGAGCTCGGCCTCGGTGCGGCCGACCATGGCGAGCTCGGGCTCGGTGTAGATCACGTTGGGAATCGTCCCGTAGTTGACGTGGCCGGGCTTCCCGGCCGCGAGCTCGGCGACGGCGATGCCTTCGTCCTCGGCCTTGTGGGCCAGCATCGGCCCGCGGATGAGGTCGCCGATGGCGAAGATCCCGTCCACGCTGGTGCGGAAGTGCTCGTCGACCGCGACCCGGCCCTTCTCGTCGAGCGCGACGCCCGCCTCCTCGAGGCCGCTGCCCTCGACGTTCGGGCGGCGGCCCACCGCCACCAGGACCCGGTCGCAGGAGATCTCCTCGGACTCGCCCTTGGCATTCTCGATCGTCAGCTCGACACCCTTCTTGAGTACCTTGCCCGCGGTGACCCTGGACTCGAGCCGGAACTCGAGCCCCTGTCCGGCGAGCGCGCGCTGCAGGGAGCCGGCGAGCTGCTTGTCGGCGAAGGGGGCGATGCCGGGCAGCATCTCGATCACCGTGACCTCGGCGCCGAGCCGGCGCCACACGCTGCCGAGCTCGAGCCCGACCGCCCCGGCGCCGATCACCACCAGGTGCCCGGGAACCTCCCCGAGCTCGAGGGCCTCGGTGGAGGAGAGCACGCGCTCGCCGTCGAACGGCAGGAAGGGCAGCTCGATCGGCACCGAGCCCATGGCGAGGCAGATGCGGTCGGCCTCGACCGAAGTCTCTCCGTCGTCGCCGCGCACCGCGACCTTGCCGGGGGCGGTCACGACGCCGCGCCCGCTCAGGACCGTGACCTTGTTCTTTTTCATCAGCATCGCGACGCCGCCGGTGAGCTCGCTGACGATGCCGCGCTTGCGCTCCTGCATCTTCTCGAGGTCGAGGCCGAGGCCTTCGATCGTGATGCCGTGCTCGGCAGCGTGGTCGCGGGCCGCGGCGAAGCGTTCCGACGACTCGAGCAGCGCCTTCGACGGGATGCAGCCGACGTTGAGGCAGGTGCCGCCGAGGGCGCTGTGCTTCTCCACCAGCGCGGTCCTGAGCCCGAGCTGGGCGGCGCGGATGGCGCACACGTAGCCGCCCGGGCCCGAGCCGATGACGACGAGGTCGAAGCGGTCCATCCCTACACCTCCAGCAGCATGCGCTCGGGGTTCTCGATGCACTCCTTGATCCGCTTGAGGAAGGTGACCGCCTCGCGCCCATCGATGATGCGGTGGTCGTAGGAGACGGCCAGGTACATCATCGGCCGCACGACGATCTCGTCGTCCACGACCACCGGCCGTTTCTGGATCGAGTGCATGCCGAGGATCGCGCTGCCGGGAGGGTTGAGGATCGGGGTCGAGAGCAGCGATCCGAAGACGCCGCCGTTGGAGATCGTGAAGACCGCGCCGGTGAGGTCGGACAGCTCGAGGCGGCGCTCCTGGGCCCGGGTGGCGAGGTCGGCGATCGAGGCCTCGATTTCGGCCATGGACAGGCGGTCGGCGTCGCGCACCACCGGCACCACCAGGCCCTTGTCGGTGCTGACGGCGACCCCGATGTCGAAGTAGTGATTGTTGACAATCTCCCCGCCCTCGATGAAGGCGTTGACCTCGGGCACGGTCTTGAGGGCGTCCACCGCCGCCTTGACGAAGAACGACATGAAGCCGAGCCCGATGCCGTACCGCTTCTTGAAGTCCTCCTTGTGGGCGGCCCGCAGCGCCATGACCCGACTCATGTCGGCCTCGTTGAAGGTGGTGAGGATGGCCGCGGTCTGCTGCACCTCCACCAGCCGTTCGGCGAGGCGCTGGCGCAGGCGGGACATCGGGGTGCGGGTCTGGCGCTCGCCGGGCGCCGCGGCCGGCGCGGGCGGTGCCGGCTTCGGAGGCTCGACGGTCGCCGCCTCCTCCTTCGCTGCGGGCGCGGACTGCTTCGCTGCCGGTTCGGCGCCCGCGGCCGCCCGGCGCTCCTCGATGAAGCGGATGACGTCCCCCTTGAGAATCCTCCCGCCCTTGCCCGTGCCCTCGATCTGCGAAGGATCGACGCCATGCTCGCGCACCATCCGTTGCACGGCCGGCGACAGTCCGTCCACGTCCTCCGGCGTTGACCGGCTCGGGGCTTCGGCCTCGGCTCCGGCTGCGGCCTGCTCGGATTCCTGCGCCGCGGCCGCGGCCGCGGGCTCGGCTCGCTCGGTGGGCTCGGCCGCGGGTTGGGCCTCGCCGACAGCACTGGTGTCGATGGTCGCCACAACCTGGCCGACCTCGACGGTCTCGCCCGCGGCCACCAGGATCTTCAATCGACCGCCCTGGTCGGCGTTCACGTTCATCGTGATCTTGTCGGTCTCGAGCACCAGGAGCGGGTCCTCGGCGGCGACGACCGCGCCGTCCGCCTGGGACCACTCCACGAGCACGCCTTCGGTGATCGACTCGCCAACCTCGGGGATCTTGACTTCGACTGCCATGGGTTCGCTCCTTGGTTCGGCCGTACGCCCTCAGGCGCCGCCGACGACGAGGGCCTCGCGCACCAGGGCCGCCTGCTCCTCGCGGTGGATCCCGGGCGATCCGGTGGCGGGGCTGGCGCTCGGCCCGCGGCCGACGTACCGGAGGTCGGCCTGCGGAAAGTGCTCCTGCAGGATCGGCATCATGTACGACCAGCCGCCGCGGTTGCGGGTCTCCTCCTGCACCCACAGCACCTCGCCGGCGTCGCGGTAGGGCGCGACGACCTCTTCGAAGAGCTTGGTGTTGAAGGGGTAGAACTGCTCGACGCGAACGATGGCCACCCCCTCGGCCCCGAGCTCGGCGCGGCCGGCCTCGAGGTCGTAGTACACCTTGCCGGAGCACAGGACGAGCCGTTCGGGCGCGGTGGGCGACAACGGATCGCCGAGAAACTCGAAGAAGCGCCCCTCGATCAGCTCGTCGACCGCGGAGACGGCGGCCTTGTGGCGCAGCAGGCTCTTGGGCGCCATGACGATCAGGGGCCGGCGGTACGCCCCCTTGATCTGGCGCCGGAGGGCGTGGAAGAACTGCGCCGGGGTGCTCAGGTTGCAGACCTGGATGTTGTCCTCGGCGCAGGCCGCGAGGTAGCGCTCGAGGTAGGCGTTGGAGTGCTCGGGCCCCTGCCCTTCGTAGCCGTGCGGCAGCAGCATGACGAGGCCGCTGACCCGCTGCCACTTGTCGAGCGCGGCGGTGATGAACTGGTCGATGATCACCTGGGCCCCGTTCGCGAAGTCGCCGAACTGGGCCTCCCAGATCACCAGCATGTCGGGCTCGACCAGGGAGTAGCCGTAGTCGAAGCCGAGCACCGCTGCCTCGGAGAGCATGCTGTTGTAGGCGCAGAAGCGCGCCTGGTCGGGCCCGATGTGCAGCAGCGGGATGTGGATCTCCCCGGTCTTGGTGTCGAACCACGCGGCGTGGCGGTGGGAGAAGGTCCCGCGGATGCTGTCCTGGCCGGAGAGCCGGACCGGGGTCCCCTCGGCCAGCAGGCTGCCGTAGGCGAGGAGCTCGGCGAGGGCCCAGTCGATGCTGCCGCGGGCTTCCACGGCCTCGCGCTGCGGCGCGAGGCGGCGCGCCACCTTGCGGTTGAGGTTGAAGCCCTCGGGCGCCGTGGTGAGGGCCTTGACGACCTCCACCAGGGTCGAGTGCGGCACACCGGTGGCGGTGCAGTCGAAGCAGTAGGGGTTGTCGTAGCCGCGCCAGATGCCGTCGAAGGCGTGCCGGTCCTCCGCCACGTCGCCGGTTTCCTTGACGCTCTTGAACGCCGCCACGAGGCGCTCCTGGAGGGAGTTGGTCAGGTTCTCGCTCTCGTCCAGGCTGATGACGTGCTCGGACTCCAGCCGCATCTGGTAGAGGGCCCTGGTGGTGGGCCGGTTCTGGATCTTCTGGTACATCAGTGGCTGGGTGAAGGCGGGCTCGTCGCCCTCGTTGTGGCCGTGTTTCCGGTAGCACACCATGTCCACGACCACGTCGCGCCCGAACTGCTGCCGGAAGCGCAGCGCGAGGTCGACCACGTGCACCACCGCCTCGGGATCGTCGCCGTTGACGTGCAGGATCGGCGCCTCGACGAACTTCGCGATGTCGGTGGGGTAGCGGGTCGAGCGGCCCTCGCCGGGCAGGGTGGTGAAGCCGATCTGGTTGTTGATCACGATATGGACGGTGCCGCCGGTGCGGTAGCCCTTGAGCTGCGAGAGGTTGAGGGTCTCGGCCACGAGGCCCTGGCCGGCGAAGGCGGCATCGCCGTGGAGGAGCAGCGGGATGACCGCGGTCCGCCGTTCGGTGTCGCCGCGGCGCCGCTGCTTGGCGCGGGTGCGGCCCTCGACCACCGGGTCGACGGCCTCGAGGTGGCTCGGGTTGGCGGTCAGGCTGAGGTGGATGGAGTGACCGGCGACCGTCTGGTAGTCCGAGCTGTAGCCGCGGTGGTACTTGACGTCGCCGTCGCCGCCGTATGGGTCGGGGCGGACGTTGTCCTCGAACTCGTGGAAGATCATCGAGTACGGCTTGCGCAGGATGTTGGCGAGGACGTTGAGCCGGCCGCGGTGGGCCAT
>CAZMED010000279.1:0-2481 GCA_964565045.1 uncultured Thermoanaerobaculia bacterium
CGGAATTCCTCATTCCTCATTCCTCATTCCTCATTCGTGGAACGCCATGACCTCCCTCGATCACCGCCCGCTCCTCAACCGCCTCCTGGCCTGCCACGACCTCGAGCCGGCGGTGGTGGAGGCCTTCGTCGGCGCGGTCATGGACGGCTTGGTCGACGACGTGGTGGTGGCCGCGGTGCTCGCCGGACTGCGGGTGAAGGGCGAGACCGGGGCCGAGGTGGCGGCGGCGGCTCGCGCCATGCGGGCGCGATCGCTTTCGGTGCCGATCGCCGATCCCGGGCACGCGGTCGACACCTGCGGCACCGGCGGCGACGGGGCGGAGACCATCAACATCTCGACCGCAGCCGCGCTGGTGGCGGCGGCGGCCGGCGCGAGGGTGGCCAAGCACGGCAACCGCTCGGTCTCCTCGCGCTGCGGCTCGGCCGACGTGCTCGAGGCGGCCGGGGTCCGGCTCGAGCTCGGGCCGGCGGCGATGGCGGCCCTGCACGACGAGATCGGCATCGCCTTCCTCTTCGCGCCGCAGCTGCACCCGGCGATGCGGGCGGTGATGCCGGTGCGCCGCGCGCTCGCGGTGCGCACGGTCTTCAACCTGCTCGGGCCGCTCACCAACCCGGCCGGCGTCGAGCGCCAGGTGATCGGGGTCTGGGGGCGCGAGGTCCAGCCTCTGATGGCCTCCGCCCTGGCCGAGCTCGGCGCCCGCCGCGCCCTGGTCGTGCACTCGGACGACGGTCTCGACGAGGTGTCGGCCGCGGCGCCGACCACGCTGGTCGAGGTGCGGGACGGAGAGGTCGTCGGCAGCACGCGGCTCGAGCCCGCAGATCTCGACGTCGAGCCCTTCGATCCGCAGACCCTCAAGGGAGGCGACGCGGCGGAGAACCTGCGCCGCCTGCGCGCCATCCTCGCGGGCGAGGAGCGCTCGGCGGCGAGCGAGGCGGTGGCGATCAACGCGGGCGCCGCCCTCTACGTGGCGGAACGCGCCTCGGATCTGCGATCCGGTTCGGACATCGCACGAGAGATCCTGCGATCGGGCGCCGCCCTGGGTATACTGGAGGCACTGGCTCACAGATCGGAGGAGCTCGCCGGGGATGGCTGAGTCGATTCTCGACACGATCGTCGCCAACGTGAAGCGGCGGCTCGACTGGACCCCCGAGGCGCCGGGCCTCGAGCGGCTCGCGCTCAGGATGGTCGAGAAGCGCCGGCGCGAAGGGCGCCGGTCGCTGCGCAAGGCCCTCGCCGGCTCGGACCCCGAGGTGATCGCCGAGTGCAAGAAGGCCTCGCCCTCGTCGGGGGTGATCCGCGACCCCTTCCAACCCGTCGCCCTCGCCACGGCCTACGCCAAGGGGCGGGCGGCGGCGATCTCGGTCGTGACCGAGCCCGACTCGTTCCAGGGCGATCCGCTGTGGATCCCGCGCATCCGCGAGGCGGTGGGCGTGCCGGTGCTGCGCAAGGACTTCATCATCTCGCGGCGACAGCTCTTCGAGAGCGCGGTGCTCGGCGCCGACGCGGTGCTCCTGATCTCGCGCATCCTCCCCGGGAAACGCCTCGCCGCGCTGCTGACGACCGCCGAGATGCTCGAGCTCGAGGTCCTGCTCGAGATCTTCGTCGACGAGGACCCGGGGCCGGCGATCGACTCGGGGGCGGCGGTCATCGGCGTCAACGCCCGCGACCTCGCCACCTTCGAGATCGACCTCGACCGCGTCGAGGCCCTCGCCGGGGCGCTTCCGGACGACCGCATCAAGGTCGCCGAGAGCGGCATCCACGGCCCGGAGCACGTGCACCGGCTGCACCGGGCGGGCTACCACGCCTTCCTCGTGGGCGAGCACCTGGTCCGCTCCGACAACCCCGAGCAGGCCGTGCGCCGTCTGATCGGGCAGCACGCCCGCTTCGGGTGACGGCGGCGGGCCGGGCCGGCGACCGCGTGACCGTGCTGGTCAAGATCTGCGGCATCACCCGCCGTGAGGACGCCGCGGCGGCGCTCGACGCCGGGGCCGACCTGCTCGGCTTCGTGTTTCGGGCCGGCACCCCGCGCGCGCTCGATCCCACGGCTGCGGCGTGGATCCGCGATCTGACCGGTGCGCAGCGGGTCGGTGTGTTCCTCGACGCGCCGCTCGCCGAGGTGCTTCGGGTCCGCGAGCTCCTCGACCTGGACTGGGTCCAGCTGCACGGCGACGAGCCCGACGCCTTCCTCGAGGCCCTCGGCGAGCGCGTCATCCGGCGCGTCCCGGTCGAGGGCGAAGTCGACTGGGAGCGCGTGGGCCGGCTGGCGCAGCGCTGTCTGCCGCTCTTCGACCCCGGCGCCGGCGCCGGCGTGAGCTGGCGGTGGCAGACCCTGGCGGAACGCCCGCCGGGCGTCCGCTTCGGCCTCGCCGGCGGCCTGACGCCCGAGAGCGTGGCGGAGGCCGTGCGGGTGGTGCGGCCGGCACTGGTGGACGTGTCCTCCGGCGTTGAGGCCGTCCCGGGCGTCAAGGACCACGCCAAGGT
>CAZMED010000279.1:2581-4466 GCA_964565045.1 uncultured Thermoanaerobaculia bacterium
TGGACGTGTCCTCCGGCGTTGAGGCCGTCCCGGGCGTCAAGGACCACGCCAAGGTCCGCGCCTTCATCGCTGCCGCCCGCGGCGCGCTCGGCTGACCTTCTCCGTGCGCCCCGTGTCTCCGTGGTGAGTGCGGCCGGCACCGGGTCGAGTGGCGCGGTTCGGAAACCCCGGCACGCCGTGAACGTAGGGTCATGGAACGGAGGAGCTCATGATCGTGTTACGCGCATTCGTCGTCGTCCTCGCCATGCTCGGTGTCTCCTGCTCGCCGACCGTGACCGAAACCAACGGGCCGGATGCTGCCTTTCCGGAGCTGCGGGGGCCGTACCTGGGGCAGGAACCGCCGGGGCTGGAACCGCGGCTCTTCGCCCCCGGCATCGTGTCCACCGGGCTGCAGACCAGAGATGTGGCCATGACCCCGGACGGGCGCGAGCTGTACTTCGCGGTCACCGCCGGCGCCGCCACCATGATCATGGTGACCCGCGAGATCGACGGGGCCTGGACGGAGCCCGCGGTGGCGCCGTTCTCGGGCCGCTTCCTCGACATCGAGCCCGCCATCTCGCCCGACGGACAGCGCTTCTTCTTCCTCTCGACCCGGCCGCAGGCCGGCCAGGAACCGAGAGAGGGCTGGGTCTATCAGGACATCTGGGTCATGGACCGCGAGGGCGAGGGCTGGGGCGAGCCCTACAACCTGGGACCTCCGGTCAACTCCGACGCGCCGGAGTACTTCCCCTCGGTGACCGCCGACGGAACCCTCTACTTCACCCGCGAAGGCGCCGATGGAGTGTCCTCGATCTACCGCTCGCGCCTGGCCGACGGCGCCTACACCGAGCCCGAGCTCCTGCCCCCGCAGGTCAACTGCGGCTCGAACCGCTTCAACGTCTTCGTGGCCCCGGACGAGAGCTTCGCCATCGTACCGGCGATGGGCCGCGAGGACAGCCTCGGCGGCGTTGACTACTACGCCGTGTTCCGGAGCGAGGACGACACCTGGTCGGAGCCGGTCAACATGGGCCCGGCGGTCAACCAGCCCGCGGGCCGGGAGTGGTCGGCCTCGCTGTCGCCGGACGGGCGCTACCTCTTCTTCATGTCGTCGCGGGCGGCGGCCGACGCCGATCCGATCCTCACCGGCCGCACCATCAGCCAGCTCCTCGAGATGTCTCTCGAACCCGGCCACGGTTCCTCCGACATCTGGTGGGTCAGCGCCGAGGTCATCGACGGGCTGCGCCCTTAGCAATTCGTGGCGGGTCGTACCCGCCACGAATTGCAGAAACTCAAAACTCAAAACTCCTCCCTCGCGTCGTGTAGAATCGTCCGCTCTGATGAAGAAGTCCAAGCACGCCCTTCCCGATGCCCGCGGCTACTTCGGCGAGTACGGCGGCCGCTTCGTACCCGAGACCCTGATGGCCCCTCTGGCCGAGCTCGAGGCGGCGTACCGTGCGGCCGCCTCCGACCGCGGGTTCCAGGTGCGGCTCGACGACCTTCTGGCCAGCTACGTCGGCCGGCCGACACCCCTGTACTCGGCGCGGCGCCTGTCGGCGCGCCTCGGTGGGGCCCGCATCTGGCTCAAGCGAGAGGACCTCTGCCACACCGGCGCGCACAAGATCAACAACGCCCTCGGCCAGGGGCTGCTGGCGCACGCGATGGGCAAGACGCGGGTGATCGCGGAGACCGGCGCCGGCCAGCACGGGGTGGCGGTGGCGACGGCGGCCGCCCTGCTGGGGCTGGAGTGCCGCGTCTACATGGGCGTCGAGGACATGCGGCGCCAGGAGCTCAACGTGGTCCGCATGCGGCTCATGGGGGCCGAGGTGGCAGGCGTCGACGCGGGCTCCCGCACCTTGAAGGACGCGATCAACGAGGCACTGCGGGACTGGGTGACCAACGTCCGCAC
>CAZMED010000280.1:0-4458 GCA_964565045.1 uncultured Thermoanaerobaculia bacterium
AACCTCAAGGCCCGCGAGGACGACGCGGCGGGCCGTTCGTTTCCGATCCACGTTCTCAGCGGTGAAGGGCGAGACGCGCTCCTCGAGGTGTTCGTCGCGGATGCTCGAGCGCGCCGACCGACGAGGGTCTTCGTGCGTGGAACGCTCTTCACGTATGCTGCGCCGACCCAGGGCGCTGCCCTCACGGGCCTGTACATGGAGGTGCGGTCATCGCGCGATATCTCGCTGGAGCCACCGCAGGAGCGGCCCTGAAGGCCGAGGGCCGGGCCCGGAACCCGCGCGCGGACGTCAAGCCCACGGACCGTCCGTAATGCCTCGATAACGACGTGTTCGTCGCCGACCCGGCAGCGGACCCTACCGGGAGCCCTCGGCGTCTTCGCCGTGGGGCCCCTCGGGTCGTGACTGGTTGTTTCCGTTCCAGGATTGGGAGGCACCCCATCCGAGGACGTCGCGCAGGATCGACCACCGCCGCTGTTTCGCCTCCGCGCCGCGGCCGAGGATCCAGTAGCCGTAGGCCCGTTGCTGGATGCCCTCGCTGGCCGCGAAGACGAGCCACTCGTCGATGACGTCGAGGAGCTCGCCGGCGTCACGGGCCACACCGAAGGCGGTTGGCAGCTGGATCGGATTCGGCTGTGGCACCACGACCGTGTACTCCGGGTGGAGCAGCGTCCACGCGGCGGCGCTCTCGGCCGGCATCATGAAGCCGTCGAGCTCGCCGAGCTCTCCGCGGAAGAGCGGCTCGATGCCGTGCGGGCTCGCCACGAACTCCGCATTCGAATCGGCGAAGGTGTGACGGAGGGCATACTCGATCTGCCGGGTGTCGAGGGGAACGCCGATCCTGAGACCCTCCAGGCGCCTGATGTTCCCGAGCGTGGCGAAGTCGTGGCGCCGCTCGTCGCGGACCACGAGCCCGACGGTCTGCGTCAGGTACGGCTCCGAAAGGCGCAGCGAGTCGAACCAGAAGGGCCGGTACCAGACACCCGGCATGACGTCGATGACGCCGTTTGCCAGGAGCTCGGCCACCTCCGTCCAGGCCACCGGCACGAACTCCGCACGCACATCGAGGGCCTGCGCGAGGCCGGAGGCGAGCTCCACGTCGAGGCCCACGAGCTCGCCGTCGAGATTGAAGAAGCTGAAGGGCAGGTTGCCGGGCTCGTACCCGATCCGCAGCGTGCCGCGAGTTCGGATCCGCTCGAGGATCGAGAGGCCGGTGGGCGTTTCCTCGGACGGGATCCCGGCGGGGTCGCGGTGCACGACGGCGGGCGGCGTCCCCCGCGGGGCGTGCATGGCGCGGAGGGCCCTGTCCCGAGTGTAGGTCGTGTCCACGGTGGCGGCGAGCGTGGCCTCGACGATCATCACGGTTGCCGCGATCCCTCCGACGATCAGGACTCCCGCCCGCAGGAGCCGGCGGCCGCGCAGCTCGAGGAAGCCGGCCATGGACGCCGCGCCGAGGAGGGCGAAGACGAGCAGATTCATGGCGGTCACCATGGAGTCGAACTTGCCCCCGATGATCGTGGTCGGAATGTAGAGCTGGAAGAGGTCGTGGGGCAGGGCCATGAAGTCGAGCAGGAAGGGCAGGGCCACCTGGGCCTTGGCGAAGTAGCTCGAGACGCCGACGAGAATGAAGGCCGGGTACTGTACGGACCGTAACGCGTCACCCGAGAGCCAGGCTGCGAAGGGAACGAAGAGGAGGGTCATGAGTCGCCCGGCGTTCGGGAAGTTGAACAGCACCGGGATCAGCACTTCGGCGGCCGACTCGCTCTCGGCGTCCGCGAGACCTCGTTCGCGCAGCAGCTCCTTGGAGCGCTCGACGAGGATCGGCAGCACGATGAAGGCGTTGTTGGTGACGAAGGCCGTCAGCATGGCGTCGCGCCCGACGCGCATCACCTCCCGGTAGGTGAACGGCGTCATCGAGGTCACGAGCAGAGGCAGCACCACGAATGTCAGCAGCAGCGCGGCGGCACCGAACGTGACGAGGTAGACCTCGAGACGCTGCAGCGTCTCGAACGACATGGTGCCGGCGTTGACGGCGCCGATGGCGAAGACCCCGATCGGCGTCAGACCGACCACGAACGTGGTGATCCGGATGATGGCCTCGTTCACCACGCGCAGCGTGGACAGCAGCTGCTCGCGGTTGTCGAGGCCGATGAGGCCGATGCCGAGCATCGAGCTGAAGAGCACGACCGCCGGCACCACGGCGTTGGCCAGGGAGTGGAACGGGTTGGCCGTGAAGTAGAGGTCGGCGAGCGAGAACTGCTGCGCCGGTTCGACCAGAGCATGGCTGAAGAACGAGGCGCTCTCGAGCTCGGGGAAGGTCAGGGGCATGGCCACCAGGACGATGGAGGTCAGAATCCACACCAGCACCAGCAGGCCGCCGCCGCGGAGAGCCAGCCGCCGGGCGGTGTCGCGGTCGAGCTGGCCGAAGCCGATGACCAGCGCCATCACCAGGTAGGGCAGCACGGTCATCTGCATGAGCCGGATGTAAATGTCGGCCAGCGGCTGCAGCACCGCCGCAGCCTCGCCGAAGAAGAGGCCGATGAATATCCCGAGAGTGAGCCCGATGACGATCCGCGTCGAAAGGCTCGGTTTGGGCAGATTCATGTCGCGTTCACTCCCGGGTTCAGGCGCTGACCGCGTGCGCCATCGAGATCGAAGCTCAGGGGATGTCCCGCCACCGGGTCCGGTGCATCATGGGCGGGCCTGCGCGTCGAACCACTTGCGCGGCTCCGCGAGGTGGACCTTGGTCTTGCCGTCGTCCATCGACAGGCCGGCTCCGAGCAGCTTGTACTTGACGTACATCCGGCCGTTGCCCTTCTTGTTCTCCACGTGCAGCCAGCCGAGCACCTCGAGGCCCTCACCCGTGAACGCGATGTCGTCGAGGGACGTCCGGCCCTGAGCCATGTCGAGCGCGAAGCGCCCGTCGATGTCCCTGAGGTCGGGCACCACCGACAGCCAGCCCGGTGTGTCCTTGAATTCGCGGAGGAGAGCGAACACGGGGCGGATATCGGCCATCTTGACGGTGAAATCGCCCGCCACCGCGAGAGGCTTGCCGAAGATCACCGTGCCGCGGGCGATGCCCACCTCGCTGTACCAGGCAGCGAGCTTCCGCTGTTGCTTTTCGGAGAGCTGCTCGTCGCCGACGTCGTCGACGCGGAGACTGGTGTCGACCAGCGTGAACCGACGCTCCGGGAGGCTCCCCTCGGCGAGTCTGGCGCGGATCACCAGGTCCGCGCGGTGGACCTCGCCGCGGCTCTCCATGGAGATGTCCTCTGCGTCGAGTGCGAGCTCGCCGTTCGCACGACCGGATCCATCCACCTCGAAGCGTGCTGCCACCGAGGCGCTGCCCGCTCGCATCCTGGTGGGCGACTGGTCCGGGATCATGGCGTTGAACGCGCGAACATCGGGAATCGACGTCTCCGGCAGCGCGACGGTGACGCGCGACGGCGGTGACGGCTCCGCCAGGGCGAATCGCGGCCAGGCCGCGTCGAGGACCAGCCCCGCGCCCGTGATGCCGGTGGACTCGTCGCCAGCCGGGTCGACGCGGTAGGTCGGCAGCTCGATCCGAGCCGTCGTCACGGGCCCGTCGTCGGCCCGCGCGGTCTCCAGACGCACCGCGGCGGAGCCCACGATCCGCAGCGCCATGAGGGCGACCTCGAAGGCCGGCGAGTCGAGGGCGAGCCGGGTCCCGGGCTGCAGGACCCCCCGCTCGATCTCGAGCCGGGCGTCGATCCTTCCGCTGCCCCGGGCGGTGATGCCGGGGGTGATGCGGTGGGCCAGCGCCGCGCGCTCGCCGAGGTCGCCCGCGACCTCGATGGTGCCCGTGAGGCCGGAGACGACGGCGGCGATCTCCGGCTTCGGAATCGTGAACGGCTCGATCCTGATCGCGGTGCGGAGCTCGAGGCTCTCGGTCACCGTCTCGGGCCCGAAGGAGACCGCCAGCGGCTCGATCTCCACCCGCGCCCGGTGGATGGTCACGGAGTCGCGCGACCTGATCGTGACCCCACCGCCGATGTGCCCCGGGCCGGTCATGGCGAGCTCGTTGAGCGCCGCGTGAACGGGACCATCCACCGCCACGCCGGTCAGCTTGATGGTCCAAGGCCGCCGGTGGCGCTTCTTCGGGTAGAGGTCCTCCGGCTTCGGGTCGGGTGGGTTCGACAGGCCGGGGATCTCGGGGTAGTACTGCGCCACTTCGGGATCCACCTGGACCGGCTGCCCTTCGCGGTCGGTCCGGACGTGGTCGAGCCGCCGCCGCAGGCGGAGGTCGACGCCGTCCGCACGGACGCTGCGCACGTGCAGGGTCTTCAGCGGAAGCCTGAGCAGACTGATGGTCGCCCTCGCATGCGGCACCTGGATGTAGAGCTGGTTGCCGCGCGTCTGGTTGCGCAGTCGGAAGTTCTGCACATTGACCACGCCAGGTAACCAGGTGGTGGCCGAGTCCCACGTGATCAGCATCTTCTC
>CAZMED010000281.1:0-4455 GCA_964565045.1 uncultured Thermoanaerobaculia bacterium
CCAGGGGATGGTGAGGATTTGGTGGGGAGCCCGATCTTCGGCGGCTGACGCCGCCGAAGATCGGGAATCAGGACTTCGGAATTAGGAAGTAGGAATGCCCCTCCGCACCCCCAGAGAGCGGCAGGGTGGACGGGAATTCCGAGCTCACCTGCGCCCCCCAGAGGACGGGAGGGCGGGCGGGAACTTCGAGATCACTTGCACCCTCCAAAGGACGGGAGGGTGGGCGGAAATCCGAAATCCGAAATCCGAAATCCGAAATCTACTGGATGTACCCCAGGCTCTTCAGCTGCTTCAGCGTCTCCTCGTCGAGGTCCTCCTCGGTGCGGAGGTCGGGGTCACCACGTCGGCACCTTCTGCCATCCCGGAAAGGGACCGACATCGAGCCTCCAACCGGTCGGCGATTCGGCGTCCTGAACGACCCGCAGGTTCGTGAGGCTCTCGAGCTTCGCGATCAGCTCGTCACGCGGTAGCGTGTGAATCGGCGGGCTCTCGAGATCCGGCATCGGCCACAGCCATATCGTGTTGTCCTCCCCGCCCGACGCAACCCACCGGCCGTCCGGCGACACCTCGGCGTTGTCTCCGACCCGCCCCGGCAGCCAATGTGATCGTCCCGAGCCGATCCGGCTGACGCGAATCATTCCGGGAACGTCGCCGGTGAGGGCGATCGTCCCGGTAGGGTCCAGGCTGCACCACCCGTGCGGACCCTCGACGCCCACCTCCCAGGTCCGGTGCGTGTCCAGATCCTCGAGCCAGATCGTGTCCCCTCCCCGCCACAGGAGCGCCCGACGGTTGGCGGCATCGAAATCGCAGAGGCCGTCGGCCGCGCACGGCGGAGCCGAGAGATCGATCTGCTCCACGACCTGCGGCGCATCGCCCTGCAGGCTCCATCGCCGCAACATCGGCCAGCTCAACACCCACAGGTCGCCGCGCGGCGAGAACTCGAGATGCTCGATGGACACGCCATCCCCGGCATCGAGCACGCGCTCCTCTCCCGACCGCCCATCCCAGACATGGACCGTAGCCTCCTCCCTGAAGAACGCACCGGAGCCTGCCGCCACCAGCCGAGACCGGTGGTCCACGGCCACGGCACCCACGTTGTCGGTGAAGGGTTCGAACTGGCGGCCGGGCGTGCCGTCCAGGGGCAGGAGCCTGACCTGTCCCGGAAGGGTCCCGACGACGACGAACGACCCATCCGGCGCCATCGCCAGGGAGCTCGCCCCCGCGAACGTCCCCTCGAAACGGTCGAGGGTGCGGCACCGGTCCCTGCCGCGGGTGCCGAGCGGCCACACCCGGACCGTGCCGTCATGCGAGGTGGACACCAACCGGCGGCCGTCGCGCGTGAAGACCAAGTTTCGGACCGGCCCCTCATGCCCCGTCAAAATGCGTGGATACCTGTGCGTGAGCGGCCACAACGAAACCGAATCCTCGACACTGGTTGCCAGCAGATCGTCATTCGGCCCGAAGGTCATCCCGAACCCGAATCCTCCCGGCCGCCCCAGCCGAAGAGGTTCCGCATCCGGCGGCGCCTCGAGATCCAGCATCAGCCCACCCGGGGCCATCAGCTTCGACCCGGTACGGTCGAAGACCAACTCCGGTAAACCCTGTCGCTTCCCCAGGTGGAATGCGCACACCATGCGAGGCCGTGCCTCCTCCAGTGACCAGAGCCGGACCACACCGGCGACGTCCATGGTCGCCAGCTGCAGCCCTCCTGGAGCAAAGAGGAGATCCGATACCGCCCGATCGTGCTCCATCGAGATGGTCGACGACCCATCGAACCGCGAGCCCGCGAGCGGCGCCGCCCGGACCACGCGCCCGTCCGCCCAGGCGAAACGCGAGTTGGTCGGATCGAGGTCCGGGAGGATGTAGTCGGTGGAGCGAGCGATCGAGACGCGAGCCACGACCTCGGGCCCGCCTCCGTCCACCGGCCATGATCGAACAACGAGATCGGTCGACTCCCGACCCACGTGTTGGGTGCTGGTGATCAGCCGCCGCCCGTCGCGATCAAAGACGAAGAAGAACGTGCTTCCCGCATCGCCGAGCGGAATCCTGCGCACGAGTCGACCGTCCGGCATCGACCAGATCCCCACCTCCCGCCGTTCCGTGCCGACGTTGGCCGCCACCAGATCGCCGGGCGGGCTGAACCGGATCTCCAGGGACGAGTCAATGCCTTCAAGCTTCGTCGGCGGTCCCCCGTCGGCGGGCCACAGCCTGGCGCCGCTCGAGAGATCCGCGGTGGCCAGCCAGCGTCCGTCCGGGCTGAACTCGAGCCCGTAGAGGCTCGGCGTCGGCAATCGGATCTCGGTCGGGCCCCGCCACAATGCTTCGAGCGCCAAACGCCGCACCTCGGAGTTGTCCGCCAGGCGAAGGCTGGCTGCAGCGTAGGCGACAGCGGCGGTGGGGTGCCCTTCGAGCTCGAGCTGACCGAGGGCAAACAGGTTCGCAGCCTCGGCTCGGAGAGCTTCAGCTCGCGACCGCTGCCACAAGGATCCGATGACCGCCAGCAGCGCGAACAAGACGACGATGGTTGCAGTCACCAGGGTCCCGCGGCGACGCCTGCGCTTCCTGGCATATCGGGTCGTTGCCTCGGCAAACGCCTGCTCGGATTCGCTCAGCCCGCCCGGATACCGTTCACGCCACACCGTGAACTCCCTGAAGAGCGAACCGGACCAGAGAAGGTCCTCCGGCCGCCCGTGCTCGTGCCAGGTGCGCGCCGCCCGGCGCAGCTCGTCGCGCAGCCGCGCCGAGTCGGCATCCTGAGTCCGCCAGCCCACCAGCCGCGGCCAGCTGGAGAGCAGCGACTCGTGGACGACCTCGACCCGCCTCGTCGGCGTGTCGTCGGCCTCCCGCTCCTCGTACGACGTCACGAGGCGCGCATCGATCAGCTGACGGAGCACCACCCCGGCCGATTCGCGCAGCGACTCGCTGAAAATCGAAAGTACCTCGTCCCAGCCTCGAACCGCTCGCGTGCCTTCGGCTGTGACGAGGTTTCGGAAGAGCTCACGGACGATGGGGATGTTCTCCGAACCGACGCGATCGATGGTGGCCTCGGCGTGACGGCCCAGCGAACCGCCCACGCCACCGATATCCACGAGGGCCCGTCGCGTGAGCATCCGCCGCCCGCGGTCCCGAAGCTCCCAAAGACGGGCCGCCGTGAAGGCGACGATCGGCAACGCCGCCCGATCCTCGGCCACCTCGTCCACCAGCTCGTCGAGCAGCTCGTCGTTCTCGAAGGCATAGCCCAGCCGCGCGGCAGGCTGCTCGAGCGCTCGCCTCAACGATGCCCGGTTCGGCCGGTCGAGAACGGTGAGATCCTCGAGAATCGGTCGAAGCGGAAGGAGGGCATGGCACCTGACCAGAAAATCGTCGCGCATGGCGAGCAGCACGTGCACGTCAGCGTCGCGAGCCAGCCGACCCAGAACGTCGGCAAACCGGGCCTGGATGTAGGGAGGGTTGAGGGTGAAGAGCTCCTCGAACTGGTCGACGACGAGGAGGGCCCGGTCGTGCCGCTCCCGCCAGCGGCCGACCATCGCCACCGAACGCACTCCGCTGTCGATCTCGAGCAGCTCCGCCATCGCCTGCTCGTCCTCCCTGAAGACCGGCACAAGGGCTCTGCCGAGCGACTTGAAGACCGATCCGCCCGGCTGCAGGATCAGCGTCCCCCAACCTTCCGGCGATGCCGGGATCACGCCCGCTCGCAGCAACGAGCTCTTGCCGACACCCGACGGTCCGATGACGGCCAGCAGCTTGCGGGTCGTGATCTTCCGCCACAGCTGCCGGATCTCGGCCTCGCGCCCGAAGAAGAACTCGGCTTCGTCTTCTTTGAACGATGTCAGGCCGGGATACGGACAGCGGTCGCGCTCATCCCGGACGCCCGGGGACTTGAACCGAACGTTCCTCGACGGCGGTCTCTCGATGCCCTCGACCGGTGCGATCAGCCGATACCCTCTGCCGTGGATGGTCTCGATGAACCGGGGGGTCCTGGCATCGTCTCCGAGGGTGCGCCGCAACTCGGCCACCGCCCGGGTCAAGGTCTTCTCCGTGATGAACTCGGTGGCCCAGACGGCATCGATGATCTGTCGTCTCGTAACGAGCTCGCCGGCGTGCGAGGCGAGGCACACCAGCACGTCCATTATCTTGAGCTCGATCTGGGTCGTGTCGTCCGCACAGGTCATCCGATTCAGCTCCGGCTCGACAACCCAATTGCCGAGGCGGAACGGACCTCGGGAGAAATCCATCTCCTCTTTTCGGATGGGCACCTTGAGATCAATATAGGACCGGTCCGACGGGCGCGCCAACTCCCGAGAGAGGCGCCCCGGGCCGTCCGTGGCTCATGGACCGCAGTTCTTCTCCACCATGCGGGTGATCCGGGCCGAGGTCATCGCCTCTGGGTCCTGCGGATACTCGGTGAGCCCGGCGTGGTGGAGTGCTTCATGGATGAGCACTACGGCCGCCTGC
>CAZMED010000282.1:0-4454 GCA_964565045.1 uncultured Thermoanaerobaculia bacterium
CCCTCTCAACTCTCCACCCCGTACTGCCGCAGCTTGCGGTAGACGGTCCGCCGGCTGATGCCGAGGATGCGCGCCACCCGAGACTGATTGCCGTCGCACTCCTCGAGCAGCTGCAGGATGTGCTGGCGCTCGACGTCCTCGAGCGTGCGGCCGGGATCGGCGGTCGCCGGGTCCTGCATCTCCGGCGGCAGGTCCGCCGGCTGCACGAGCCCCGCCTTGCGCAGGATCACCGCCCGCTCGGTCACGTTCTCGAGCTGGCGCACGTTGCCGGGCCACGGTGCATCCACCAGCCGGTCGAGCGCGTCCTGGCGGACCCCTTCCACGGCGTAGCCGCACTCGGCGTTGAATCGGCGGATGAAGTGGTAGACCAGCGGCGGGATGTCCTCGCGCCGCTCGGCGAGGCTCGGAATGTGCAGCGAGAACACGGCGAGCCGGTAGTAGAGGTCGTCGCGAAAGCCGCCCTCGGCGACCAGCCCGGCCGGGTCGCGGTTGCTCGCCGACACCAGCCGCAGGTCCACCGAGCGCTCGCGGCTCTCGCCGACGCGCCGGAAACGGCGGTCGTTGAGGAAGCGCAGGAGCTTGGCCTGCATCGAAGCAGGCAAATTGCCCACCTCGTCGAGAAACAGGGTCCCGCCGTCGGCGGCCTCGACGATCCCCGGTCGGTCACCGACCGCGCCGGTGAAGGCCCCGCGGCAGTGGCCGAAGAGCTCGCTCTCCACCAGGCCCTCGGGGATCGCGCCGCAGTCCACCGGCACGAAGGGGCCGTGCCGGCGCTCGCTGGCGGCGTGGATGGCCCGCGCCACGAGCTCCTTGCCGGTGCCGGAGGCGCCGGTGACCAGGACGGTGGCCGAGCTCGCCGCCACCTCATGCACCATGGCCAGGACGCGGGCCATGGCCGTGGACCGGAACACAACCGGGAAGGCGTCGTCACCCGCTCCGTCGGAGAACGAGCGCCGCTGGCTGATCTGGTCGCCCGCGCCGCGCAGGATCTCCAGCAGCTCGTCGAGGTTGAAGGGCTTGGCGAGGTAGTGGTACGCCCCGGCCCGCATGGCCTCGACCGCCGAGCTGATGGTGCCGAAGCCCGACATGAGGATCACCGGCTGGTGCAGACGCCGTGCCATCGCCCGGCGCAGGAGCTCCATCCCGTCCGGGCCGGGCATCCGCACGTCCGACAGCACGATGTCGAAGCGCCCCTCGTCGATCCGGGCCAGGGCCTGGTGCCCGTCGCTGACCGTCAAGACCTCGTACCCCTCCTCGACCAGCACCCGGTCGAGGAGCTCCCGCATCTCGTCATCGTCCTCGGCCACCAGCACCCGGATGGGGGCGGTGGCCTCAGCTCCTGTCTCCTGCATCGCGACTCTCCTGGGACTGCTTCCCGGTCGGGCTCGCGGCCGCCGTCCGCAGCCGCACCAGCACCACGGTACCCCGACCCGGGGTGCTCGTCACCTCGATGCCGCCGCCGTGCTGGCGGACGATCCGATCGACGATGGGGAGCCCGAGCCCGGTGCCCACACCCTGGGCCTTGGTGGTGAAGAAGGGCTCGAAGATCCGCGGCAGGTCAGCGGCGGCAATACCGCAGCCGGTGTCGGCCACCGCCAGCACCACCGACGGCGCCTCGGCTTCCGCCGTCTCGAGACCCGCCACCACCTCGAGCAGTCCGCCGTCGGGCATCGCCTGGCAGGCGTTGAGGATCAGGTTCATGAGCACGTGCTCGAGCAGCTTGGGGTCGGCGAGCACCGGCGGCAGCTCCGGCTCGAGGTCGGTGCGCACCTCGACGTTGCGGTTCAGGCCGGGCACGATCTCCAGGCTCTGCGCGACCAGCGGCGCCAGCGCCACCGGCACCAGCCGCGCCTCCGCCGGCCGCGACACGTCGAGCAGGCGGCGGATCATGGCCGCGATCCGTTGCCCCTGGCGGACGATGAGCTCGAGCGCCGGCCGCGCCGGGTCGGCCTCGTCCGCCTTTCGCAGCAGGTACTCGGCGTTGCCGGTGATGACGTTGAGCGGCGTTCCGATCTCGTGGGCGAGCCCGGACGCGAGTTGGCCGAGCAGCGACGCCTTCTCGGCCTGGACCAGCTCCCGCTCCACCGCCGCCACCTCGGATCCGAGCTCGTCGAAGGCCGTGACCAGCTCGTCGTACTCGCGCAGCCGCCGCGTCGCCGGCGCGACCTCGAGCGGCGACGTGGGGTCGCGCCCCGGGTCGCGCAGCACGCGCGCGATATCGAGCAGCGGACGAACCAGGCGGCGGGTGGTCACGGCGAGGATCGCCAACGCGGCGCCGACGGCACAGAGTATGGAGACACCGAACCACCAGTAGCGGCCGTACAGGCCGATGAGCTCGGCGCCCACGTCGGTGCTGACGACGATCCCCCAGTCGACGCCGGCCAGGCGGTGCACCGTGCCGAGGCGTTGCTTGCCGGAGAACACGCTGGTGTACCGCAAATCGCCCTCGCCGCCGCCGACGAACAGCTCGATGGGCGGGTTGGGGCCGAGGTCCGAGCTCTCCTGCGACAGGCGGAGGTCGGAGTAGAACAGCAGCCGGCCGCTGCCCTCGACCACGTAGAGGTGGCGGTCGCCGCCCTCGGGGGTCCACGCCCGGAGCTCGCCGTGGAGGGCGGCGGGGTCGAGCACCGCCACCAGCCATCCCCGCGGGCCCGCGGCGCCGGGAATCAGCACCGTCGGCGGTCTGCCCTCGACCCATGAGCCGATGGGGCTGACCTGCGGCTCGGCGCCGGCGTCTCGAAGGAGCTCGGCGTAGCCGCAGGCTCGGCCGACGCGGTCCGGCTCGAGCTGGGTCTGTTCCACCGTGCCGTCCGCGGCGACGCGCTCCCACCGGACCCCCGACACCGCGGGCGGCAGGACCGGCATCGACGCCGCGCCGTGGACCGCCAGCTCCTCACGCACCTGGCGCAACAGGGATCCCATATAGTGGCCCGCCAACACCGCGATGTGGCGGTTGGAGGCGCGGATCCCCTGCTCGATCCGGGCCACCTCCTCGTGGTAGCCCCACCACGCGAAGGCGGCCAGCGGCAGGAAGGGCACCAGCGCCACCAGGAGCAGCGACGCGGCGAGGGTGGTGACCAGCGACGGCCGGCGGCGCGCGGCCGCGCCAGGCTCGCCGCTCGGCTCCGCGCCCCGGCGACCCGACCCGCGCGCGACGGTTGCAGCCCGCATCCCGACCACCGCCGGCAGCATAGCACCCGGGACACCGGCATTCCCGATGACCTCCGGCAGCAGGAATGGGAGCCGGCGGTCCGCAGGTCGCGCGTGCGGCGACCGGGCCGGGTTACAGTGAACGCCGGCGACGCTGATCGCCGCCGGATCCCCTCTCCTGGAGGAGCCCATGCGTCCGAATTCGACGCTCGTGCAGCTCGCCGTCCTCACCGCCCTTGCCGGGGTGCCCGCCGTCGCCTCGCCCCTCGAGGTCGAGGTCTCGATCGCCCCGGAGGCCGAGGCCTCCGCGGTGGACGGTCGCGTCCTGCTGCTCATCGCCCCCTCGGGGGAGAGCGAACCGCGCTTCCAGGTGCGGTCCGGGGTCGGCGCCATCCAGGTTTTCGGGCTCGACGTCCAGGGGCTCGCACCCGGCTCGGGGGTCCGTATTGACGACTCGGTCCTCGGCTACCCCCTCGCCGCCCTGTCCGAGCTCCCGCCCGGCGAGTACGTGGTCCAGGCGGTGCTGCACCGCTACGAGACCTTCCACCGCGCCGACGGCCACACCGTCAAGCTGCCCATGGACCGCGGCGAGGGGCAGCAGTGGAACCGGGCGCCGGGAAACCTCTTCAGCTCGCCGCGAAGGGTGGCGCTCGATCCGGCCACCGACGCCACCATCCCCATCGTGCTCGACCAGGTCATCCCGCCGATCGAGCCGCCATCCGACACCGACTACGTCAAGCACATACGGATCACGAGCCGGCTCCTGAGCGAGTTCTGGGGCCGGCCGATGGAGCTCGGCGCCCACGTGCTGCTGCCGCACGGCTTCGCCGACCACCCGGACGCCCGCTACCCGCTGATGATCTTCCACGGCCACTTCCCCTCCGACCTCGGCGGCTTCCGAACCGAGCCGCCCGATCCCGAGCTCGAATGCGAGCCCTCCGAGCGCTTCCGGGTCGACTGCTACAACCGCATCCAGCAGCAGGAGGCCTACGACTTCTACCGGCAGTGGATCGGCCCGGACTTCCCCCGCTTCCTGGTCGTCGAGATCCAGCACCCGACCCCCTATTACGACGACTCCTACGCGGTGAACTCGGCCAACCTCGGGCCCTACGGGGACGCCATCACCCACGAGCTGATCCCCGTCATCGAGGCGCGCTTCCGCGGGCTCGGCGAGGGCTGGGCGCGCTTCCTCTACGGCGGCTCCACCGGCGGTTGGGAGGCGCTCGCGGCCCAGGTCTTCTACCCCGACGAGTACAACGGCGCCTTCGCCGCCTGCCCCGACCCCATCGACTTCCGCGCCTACA
>CAZMED010000283.1:0-4424 GCA_964565045.1 uncultured Thermoanaerobaculia bacterium
ACGAGCGAGCCCACCACCTGGCGGTTGAGCTTCTTCGCCAGCTGCTCTTCCATCATCTTGATCTTGTGGGTCTTTGCTGCTTTTGCCATGACCGCTCCTAAGCCCGGGAAACCGGGTAGCTGCCGCGATGACCGAGGGCGCGGCCGATGTAGATGCGGGTGAAGGGGTAGTACAGGTAGTGCGAGATCTTGGAGAACGGGACGTAGAGCAGGAAGAAGCTGGTCAGGTAGAGGTACGCGACCAGCAGCGTCTCGCTCGTCATGCCCCAGATCCCCATCAGGTAGGCCTGGGTCGCCGCGCCGAGGGCGAACCACCCGGTGAGCATGAACAGGGAGAAGTAGTCGTCGGGGGTGCTGATGAGGCGCATCAGGGGCCGCAGGGTGCGGCGCGCGATGCGGTACAGCGACACCAGGAAGGCGCCGACCACCAGGGCCATCACCGTCCAGCCGACGGCCGGGAGCCGCAGCACGTCGGGGGCGATGGTGCTCACGAAGGCCAGGGCGATGCCGGCGACCACCCCGAGGTGGAAGATCACGAAGCTGAGGTAAAAGCCGAACCCCTTGCGGCTGCGGGTGCTCTCCATCGACCACGGCATGGCGACGTTGAGGAGCGAGTGCCGCGCGCCGCGCTTCTTGTCGGACTGCGCCGGGTTGCCGGGCGCCGACTTGTCGGCGGCGAGCTTGAAGGACAGCAGCCAGCGGATGCGCAGCGTGTACACGACCGCCATCACGACGAGCGCGATCCAGTGGACGATCTCGGCGGTGTGGAGCGCCGGGCTGACGTCGTGCATCTCAGGCTCCTTTCTCGAGCTGGGCGGCGAAGGGACCGAACTCGCGCGGGTCGGGGGCGACGATGAAGACCTCGTCGAGTGAGGCGCCGTTGGCCAGGTGCTCGGTGATGGTCTCGACCATCACCCGCGCGCAGAGGTCCATGGGGACCTGGTAGAGGCCGGTGCCGATGGGCGGGAAGGCGAGGGTCTTGACCCCCTTCTCCTCGGCCCGCGCGAGGGCGGAGCGGACCGTCTTCCGGAGCTTGCCCTCCTCGTCCTCCTCGCGGAACTTGGGGCCGTTGGCGTGGATGATCCAGTCCGCCTTGAGGACCCCCGCCTCGGTCACCACCGCTTCGCCGGTCGGACAGGAGCCGAGCTCGTCGAGCTGCTTCTGGATCACGATGCCGCCGCGCTGCTGGATCGCGGCACCGTAGCCCGAGCCCAGCTTGAGGTTCTCGGTGATGTCGAAGACGAAGGCGCCCACCTCCATCTCCGTGATGTCGCCGCGAACCAGCTCCAGCTTCTTGTCGCCTACCTTCCTCTCGACCATCTGCCGTCCCTCCTGACCCTCCGGAAAATCCGTCACCTCTCGTCCGTGAACCCGACCAGCTCGTCGGTGAAGGCCCGCGCCGTCTCGCTGAGCCAGTGCGGGTTCGCCAGGTCGCCGAGGCTGAACTCGTCCAGGACCTCGCCGATGCGCTGGTTGATCAGTGCGTAGACCAGCCGGCACTCGCAGAACTCCGCCCGCAGGCAGGCCTCCGGCTCGTCGATGCAGTCGACGACGCAGATCGGGCCGATGGTGGCCTCGATGATCTGGCGGATGGAGATCTCGCGCGCAGGTCTCGCGAGCTTGTAGCCGCCGTGGCGGCCGGCCACGCCGCGCACCAGGACCGCGCTCTTGAGCGCGAGCGCCACCTGCTCGAGGTAACCGTGGGAGATGCCGGTTCGTTCGGAGACGGAGGCGAGGCTCACCGGCGTGTCCTCGCCGCCGTGACGGGCGACGTCGAGCATCATCCGCAGGGCGTAGCGACCACGCGTCGAGATCTTCATCGCGAGCCCAAGATATTCCCCATATTCATACCTGTCAACTAGGAATTACAAAATTAAACATTGATCTCAATCTCATGTCTCAATTCCGTTGTCGCCGTCGAGCGACGGTGCTATGTTTGTTCACGCGTGAAGATGACGCACTCTCGGGAGGGGCCATGGCAGCGAAGACCGCGGTGATCATCGACGACGAACCCGACATCACCACCTACCTCAGCACGTTTCTCGGCGACAACGGGTGGAGCGTGCGGAGCGCCAACGACCCCAACGAGGGCATCGCGTTGGCACAGGCGGCGCCGCCGGACGTCGTGCTGCTCGACGTGATGATGCCGGAGCGCGGCGGCCTCAGCACCCTGATCGCGCTGCGCAAGGACGAGCGCACGGCCGCGGTGCCGGTGGTCCTGGTGACCGGCATCCAGGACACGTTGAAGTCGGACTTCGGCGACTTTCTCGAGCGCTTCAAGAAGTACCACCCCGACGCCTACCTTCAGAAGCCGATCGACGAGGCGAAGCTGCTCGAGACGCTCGCCTCGCTTACCTGAGGAGCAGGCGCAGCGGCCAACCGGCCGCCTCGCCGGCGTAGCCGACGCCGACCCGTGGCAGGCGGGCGACGCGGTCCTCCCCCACCGTGCAGCCGTCGTCGCGGATCGTCAGCGGCGAACGCGGATCGCACAGGTCGGCGCCGTCCTCGGCGCGGGTGACGGCGAGCGCCTGGCAGAGCTTGCCCGGGCCGTCGCTGAGCGGAACCGGCCGCGCCCCGCCGCCGCGCCGCGTGCGGGCCAGCCCGAGGCCGCGCTCGACGACCCCGCCGCGCAACAGCACCGCTTCCGGCTGCTCGCGGCCGACAGTCACCACGTTGAGGCAGCTGTGCAGCCCGTACACCAGGTACACGTAGGCGTGGCCGGCCTCGCCCCACATGGTCTCGGTGCGGGCCGTGCGGCGGCCGCCGAAGGTGTGGCAGGCCGGGTCGTCGATGCCGAGGTAGGCCTCGACCTCGGTCAGCCGCAGCACCACCGTCCCCTCCGGGCGCGTGCTGACCAGCAGCTTGCCGAGCAGCTCGCGCGCCACCTCCCCCGTGGGGCGCTGATAGAATCCGCGCGACAGAACTGGGGGGTCCGACATGGGTTCGACCATCTGCGTGACCGGCGGTGCGGGCTTCATCGGCAGCCACGTCGCCGAGGCCCTGGTCCGCGCGGGCCGCCGGGTCCTGATTGTGGACGACCTCTCGAGCGGCCGCAAGGAGAACGTCCCCGCGGGCTCCGAGCTCGCGGTGCTCGACGTGCGCTCGCCGGAAGCGGCCGAGCTGCTGGTGGAGCGGCGGGTCGAGGTCCTGGTCCACCACGCCGCGCAGATGGACGTCCGGCGTTCGGTGGCGGACCCGCGCTTCGACGCCGACGTCAACATCCTCGGGCTCTTGAACCTGCTCGAGGCGGGCCGGCGCGGCAGCCTGCGCCAGGTCGTCTTCGCCTCCACGGGCGGCGCCATCTACGGCGAGCAGGACAGCTTCCCGGCCGACGAGGACCACCCCGCGCGGCCGGTGTCGCCGTACGGCGTGTCCAAGTTGGCCTCGGAGCGCTACCTCTTCTTCTACCACTGTCAGTACGGCCTCGACGCCACCTGCCTGCGCTACGCCAACGTCTACGGCCCGCGCCAGAACCCCCACGGCGAGGCCGGCGTGGTCGCCATCTTCAGCCGCAAACTGCTCGACGGTGACCCGGCGGTGATCAACGGCGACGGCCTGCAGACCCGCGACTACGTCTACGTCGCCGACGTGGTGCGGGCCAACCTGGCGGCGGTCAACCGTCCGGGCTTCGCGATCTACAACGTCGGCACCGGTGTCGAGACCGACGTCAATACGCTGTACGGCCACATCGCCGAGGCCGCCGACTTCGACGCCGCCCCGTCGCACGGGCCGGGCATGGCGGGCGAGCAGCGGCGCTCGTGCATCGCCTCGGAGCGCTTGCTCGAGGAGCTGAGCGTGGCGGTCGACACGCCGCTCGGTATCGGAATTCCGGAAACCGTGGAGTGGTTTAAGACCCATTGAGGGCGCACCGCGCCGCCACCTTGACATTGACGGTTTGCCGCGGCACAGTTCGCCCACGACGATGAGCCCGGCGGGGGCTCGCGGAGGTTCCCATGACCATCCAGCTCGATTTCGCAAAGCTCAGCGGCACCGACGTGCTCGACATGGCGATCGCCATCGAAGACGAGGCCGAGATCTACTACGAGCAGCTCGCCGACTGGGTCACGGACGGCGACCCGGAAGTGCACAGGTTCTTCATGCGCATGGCGAAGCTCGAGCAGCTCCACCGCAAGCAGATCGCCACCGAGCGCGAGCGCCTGTTCGGCGATGCGCCGAAGAGCAACGCCGAGAAGGTCTCGTGGGCGGTCGAGATGCCCGACTTCGACAAGGTTCCCACCGACGCAACGCTGCGCCACGCCTTCGAGGTCGCCCTCGAGTCCGAGACCCGGGCCCACGACTTCTACGCGGGCGCCCTCGACTACGTCACCGACGAGAAGATCTCGGCCCTGTTCGAGGACCTCAGGCTGGCCGAGGCCCAGCACAAGCGCCTGCTGCGAGAGGAGATGGACCGCCACGACTGGTAGG
>CAZMED010000284.1:0-4416 GCA_964565045.1 uncultured Thermoanaerobaculia bacterium
GCGCCCACCAGGTTCTTGCCCTGCTCGAGGTTGACCCCGGTCTTGCCGCCCACCGAGGCGTCGACCATGGCCAGCAGGGTGGTCGGAACCGCGAGCCATTCGATGCCGCGCAGGAAGACGGCGGAAGCGAATCCGACAGTGTCCGAGAGCACGCCGCCGCCGACTGCGGCCACGCTGTCGCCGCGGTGCAGGCCGAGGTCAAGCCACCGTCCGAGCAGCGCCTCGACAGTCGGCCAGCGCTTGCCGGGCTCGCCGTCCGGGAGCTCGATCAAGGGCGCTCCAAGCGACGAGGCGGCCGGCCGCCCCCAGATGGATCCGACCGTGATGTCGCTGACCACGCTGCGCGGGGGCTTCAGGCCCGCTGCCACGACGATCTCCCGCAGCCGGGCGGCCGCGCCCGGCTCGGCGGCGACCTCGTAGTCGCCTTGAGCGCTGGCCACGGTCAGGCGTTGCACGATCCGGCCCTACCTCGGCTGCGGGGGCGCGCCGCCCGCCGGCGCCTCGGCGGCGAGGTCGGGGCCGAGGGACCAGTTGTCGTCGACGACCGGACGCCAGGGCCGGTTGCGCTCGAGGTAGTCGCCGATCAGGTCGGTCATCTCCGCCGACGAGGCCCACACCACCTCGGCCTCGGCGAGGTGGGGGTAGAGGCCGCCGCCGGCGGCGCGGTAGGAGTTGCAGGCCAGGGTGAAGGTGGCGTCGGGGTCGAGCGGCAGGCCGCGGTAGCGCAGGTCGCGGATCCGCGCACCCTCGGGTCGGGTCGGGTCGATGCGGTAGCTCAGCCCGGCCATGCTGTCGACGTTGTAGTGCGGGATGTCGGGATCCGTGAGCACCGTGCAGCCGCCCTCGGGCGGGCACTCGAGGCCGTCGTAGTAGCGGGCGGCGTGCTCGAGCACGTCGCGCACCTGGGCGCCGCTCACGCGCACCGCGACCAGGGTGTTGGGATAGATGTAGAAGCCGTGGATCCAGCGCCAGCTGATCGGGCCCGGGTCGAGCGGCGGCGCCCGCCAGTTGAGCAGGGCGGCGAGCGAAAGATCGGCGCCCGTGGCTTCCATCTGCACCGCGTGCAGGAGGTCGACCGCGGCGCAGTCCTCGAGCCGGCAGCGGTCCACGCGGACCTCGGCGCTGACCTCGCCCACCGGCCCGTCGAGGGCGGCCGCGACCCGCTGCCGGGCGGGCGCGAAGGCGGCGATCATCGCCTCGTCCGCCGGGGCGCCGGCGATCGTCAGATTGGCGCCGCTCCAATCGGCGATGCGCCACCGCCCGCCTTCGGACTCGAGGCGGAGGTCGATCCGGGTCAGGCGGCGGGCGCGCGCCTCGGGCTGCGCGACGATGACCCCGTTGAGCAGCCGCGGGGGGATGTCCCGGTGGGTGTGGCCGGTCAAGAGGAGGTCGATGCCGGGCACCTGGCTGAGCCGCCAGGCGAAGTTCTCGTGCCCGCTCCGGTCGGGCTCCCCGGTCGAGGGGTCGCGCTCGAGCCCGGTGTGGGCGAGCACGATGACCACGTCGCAGCCTTCCTGCTCGCGCAGCACCGGCACCCAGCGGCGCGCGGCGTCGTCCATCGGCAGGAACTCGAGCCCGGCGTAGTGCTCGGGCTTCTCCCAGCCGGGAACGTTGGGGGTGATGAGCCCGAGGACCCCGACCCTGAGCGCGCCGGCCTCGATCACCCGGTACGGCGCGAAGGCTGGCTCGTCGGTGCCGGCGTGGACCGCATTGGCTGACAGGAAGGGAAAGCCGGCCTGTGCCTCGGCGCGGCGCAGCACCTCGAGTCCGAAGTTGAACTCATGGTTGCCGATGGCCATCGCCTGGTAGCCCATGCGGTTCATGGCCGCGATGGTCGGGCTCGGCTCGCCCCAGCGGACGTGGACGAACTGCTCGAAGGGGGTGCCCTGGATGGTGTCGCCGGAGTCGAGCAGCAGCACCGGGTGGTCGGCCGCGGCGCGGATCGAGGCCACCAACGGCGCCACCTGGGCCAGCGCGCCGCGGTCGGCCGGTCGGTTGGTGTGGTCGTCGAAGGGCAGCACGCTGCCGTGCACGTCCGAGGTGTGGAGGATGGTCAGCGCGGCGGTTGCCGGGCGCTCGTCCGCAGCTGCCGGGGCCGCGAGCAGCAGCGCGAGCAGGGCGGCGGGCAGGACGCGCGGCGCGGAAATCAGGTTCGGGATGCTCATAGGTGAGCGATCATAGCATCGGCGCGCGGGTGGGCCCGGCGGGAGTTCTTGGCACGCGCGGCCGGTCCGCGTATCCTCGGCTCATGATGGATCGTGTGCCGCCGCCTCGCGCAGTCCGGCCCGTCGCTACGGGGCGTGCCGCGGCATGAGGCGGCTGCGCCTGCTCACCGGCGGCGAGTCGCACGGGCCGCGGCTGACGGCGGTCCTGGAGGGGCTGCCGGCCGGCCTCGCCGTCGACCGCGACCAGGTCGACTCGTGGCTGGCGCGGCGCCAGCACGGCTTCGGCCGCGGCGGCCGGCAGCGCATCGAGCGCGACCGCGTGGTGGTGACCGGCGGCCTGCGCGACGGCCGCACCCTGGGATCGCCGCTGGTGCTCGAGATCGAGAACCGCGACTGGAAGAACTGGTCGGCGGTGATGGACCCGTGGCGCGTCGACCCGGAGGCGGCGGCCAAGCGGGCGGTGACCCGCCCCCGGCCCGGCCACGCCGACTACTCGGGCGGCGCCGCCACCGGCCAGCTGGCGGACATGCGCGACGTCCTCGAGCGCTCGTCGGCGCGGGAGACCGCGGCCCGGGTCGCGGCGGGGGCGGTGTGCGGGCAGCTGCTCGCACGTTACGGGGTCGCCATGCGTTCGGCGGTGCTTCGGGTCGGGCCGCACCCGGTCGTGGAGGGAGCGCCGACCTGGGACGCCCTGGCTGATGTGCGCTACGACTCGCCGCTGGTGACGCCGCGCCCCGACGACGAGGAGGCGCTGGTGGTCGCGGTCCGCGAGGCCCGCGAGGCGGGCGAGACCATGGGTGGGGTGGTCGGGGCGGTGGTGCGCGGCCTGCCGCCGGGGCTCGGCTCGTACGTGCACTGGGACCGCAAGCTCGACGGCCGGCTGGCGCAGGCCCTGACCTCCATCCACTCGGTCAAGGCCGCGGCCATCGGCGACGGCCTCGAGGTGGCGTCGCTGCTCGGCTCGCAGGCCCACGACCCCTATGTTCTTGCGGACGGCCGCCTCGAGCGCAGCCGCAACCGCGCCGGCGGGCTCGAGGGCGGGGTGACGAACGGCGCCGACCTGGTGGTGCGGGCCTTCTTCAAGCCGATCTCGACCCTGCGCAAGGGCCTGCCCTCCGTCGATCTCGGCTCCGGTGAGCCGGGGGCGACGGCCTGGGAGCGATCGGACGTCACCGCCATCGGCGCCGCGCCGGTGATCGTCGAGGCGATGTCGGCGCTGGTGCTGGCGGACGCCCTGCTCGAGAAGCTCGGCGGCGACGCCATCGCCGACACCGACCGCGCATGGCAGGCCCTCGCCGAGCGCCTCGCCCCGTGGTGGCAACCGCACCGATAATTCTCAATTTTGAATTCTCAATTTTCAATTCCCACCCAGCCCCACCCGAAGAACGGGAGGGTGGAAGGGAATTTAAAATTGAGAATTGAGAACTGAGAATTCTGCGCACGGGTCCTGTCGTGCGTTAACATTGCCGCTACCGATGAGTGAACATCGTGTTGCTGTCGTGACCGGGGCGTCGAGCGGGATCGGCGCGGCCGCCGCTCGGGCGCTGGCTCGCGAGGGTTGGCGGGTGGTGCTGGTGGCGCGGCGCGCGGAGCGCCTCGAGGAGCTCGCGGCCGAGATCCGCTCGACGGGCGGTGAGGCGCTGGCTGAGGCGCTCGACGCGGCTGACGGGCCAGCGGTCACCGCCGCGGCCGCGCGGGTGGTCGAGGTCTGGGGCGCTCCGAACCTGGTCGTCAACAGCGCCGGCGCCGGGGTGTGGCGATTCCTCGAGGAGACGCCGACCGAGCAGATCGTGCAGATGATCGGCGCGCCCTATCTCGCCGCCGCCAACACCTGCCACGCCTTCATGGCCGGCATGCTCGCCGCCGGCCGCGGCGGCTTCGTCCACGTCGGCTCGCCGGCCTCGCTCATGCCGTGGCCCGGGGCGACCGCCTACACCGCCTCGCGCTGGGCCCTGCGCGGGCTGCACGAGGCTCTGCTCATGGACCTCTCGGGCACCGGCCTCACGAGCTCGCTGGTCTACTTCGGCGAGGTCTCGAGCGAGTACTTCGAGGCCAATCCCGACTCCCACCAGCACATTCCGGCGATCGGCGGGTGGATCCCGGTGAGCAGCCCGGAGCGCTGCGCCGAGGTGCTGCTCGAGGTCGTGCGCCGCCCCCGCCGGGTGGTTTTCCACCCGTTCGCGCTGCGCCTCATGTGGTGGGCGGCGAAACTGGCCCCAGCGCCCACCCGCTGGCTCATCGCCCGTACCGG
>CAZMED010000285.1:0-4391 GCA_964565045.1 uncultured Thermoanaerobaculia bacterium
TTCGTGCAGTACACCGCCTCCCTCGGCGACTCCTACCGCATCATCCGCTGGCTGATGGGCGGGCTCGGCGCGGTCGACCTCGCCACCGTCGCGCACATGACGCCGGTGGTCGTGCTCGGGGCGGTGGTGATCGGGTGGCACGCGCGGGCCCTCGACCTGCTCACCACCGGCACCGAGGTCGCGGCGAGCCGCGGGGTGGCGGTGGCCCGGACCCGGACGGTGCTGTTCCTCGCCACCTCGGTCATGATCGGCGGGGTGGTCGCGGCCTGCGGGCCGATCGGCTTCGTCGGCATGATGGCCCCCCACATCTGCCGCCTGCTGGTGGGCCCGAACCACCGCATCCTGTTGCCGGCTTCCGCGCTCTTCGGGGGCGCCTTTCTCGCCCTCTGCGACACCGCGGCGCGCACCCTGCTGGCCCCGGCCGAGCTGCCGGTCGGGGTGATCACCGCCTTTCTCGGGGCGCCCTTCTTCCTCTGGCTGCTGGTGCGCCGTTCCGGCCACGGCGCTCGGATCTGAGCAATCTGCCTTAGAATCCCGGGATGGAAAGATTCCCGGCCTCCTCGGCGCGCTTCGGGGTACGGCTCGCCTTCGCGGTCCTGCTGGCAACCTGTGCCTCCCTCGCCGTGGCCGCCGGTCCGCAGGCATCGCCGACCCCGGCCGCGACGCCGGCGCAGCCGCTCGCGGACGGTCCCGAAACCGCCTCGGCGCCGTCGCCGACCCCGGTTCAGGGCGGCGGCGAGAAGGCCGGCGGCGACCCGGGAGCCCGGGCGGAGGATGGGCCCGGAGAGGCTGCGGCAGACGGCGAGGCCACGCCGGACGAAGGTGAGATGGTCAACCCCGGCGAGGTCGCCTTCACGGACTACCGCCCCTTCGACCTCGAGTCCATCGAGCCGCAGCCCTTCGCATCGAAGTGGAAGGGATTCACCGCCGGGCTCCGCGGGCTGAGCCGGTACAGCCTGTTTGACGGCAGGGTCAAGTTCCGGATCGGCGGCAGGGCGCAGCTCGACGCCACCGCGGGCCGCGGCAGCGACCTTTACGAGGCATCCTTCGGACCCATCGACTCGGGCTTCGACCTGCGTCGCGGCGGCGTGTTCGCGGTCGGCCGGATCAAGGAGTTCAACTTCAACCTCGCCGTCGATATCGGCGCGGACTGGGGGGTGGACGACGCGTGGATCGAGGGCTCGCAGGGCGGGCTCGAGGTGTGGGGCCACTACCTCGGAAAGCTCCGCGTCGGGTTCATGAGCGAGCCCTTCGGCCTCGAGCGCCAGACCAGCGGCTACAACACCTCGTTCCTCGAGCGGTCGCTGCCCGTGCAGACGTTCTCGCCCGGCTCCAACATCGGCGCCATGGTCCACGACTCAGGCTCCGGCGGGCGGTACCACTGGGCGGTGGGGTTGTTCTCCATCGGCAGGAGCACCGATCAGAACGCCACCACCTCGCGGTTGTCGCTGACCGGCCGCGTGACGCACCTGCTCGATCACCGTGACGAGGGACGCAGGCTGGTGCACGTCGGGGTCTCCGCCAGCTTCCGCTCGCCAACCGGCGGCGACGTCCGCTACCGGTCGCGCCCCGAGGCCCGGTTCGTCGACCACCTCGCGGACACGGGCGAGTTCGGCGCCAACACCGTCGCCCTCGTAGGCCTCGAGGTCGCCGCCGTGAAGGGACCTCTGTGGTCGACGGCGGAGGTCGTCCGCAGCGAGGTCTCGGGAGACCTGGCCGGCAATCCGGTGTTCCACGGCGCGTACCTGCAGGTGGGCTGGTTCCTGACCGGCGAGAGCCGGCCCTACCGCGCCAACAGCGGCACCTTCGACCGGGTGCGCCCGCTCACCAAGTGGGCGGGAGGCAGCCCCTTCAGGAAGCGCCACAGCGGCGCCTGGGAGGTCGTCGGCCGGCTGTCCGCGGTCGACCTGGAGGACGGCCTGATCGAAGGCGGCGAGCTGCTCGACTTCGGCGCCGCCCTCAACTGGTACGTCAACGCCACCACCCGCGTCGGCCTCAACTACATCTACGCGCAGCCGAAGGACCGCGGCTCGGCCAACATCGTCGTGCTCAGGCTCCAGTACAACCCGTGGTGATGGGGTCGGGAGGTTGAGAGGTCAGGAGGTGAGGAGGTCAGGAGGTTAAGAGGTCAGGAGGTGAGTACCACGTGGTCGCTCGACTCTTCACCCTTCACCCTTCACCCTTCACCCTTAACCCCTTAACCCTTTACTCTTCACCCTTCACCCGACCCGTTCCCCCCACGAACGCCTGCAGCACCCGCTCCGCGGCGACGGTCGGCGTCGTGCGACCCTCGAGCACGTCGGCCTCGAGCCCGGGAAGGGAGGCGGCGACGCGCGGGTGCTCGCGCACGGCGAGGCGCAGGCCCTCGTCAACCAGGGACCACAACCAGCTCAAGAGCTGACGTCGGCGGCGGCGCTCGAGCCCGCCGCTGGCGAGCAGCTCCGTGCGGTGTTCCTCGATGATGGCCCACATCTCGTCGAGCCCGCTGCCCGATTGGCCCGAGGTGGTCACGACCCGCGGATGCCAGCCGTCGTCGCCGGGCGGCCGGACGAGCTCGAGCGCGCGCTCGAGCTCCGAGCGCACGTGCGCGGCGGCGGCCGCGTTGGAGCCGTCGGCCTTGTTGACTGCAACGACGTCGGCGAGCTCGAGGATGCCTCGCTTGATGCCCTGCAGCTCGTCGCCGGCGCCGGTGAGCATCAGCAGGACGAAGCAGTCCACCATGTCCGCGACCGCGGTCTCGGACTGGCCGACGCCGACGGTCTCGACGATCACCACGTCGTGGCCGGCAGCCTCACAGACCAGCATCGACTCCCGGGTCTTGCGCGCCACGCCGCCCAGCGAACCGCCGGTGGGGGAGGGGCGGATGAAGGCGTCATCCGAGGCCGCCAGCTTCTCCATGCGGGTCTTGTCGCCGAGGATGGAGCCCCTCGAGAGCGACGACGACGGGTCGACCGCCAGCACCGCCACCCGGCGCCCCCGTTCGACGAGACGGCAGCCGAGCGACTCGATGAAGGTGCTCTTACCGACCCCCGGCACGCCGGAGATCCCGATGCGGTGGGCGCCTCCGGTCGCCGGCAGCAGCGCCGTCAGGAGCTCCTGCGCGCGGCGCCGGTCGCCGGGCAGGTTCGACTCGACGAGCGTGAGCGCCCGTCCGATGAGGGCGCGGTCGCGGTCGAAGATCCCCTGGACGAGCCGCTCGGTGGGAGGTGCTGTCGATGGCATGGGTGGGCGGTCGCTCCTCGCTGCTGCCGGTTGCAGCCCGATCATACCGCGGCCCCGGGATGCCGCGGCCCGACCTCCCGGACGCGGCCCGATCGGGGTCTGCTATCATCTCTCCCGTTTCCGGGGGTACGATAAGACGATGAATGATGCAGGACGGCTGCGACGATCGTCCCGGTGGCCGGCTGCGGCCCTCGGCCTCGCCCTGGCTGCCGGCCCGGTCTGGGCGGGCGACGAGGCGGTGGTGCTCATGTACCACCGCTTCGGCGAGGACGCCCACCCGGCGACGAACGTGCGCCTCGAGCAGTTCGAGTCCCACCTCGACCACCTTGCCAGCCGCGGCTACACGGTGGTGCCCCTGGCGGACGTGGTGGCGGCGGTGCGCGGCGACGGAACCCTCCCGGAGCGGGCGGTCGCGATCACCATCGACGACGCCTACCGGTCGGTGTACCGCGAGGCCTACCCGCGCCTCGAAGCGCGCGGCTACCCCTTCACGGTCTTCGTGGCCACCGATCTCGTCGACTCGGGGCGTCCCACCTACATGACCTGGGAGCAGATGCGCGAGATGGAGTCGGGCGGCGCGACCTTCGCCAACCACGGTGGGCAGCACCTGTCCTTTGTTCGGCGCCCTGGAGTGGCCAGCGAGATCGACCGTCGGGTGCGCGTGCGATCGGACATCGAGCACGCCGAACGACGGCTGGCCGCGGAGCTGCACCCGCTCGAGGGCGTGCTTGCGTACCCCTTCGGAGACTACGACACGAGCGTCGCCGAGCTCGTCTCCGAGCTCGGCTACGTGGCCTTCGGCCAGCACTCGGGCGCCGTGGGGCCGACCAGCGACCCGCGGGCGCTGCCAAGGTACTTCATGGCGGAAGAGTTCGCCGGGACCGACGACTTCGCTCTCAAAGTGGCCACCCGTCCACTACCGGTCGCGAGCGTGACGCCGTGGAACCCCGTGACCTCGTCGCAGCGGCCGCGGCTCGAGGTCACGCTCGCCGCGACCGACGCGCGGATCGACCGCCTCATGTGCTTTGCCGGCGGCCAGGGCGAGGCCATCGTGCAGTGGCTCGAGCCGGGACGACGATTCGCGGTCGTCCCCCGCGCCGAGCTCGCGCCGGGCAAGGGCCGCGTCAACTGCACCGCGCCGACGGCGACCGGCGACCGCTTCCACTGGT
>CAZMED010000286.1:0-3160 GCA_964565045.1 uncultured Thermoanaerobaculia bacterium
GACTGCCTTCGATGCTGTGGGTTTGGTCGTCGCCAACAATCTCCTGACGCCCGCCAGGGTCACCATCGGGTGACGCGGCAGCTCCTCGAAGAGGCGGGCGGCCGAGACCGTGGTCGCCGGATGGGCGAGCACAGTGGAGCGGTCCCGGCTCACCAGGGCGAAGAGGTCCCGCACCGTGGTCGTGGTCTCGTCTGCGGTGACCCTCACTCCGTCGAGGAAGAACGCCACCCAGCCCTCCCAGTCCCCGTCGGTGCGGATGGCGCCCAGGCGCCGGTAGTACTCCTCCCGGTGGCGCTTGAAAAAGAGGCTGAGGTAGAGCAGCGGCTCCTCGAGCAGGCCCCAGTGCTCGAGCAGAAGCGTGATCAGCAGTCGGCCCACCCTTCCATTCCCGTCGAGGTAGGGGTGGATGGTCTCGAACTGGGCGTGCAGCAAGGCACATCTCACAAGAGGGTGGAGTGCATCGTCGCTGTGGATCGCGCGCTCGAACTGGGTCAGCAGGTCGCCAAGCGCGTGAGGGGGAGGCGGCACGAAGACGGCGTTACCCGGACGTGTGCCGCCGATCCAGTTCTGGCTCCGTCGCACCTCGCCCGGGCGTGCGCCTCGTCCCGGAGGCCCCGCCATCAGCCGTTGGTGCGTTCGGTTCAGAAGTCGCACGCTCAGCGGCAGGCCCTTCGGACGGCGCAGCTCGGCCCTCGCGAACGAAAGCGCCAACAGGTAGTTGCACACCTCGCCGACGTCGGAATCCACCGGCGGCTCGTCGATGCCCGTCGCCTCGAACGTCAGCAGATCGACAAGGGTTGCCTGGGTCCCCTCGATCTGGGACGACAGCACCGCCTCCTTGCGCACGAACGCGTAGACCAGCCAGTCGATCGAGGGGACCATTTCGCCGGCGACTGCCAACCGGGCGAGCGCGCCTTCCGCATCCCGGAGAGACTCGGACAACGACTGGTCCATTTGCAGCGCCGGTTTCTGCGGCGGCAGGGGATGAGGGATGAACGCCCGAACCTCCTCACCCGCAACCGTCGTCTTTTCGTAGGTGCCGGTGGTTCTCTTCACGTTCTTCTCCTCAGGAAAGCATTCTTTCCCAGCCTTCCATCAAAGTAAAGAGGTATTTACTAAAACGACCTTGCAGAACGGCGGCGTCGCGATCCCGGGACAGCATCACAAGGCCATGGCCAACCAGCTCGCTACCGTCAGCAAACGCCGCCTCGTCAAGCAAGGCGGCCGCCTCTCGGCCGCCGACATGGAAGCCGTCGGACACGCCATCATGGTCCAGCTGCACCTGAAGACGACCGGGTGAAGCTCAGGTGACTGAGGCGTCACGCCGGGGAGAGGACTGCCGTCAACGAAGCCCTGCGCCCACTCTCTTCGGCCTCCGCCGAAGCCGCATGACCGCGAGTCGTCGAGAACAGGTTGACCGCGCCCGTTCAATCTGGTAAGAATATTTACCAGTTGTTCGAAGAATCAGAGAGATTCGTTACCGCTTGGAGGCCTCGATGCTGGAAACCCTGAAGGCCATGCTGCTCGATTTCCAGGAGTCGAGGCTGGTCACCGGCGTACCCCGCCACCTGAAGATCGACACGGTTCCCGGCAAGGCGACGGTCTGCATCGGCGTCCGCCGCGCCGGCAAATCGACCTACCTCTTCCAGGTGATCGATCGCCTCCTCGCAGCCGGCGTGCCGAGGCAGAACATCCTCTTCGTCAACTTCTTCGATGACCGGCTGCACAACCTCGAGAGAGAGGGCCTGGGCCTGATCACGGAGGCCTACTTCTCGCTCTTTCCGGAGAAGAAGGGCGCGGAGAAGGTCTACTGCTTCTTCGACGAGATCCAGGCGGTGGAGGGGTGGGAGCCGTTCGTCGACCGCCTGATGCGCACCGAGAACAGCGAGGTCTACCTCACCGGCTCCTCGGCGCGCATGCTGTCCCGCGAGATCGCCACCCAGATGCGCGGCCGAGCGCTGTCGTGGGAGATCTTCCCGTTCTCCTTCGCCGAGTTCCTCGACTCCGAAGACCTGACGCACGATCAGCCCCTCTCCACCAGGAACCGCCTCATGGTGCAGAAGGCCTTCGACGCATACTGGGAGACGGGCGGGTTTCCCGAGGTCCTGGCGCTGGACCCGCGGCTTCGCGTCAAGATCCACCAGGAGTACCTGCAGGCGATCCTGTTTCGCGACCTGGTGGAGCGGCACGACGTCTCCCACCCCAACGCCGTCCGGGACCTGGCCCACCGACTGCTCGAGAGCACGGCCTCCATGTACTCGGTCAACAGCCTCACCGGGTACCTCAAGTCGCTCGGCCACAAGGCGCCGAAGTCCGCCGTGTCGGACTACGTGGCGTGGTTCGAGGACGCCTACTTCCTCTTCACCACCACCGTCTTCGATGCCTCCGCAGCCCGCCGCAAGACCAATCCGAAGAAGATCTACTGCGTCGATCACGCATTCGTGACCTCGGTCGTGCCCCGGATCCTCGTCAACTCGGGCCATCTGCTGGAGAACCTCGTGTTCACAGCGCTCCGCCGGATCACCGCAGACATCCACTATTACAAGACCAGAAACGGCTCGGAGGTCGACTTCGTGGTGCAGCCCACCAATCGGCCGCGCGTGCTGGTGCAGGTGTGCGAGTCCCTGGCCGCGCCGAAGACGAGGAAGCGAGAGGTCGCGGCCCTGGGCGCAGCCATGACCGAGCTCGGCCTCGATGAAGGCACGATCGTCACCCGGGCCGAGGAGGGCGACATCGAAACCGACGCAGGGACCATCCGCACCGTACCGGCCTGGCGATTCCTGCTCGAGCTCGAAGGCGCAGCGGTGAACTCATGAGGCTCCTTCTGCTCAGAGACACGCACATCAATCTCCCGGACGCCGATGTGGGTTACGCCGTCATGGACGTCACCGATAACGGCGTGACAATTCACTCGGCAAACAACTGAGCCGAGTTCCTGCTCGCAACCGAATACCACCCAGACCATTCGACCCGTTCACTTCGCTCGCCCCAGACACTGATGATGGGGAAGAGCCCCCTCGACAGGCCGCGATCGAGGCACCCGCACGGGCACGCGATTTTGATGCCCGCCCCCCACCCGGCAGCCGGGACGGCTGCCCCACAAACCTGGCCGGACGGCTGAAACGAGCTTGTGGGGCACGCGTCCCGCGTGCCGGGCGGG
>CAZMED010000286.1:3260-4384 GCA_964565045.1 uncultured Thermoanaerobaculia bacterium
CTTGTGGGGCACGCGTCCCGCGTGCCGGGCGGGCGGCCGGAACGTCCCAACGTCCCAACGTCCCAACGTCTCAACGTCCCAACGTCTCAACGTCCCAACGTCCCAACGTTCCAACGTTTCCACCCACCCGGGAGCCGGGACGGCTGCTCCACAAATCTGGCTGTACGACTGAAACGAGCTTGAGAGAAACGCGTTCCGCGCGACGACGGGCGGTCTTGACGTGGCGTACGTTATGCCGTACGTTACTCGGGGAGGCACGCATGACGACCATTTCCGCAACCGACGCGCGATCGAAGCTCTACAAGCTGGTTGATGAGGCGCGGGAAAGCAGTGAGCCCATCCTCATCACGGGCAAAAGAGGCAACGCGGTGCTCGTCTCCGAGGATGACTGGCGATCGATCCAGGAGACCCTCCACCTGCTCTCCATTCCGGGCATGCGGGAGTCGATCCGCGCCGGCATGAACGAGCCGATTGACGAGTGCGCCGAGGAGCCTGGCTGGTGAGCCGGTGGCGGTTGGTCTTCACCAGGCAGGCCCAGAAAGACGCCAGGAAGATCGCCGCATCCGGGCTCCGCGACAAAGCCCAGTCGCTGCTCGACGTCCTCGCCGAAGACCCCTTCCAAACGCCGCCGCCTCTTGAAAAGCTGGTCGGTGACCTCGCCGGCGCCTATTCGAGACGCATCAACATCCAGCATCGGCTCGTGTACCAGATCCTGAAGGAACAACGCACTGTGAAGGTGCTCCGGATGTGGACTCACTACGAGTGAGCGGCCGATCAGCCGCGCCGACCTGACGTCGCCGTCGCTTCAGACTTCTACTGCACCTGCCACGACCTGGAGGCCCTCGACGAGATGGGCACCTTCGACTCGGGCGGTATCCAGGCGCGAGAGGCGGCTCTGATGCACGAATCCCCCGAACGACATTTTTTGCTCGTAAGCAAAAAAAGTCGCGACGTTTTTTGCCTCACGTGGTCGGCCCGCACGGGACGCGTCGACTCCGGCGCCCCTCCCCGGGACATCAACTGCCTTTGGAATACCCGGCAAGAGAATTTCCCAGTTGGAGATCAAAGCGGAAATATTCATGACCGCCTTGTTCTTATCGATCTAAACATGAAATTCCATCATC
>CAZMED010000287.1:0-1637 GCA_964565045.1 uncultured Thermoanaerobaculia bacterium
GTGATTGTCGGGGCGTCGGCGGCGGGGCTGCGGTGCGCCTGCCGGCTGCGGCGGCTGCAGCCGGAGTGGGAGATCACGGTCGTCGAGGCCAAGGAGATCTTCTCCTACGGCGCCTGCGGCCTGCCGTACGTGCTCTCCGGCGACATCGAGGAGCTCCGCGCCCTGCGGCGGACCCCGTACGGGATCGAACGCGACGGCGACTTCTTCCTCGACGCCAAGGGTGTCGAGATCGTCGCCGGCTGGAGGGCGACCGGGGTCGATGCCGCAGGGCGCACCCTGCGTATCGAGAACGGCAGCGGGTCCCGCGACATCGCATTTGACGAGCTGGTGCTGGCGACCGGCGCGGCGCCGCGCCGCCTGCCCGGGCAGCCCGACCATCCCCGGGTGCGCACCTTCCATGTCTGGGACGACGTCAAGCCGCTCAAGATGGGTCTGATGCAAGGGGAGATCGAGCACGTCGCCGTGGTCGGAGCGGGTCTGGTCGGCTGCGAGCTCGCCGAGGCCTTCCGCAGCCTGTGGGGGGCGGAGGTGACCCTGATCGAGGCCGCACCGACACCGCTGCCCGAGATCCTCGACCCGGAGCTCGGGATGGTGGTGAGACGGCAGATGGAGGGCGCCGGTGTGCGCGTGTTGACCGGATCGCCGGTCGAGACGATCGCCGCCACCGACGACGGCGTCGCGGTCCGGGTCGGCGGAGAGAACGTGGCCGCGGACGTGGCGGTGGTGGCGATCGGCGTCGTGCCGCGGACCGAGCTCGCCGTGGCCTGCGGCGCCGCCCTCGGTGCGAGCCGCGCGATCCGGGTCGACGAACGCCTCGCGACCTCGGTGCCGCACGTGTGGGCGGCGGGCGACTGCGTCGAGTGCCGCCACGCGGTGACCGGGGGGCCGGCGTTCCTGCCGCTCGGCTCGCTGGCCAACCGCCAGGGCAGGGTCCTGGCCAACGTTCTCGCGGGCCGCGACGACCGCTTCGGGCCGGTGGCGGCGGCGACCGCGGTCAAGGTCTTCGACCTCAACGTCGCGGCGGTGGGCTGCACCGCGACGCGGCTGGCGGGCGACGGTCTCGGGGTGCGCAGCGCCTGGATCAGTGCCGAGGACCGCGCCCACTACTGGCCCGAGAACAAGCTCATCCTGCTCGGCCTGGTCTACGACCCGGCGACGCGGCGGGTGCTCGGCGTGCAGGGCGTCGGCGAGGAAGGCGAGGTCGCCAAGAGGATCGACGTCGCCGCACAGCTGATCCTCCGCGGCGCGGAGCTCGGCGCCCTGGCAACCGTCGAGCACGCCTACGCACCTCCCTATGCGCCCGCCCTCGAGCCCCTGGCGGTGCTCGGGATGGCGGCCGAGAACCAGCTCGAAGGCGTGGAGGGGGTCTCGCCGTTGAGCGAGCTCCGCACCGCGAGCGTGCTCGACGTTCGCGTTGCAGAGGAGCGCGAGGAGCGGCCGCTGGGCCCGGGCCGGCTGATCCAGATCGAGTTCGACGAGCTGCGGCAGCGGGCCGACGAGATCCCCACGGACGGCCGGCTGCTGGTGGCCTGCGCTCACGGCACCCGTTCGGCCGAGGTGGTGCGGTGGCTCCGCCACCGCGGCATCGACGCGCGCTACCTGGGAGGCGGTGTCAGCTGGCGGGTCCGCGCCCTCGG
>CAZMED010000287.1:1737-4378 GCA_964565045.1 uncultured Thermoanaerobaculia bacterium
TTGACGTGCGGCGGATGGAGGCTGCGTGTACCCGGTGATGCTCGATGTCCGGGGCAGGAAATGCCTGGTGGTGGGCGGCGGCGGGGTGGCCCTGCGCAAGGTGCAGGGCCTGCTGGAGGAAGCTGCGCTGGTGACGGTGGTCGCGCCCGAGGTCGTCGCCCCGCTGGCGACCATGGCCGCGCAGGACGAGATCGCGCTCGAGCTCCGACCCTACGACGGCGACGCGGACAACGGCTGGGCCCTCGTCTTCGCCGCCACCGACGACCGCGAGGTCAACGCCGGCGTCTTCCGTGATGCCGAGCTGGCGGGCGTGTGGTGCAACGTCGCCGACGACCCGGAGCTGTGCTCGTTCCACCTCCCGGCACGCATCCGGCGCGGGCCCCTGCAGCTCGCTCTGGGCTCGGGCGGCGAGGCGCCGTTCGCGATCCGCAGGCTGCGCCAGCTCCTCGAGCGACGGCTCGGCGAGGAGTGGGCCGAGTGGTTCGATGCCGCGGCGCGGTACCGCATGGCGGTCCGCTCGCTGAGCCTGGACTCGAGCGGGGAGAACGCTCACTTCGACCAGTTCTTCGCGGCCACCGTCGACGGCGACCGCCTCACCGCCCGGGTGCCCACCGCGGCCGAGGAGCAGACCTGGCTCCAGGCGCCGGTGGACCACCGTGCGGTCGAGGAGCGGCGGCCGCGCCACGCCGCCGGGGCCTGCCGCGACGAGCGCCACGGCGAGGGTTTCGTTTCCCTCGTCGGCGCCGGTCCGGGCTGCCCCGGGCTGCTCACCGTCCGCGGCCGCAGGCGTCTCGCCGAGGCCGATGCGGTGGTCTTCGATCGCCTCGCGGCGCCGGCCCTGCCCTGCGACCTGCCGCCGACCGCCGAGCTGCACCCGGTGGGCAAGGTGGCGGGCATCCACCCCATGCCGCAGGAGGAGATCAACGCCCTGCTGGTGCGGCTCGCCCGCGAGGGCAGGCGCGTGGTCCGCCTCAAGGGCGGCGACCCGTACGTCTTCGGCCGCGGCGGGGAAGAAGCCGAGGTGCTGGCCGAGGAGGGCATCCGCTTCGAGATCGTGCCCGGGGTGACTTCGGGCGTCGCGGCCCTGGCCTGGGCCGGCATCCCGGCGACCCACCGCCGGGAGGCGGTGCGACTGACCCTGTTGACGGCGCACGAGGCCCTCAAGAGCGACGGCCCGCAGGTGCGCTGGGATCTGCTCGCCATGGACCCGCACGCAACGCTGGTCGGCTATATGGGCGTGACCGCCCTGCCGGCGGTGGTCGACAAGCTCCTCGAGGCCGGCATGCCGCCCGACACCCCGGCGGCGATGGTCGAGCGCGGGACCACCGCCGGCCAGCGCCACGTGGTGTCGACGCTGGAAGATCTGCCGAGCGCGGTCGAGCGGGAGGGCATCGGCCCGCCGGCACTGTTCGCCATCGGTCCGACCGTGCGCCACTCGCAGCACCTCGACTGGTACAACCGTCTGCCGCTGGCGGGACAGCGCCTGCTGCTGGCGGCGACCGACCCCCGGCTCGCCGCGACGCTCGAGGACGCCGGCGCCGATGTGCTGGAGCTGCCGTCGGCCGCCTCGCCCGCGGCGAGGGTGGTGATCGCGGCGATGCCCCTGACGGGCTGCGTCGTCCGCGACCGTGCGGAGGTGGACTGGCTCGACCGGGAGCGGGACAACCCGGGCTGGGGGCCGCAGGTGACGGCGTGGTGCCTCGGTCCCGAGGCGGCCGAAAGGGCGCGCGAGCGCGGGTGGCCCACGGTGGTGGAGATCGAGGAGGGCCTCGAGTGCAGCGAGCTGGTGAGCCTGCTCGCGTCTCCGGGGACCGCGCGATGAAGAGTCCGCTCCGTCGCATGCGACGACCCCGCAGCCGCCGCGGCGCCGGCGGACCTCGGAGCGGCGAACGATGATCAAGCTCGGCTTGCGGATCCGCTTCTTTCTCTACTCCAACACCCTGATTGCCGTGACGATGACCCTGGTCACGGTCTTCGGCACCATCCACGAACGGCGGACCCTGAACGAGGCGATCGTCCGGCGTGGCCACAGCCTCGTCGAGGCGATGGCGGTTTCCCTCACCGACATCGAGCTCCTCGTGGCCTCGGGACGAGCTGCCGACGAGAACTGGATCGAGCACTACATCTCCGAGATCCTCCGCCGCAACCAGGACGTCATGCAGTATGTGATCGTGACCGATGCCGCCGGCGTCGTGACCCACTCCAGCCTGAGCGGGCTCGTCGGCCGGCCGTTCGAGCGCGCGCTGACGGACCGGGAGGCGATCGAGCTCGCGCACAGCTCGGACGGTTTGGTGGTGGACGACGAGCGGGTTCTCGAGGTCCGCGCACCGCTCATGCTGTCCGACGGCCCGGTGGGCTCGCTGGTGGTCGGCTTCTCGCTGCGGCCCATCGAACGGAAAGTGCGCGAGGTGGCCGGGCAGGCGGCGCTGATCGCGCTGCTGCTGATGCTCGGCAACTCGATCATGACCGCGCTCTACGTCGAGACCCTCATTCGCCCGATCATCAACCTCAACCAGACGATGAAGAAGGCGGGCGAGGGCAATCTCACGGTGCGCGCGCCGACCCGTCGCGGCGACGAGGTGGCCGAGCTCGGCGACGTCTTCAACCGCATGATGGACGAGCTCGAGGCGGCGCGCGAACG
>CAZMED010000288.1:0-4369 GCA_964565045.1 uncultured Thermoanaerobaculia bacterium
ACCGCGGCACCGGCTTGGAGAGGATCATGAAGACCGTGCGGCTGTCGACCTCGCGACTGACCAGGAGCATGCTCATCATGACCGCGATCAGCATCGAGAAGAACTGCATCGCGGCGAGGCCGATGTCCTTGACGATCTTGGCCTCGTCGCCGACGGTGAGCATGCCGAAGAGCTTGGTGCTCACCACCAGCACCACCGCGAAGCCGACGAAGAGGTAGAGGATGCGGTCGCGGACCGCCTCGCGGAAGGTGTTGACCGCGATCGCGCGGATCGACCTCATGACGCGCCTCCCTCGAACTCCTCGAGCAGCATTTCCTCGAGGCCGGCCCGCACCGGGTTGAGGCTCACCAGCTGCGCGCCGTGCCGGGCGAGCTCGCCGAGCAGGGCCTCGCGGTCGGCGGCCGCGACCCGCACCCGGGTGGCGTCGCTGCGCTCGTGGACCGCCGCGAGCGGCGCGTCGAGCCGTGCGGCCGGAACGCCGGTGAAGGTGATCTCGTAGCCCGCCGCCTCGCGCGAGACCAGCTCCTCGACCGAGCCCACGGCCCGCACCGCGCCGTCCACGACCACCGCCACCCGGTCGCACAGGGCCTCGACGTCGGGAATGATGTGCGACGAGAAGAAGACCGTGGCCCCCGCCCCCGCCCTGGCGAGGATGATGTCGCGCACGTCGCGGCGGCCGAGCGGATCGAGGCCGCTCATCGGCTCGTCGAGGATCAGGAGCTCGGGATCGCCGAGCAGCGCCTGGGCGAGCGTGATGCGCTGCTGCATGCCCTTGGAGTAGGTGCCGATGCCGCGGTCGGCGGCGGAAGCCATGCCGACCTCCTCGAGCACCGCGGCGGTGCGCGCTTCGAGGCCCGCCCGCTCGAGGCCGAGGAGCTCGGCGCAGAAACGCAGGTACTCGCGGCCCGTGAGGTGGCTGTAGACGTAAGGGCTCTCCGACATGAAGCCGACGCGGCGCTTGGCCGCGGCCGCGGTGTGGGGCAGCCCGCACACCTCGATGGTCCCCGAGTCCGGCCGGATGAGGTCGGTGATGGCCTTGATGGTGGTGGTCTTGCCGGCGCCGTTGGGGCCCAGGAAGCCGAAGATCTCGCCCCGACCGACCTCGAAGCTGAGCCCCTTCAGGGCCTCGACATCGGCCTCGAAGAGGCCCGGGTGGAAGGTCTTGCGGAGCTCGTGCACCTCAAGCTGGATGTCTGCCACGCGATGCCCCTCCCCGATCGCTCCAATTATAGCGATCGTGACGGGCATCACCACATCCCGGCGGCGAAGCAACCGGCGGCGCGGTCCGAGGCCGGAGCGTGACATAATGGAAGGTCGGAAAGGAGCACCGCCATGTCCGAGTTCGCGCCCATGGACATTCTCGGCAAGAAGTTCTCCAAGCGCCTCAACGGCTACTCGCCGATCGAGGTCCACGAGTACCTCGCCGACCTCGCCCGCGCGGTCGAGGAGATGCTGCGCGAGCGCGGCGAGCTCCGGCAGCGGCTGCACGGCCTGGAGCAGGAGCTGCGCGCCTTCCGCGAGCGCGAGGGCGCCCTCAAGGAGGCCCTGGTCGCGGCCCAGCGCTCCGCCGAGACCACCATCGAGGTCGCCCGCTCCGAAGGCCAGCGGATCGTCGCCGAGGGCCACGGGCTCGCCGACCGCCTCGTGACGGAGGCCAACGACCGGGTGCAGAACATCGAGCGGGTCCTCAGCGACCTGCGGATGCGGCGGCGCGAGATCCGGGCCGAGCTCAACCGCATGGTGGAGCTCATCCAGGGCCTGGTCCACGACGACCAGCGGCGGGAGAGCGAGGAGCGCTCGGCGCCCCAGCTCGCCACCTTCCAGCGGCGGGTCCAGGACGGCACCGAGCGACAGGGATGAGCCTCCTCGTCCGCGGCGCCGCGCAGCTGGCGACGCCGACCGGCAACGAGCCGCGGCGCGGCCGCGGGCTGTCGGCCCTCGAGATCCTCCCCAATGCCGTCGTACGCTGCGAACGCGACCGGATCGTCTTCGTCGGCGACGAGTCCGAGCACGTTCGGCGGTTTTCCGCGCCGGACGAGGTCCTCGACGCCGGAGGCGGATGCATCGTCCCGGGCTTCGTCGACCCCCACACCCACCCGGTGTGGGCCGGCTCCCGCGAGGACGAGTTCGACCGAAGGCTGCGGGGCGAGAGCTACATGGACATCGCGCGCGCCGGCGGCGGCATCAACGCCACCGTGCGAGCCACCCGCGCCACTTCCTCCGCCGAGCTGCTCGAATCGGCGCTCGCCCGCCTCGACACCTTCCTCCTCCACGGCACCACCACCCTCGAGGCCAAATCGGGCTACGGCCTCGACCTCGAGACCGAGGTGCGGATGCTCGAGGTCATCGCCGAGGCCTCCCGCCTCCATCCGCTCGACCTCCATCCCACCTGCCTCGCGGCGCACGAGGTGCCCCCCGAGCACCGCGCCGACCCCGAGGTCTGGGTCGAGCGTCTGGTGCAGGAGATCCACCCCGAGATCGCGCGCCGCGGCCTCGCCGAAGCGGTCGATGTCTTCTGCGAGGAGGGCGTCTTCGACCTCGGACAGACGCGGCGGCTGCTCGCCGACGCCAAAGAGCTCGGCTGGAAGATCCACCTCCACGCCGACGAGCTGACACCGCTCGGCGGCGCCGAGCTGGCGGTCGAGCTCGGCGCGTTGTCGGCGGACCACCTGATGTGCGTCACGCCCGCGGGCATCGCGGCCCTCGCGGGCTCCGACACCGTCGCCGTCCTGCTGCCGGGGACCTCCTTCTTCCTGCGCTCGGCCTTCGCGCCGGCGCGGGAGCTGATCGACGCCGGCTGCGCCGTCGCCCTCGCCACCGACTGCAACCCCGGCTCCTCGCCCACCGAGTCGATGCCGATGATCCTCGCCCTCGCCTGCCTCGGCATGGGCATGACGGTGGCGGAAGCCCTCACCGCGGCCACCCTGAACGCCGCCGCCGCCCTCGGCCGCGCCTCCGATCTCGGCTCGATCGAGGAGGGCAAGACGGCGGACCTGGTGGTTCTCGACGCGCCCACGGTGCACCACCTGGTCTACCACTACGGCGTCAACCCGGTGCGCCACGTGGTGAAGGCCGGAGAGATCAGGGTGCGGGACGGGCGCGTGGAACGCGGGGCGACGCCGAGCTGAGCGTCTTCCGGCTCGGGCTCGGGCTTGAACAGCCTGCTCTCAGGTTATGTCAGCGCCCATGCGCGGACCCACTCTCGCCCTGAGACCTGCGTCGATGACGGGAGCCTTCACTCCACGTCGATGTGCACGCGGCGGATGGCGAGAGCGCGGCCGCTCGTCTCGTCGGCGTCGACCAGCGCGCCCCGGAGCTGGAGGCCGCGCTTGGCGGGCTCGAAGGGGCGCGGCGTGTTGTAGAGGAAGCGCTCGAGGACCTTCTCGGGCCGCATGCCGATGATCGACTCGTAGGGCCCGGTCATGCCGACGTCGGTCTGCAGGGCGGTGCCCTGGGGGAGGATCCGCTCGTCGGCGGTGGGAACGTGGGTGTGGGTGCCGAGAACCGCGGTCACGCGGCCGTCGAGGTACCAGCCCATGGCCTGCTTCTCGGATGTCGCCTCGGCGTGCATGTCGACCAGGATCACCCGCACGTCCGGGTGCGCCGCCGCGATCTCGTCCAGGACCCGGTCGGCGCACCGGAAGGCATTGTCGATCGGCGGCATCATGGCCTGGCCCTGGAGGTTGACCACCGCCACCGGAACGCCGGCCGCCGTCTCCTCGACGCACCAGCCGCGGCCGGGGTTGCCGTCGGGGTAGTTGGCCGGGCGCAGGAGGGTCGGATGGGCGTCCAGCAGCGGCACGCCCTCCTTCTTGTCCCACACGTGGTTGCCGGTGGTGAAGACCGCGATCGGCAGCCCCTCGAGCTCCTCGAGGACCTTGGCCGTCACCCCGAAGCCGCCGGCCAGGTTCTCCACGTTGGCGACCACGAAGTCGACCCGCTCGCGGTCGACCACGGGCTCGAGCTCGGTGCACACCGCGCGCCGCCCGGCCGAGCCCATGATGTCGCCGACGAAGAGCAGTCGGATCACCGCGCGTACTCCACCGCGCGGGTCTCGCGGATCACGGTCACCTTGATCTGCCCCGGGTAGGTGAGCTCCGACTCGACCTTCTTGGCCAGGTCGCGGGCGAGCCAGATGGCGTCCTCGTCCGAGATCCGCGCCGACTCGACGACGATCCGCAGCTCGCGGCCGGCCTGGATGGCGTAGGCCTTCTCGACGCCCTTGAAGTCGGTCGCCATGCTCTCGAGCTTCTCGAGGCGCTTGATGTAGTTCTCGAGGATCTCGCGCCGCGCGCCCGGCCGCGCCGCCGACAACGCGTCGGCGGCCGTCACCAGGACCGCCTCCACCGAGTGCGGGTCGTAGTCCCCG
>CAZMED010000289.1:0-4367 GCA_964565045.1 uncultured Thermoanaerobaculia bacterium
GGTGGAGCTGGTGGAGATCCGGCTCGCCGACCGCCTCGGCGGCAAGGCCTACTGCGTGTTTTCCGGTGAGGTCGCCGACGTCGAGGCGGCGGTGGAGCTCGCGGTCTCGGGCCTCGACGATCCCGGCGTGCTGGTGGCACAGGTGGTGATCCCCGAGTGCCACGCCGAGATGCGCGCCAACCTCGAGGCCGCGACCGAGTTCTCGAACCGACTCACCGGCGGCCGGGGGTGAGGATGGCGGTGCCAGTCATAGCCCTCCCCCCCACCCACCCGGCACGCGAGACGCGTGCCCCACAATCTCTGACACGCGCGAAACCTCTGTGGGGCAGCCGTCCAGGCTGCCGGGAGGGTTGGTGGTCCGGATGAACCTCGGGCGCGTCATCGGCACGGTGGTCGCGACCACCATCTACCGCGGGCTCGAGGGCGTGCGCCTGCTCATCGTGCAGCCGCTCGACCGCCGGCTCGAGCCGCGCGGCCGGCCGGTGGTGGCTGCCGACGGGGTGGCCATGGCCGCGCCCGGTGACCTGGTGGCGGTGGTGGCGAGCCGCGAGGCGTCGCTCGCCCTGCAGGTGGCGCCCGGGCCGGTTGACCACGCCATCACCGCCATCGTCGACGCGGTCGAGCCGCTCGCGGGATCGCCGCGGTGAAGATCGGCCGCGTCGCCGCCACCGTGGTCGCCACGATCCAGGTGCCGGCCCTCGACGGCCGGCGGCTGCTGCTCGTCGACCTGCTGGACATCGACGGCAGGGCGACGGGTCAGGACGTCATCGCCGTGGACGCGGTCGGCGCCGGCGCGGGCGAGACGGTGCTGGTGCTCGACGAGGGCAACGGTGCGCGACAGGTGCTCGGCGCGCCGCAGGCGCCGGTGCGGGCGGTGGTCGTCGGCATCGTTGACGAGCTGCTGGTGGACTCCCGCACGGCAGTCTGATTATCAGAGCACGAAAAAGCCCGGTCGCGATCGACCGGGCCTCGGTTGGCATGATCTCGGGTGTTCGCAATCTTATTATTTGCCCATGCCCTCGAGGATCTTGTCCCATTTGTCGCCGAGCTTCTTGAGGATCTTCTCCACCTGCTTGACCTGCTTCTCGGGCTTGGCCTTGACGGTCACCGTGCCGGTGCCGCGCCACACCATCTTCTTCTCGGCCGGCTCGTAGGCGTCGAAGATCAGGGTGCCCTCGGTGTAGGTCGTGGCGGTGGTGGTGGCGGTGCCCATGCCGCCCATGCCCCAGCCTCGCCAGCCGCCGTAGTAGCCGCCATACCCGCCGTAGCCCATCATCGTGGTGTTGTAGGAGGTGTTCTCTTTGGAGGTGAAGTGGTAGGTCACATAGATGTCGGGATTCTCCGAAACCTCTGTGAGCCCGCCCTCGGCGAGCTCCTTCTTGAGCATCGCCGTCACGCGGTCGGCCATCAACTGGTTCTTGACGTTGCTCTCCGCGGTATCGACGTACTGATAGGTCGAGATGCCCTTGAAATCGAAGTCATGGGCGTAATCGATGGTGACCTTCTGCGCCATGGCAGGGGTCGCGAACAGGGCGACAACACACATCAGTCCGAAGGCTTTCTTCATGGTCGTGCTCCTCGTGTCGACAGCTGTTATTCAAAGGTGTCCGGCGATTTTCCACGCGGTCGACGGACCGAAGCTCAGTCGTCTCGGGTGGTCGGTCGAGCACCAACTGGTCACACACCGGCAACCTCGGCCAGGACCCGATCATTCCCGCGTCGCGGAGTCGACACGCCCCAGATAGTCGCGGACGGCGCGCAGGTTGCGCTCGGCCCCCGGGTGCCCCGGCATGCCCGCCGCCGCCCGCGCCAGGAGCGCCTCGGCCTCCACGTACCGGCCCAACTCGGCCAGCAGCAGACCCAGCGAGTAGGCCGCTTCGAACTGGTCGGGATCGCCGGCGAGGATCGAGCGCAGCAGCGCCTCCGCCTCGTCGTTGCGCCCCTGCGCGTTGAGCACCACGGCCAGGTTGGCCTTGGCCGGGTAGAAGAGGTCGTCGATGGCGATGGCCTTCCGGTAGAACCGCTCGGCCGCGGCGGGGTCGCCGAGGCGCGCCGCGAGGTTGCCGAGGTTGTGGCCGGCGAAGGCGAAGTCGAGGGAGTGCGCCATGGCCGCGCGGTACTCGGTCAGGGCCTCCGCCCGCGCTTCGCGCTGGTAGGGCTTGAGCAGCGCGTCCGGGGCGTCCGCCAGCAGCACCGCGGCCTGCATCCGGACCGCACGCAACGGGTCGAGCAGGAGCGGCGATACCAGCGCCACCAGCTCCTCGCCACTCCCGGCCACCACGTGGTCGACGGCGGTCAACCGCACCAGCCCCTCGGCGTCCGCCAGAGCGGCTTCGAACGCGCGCGTGCTCGCCTCCCCGGGGTAGCGGTCGAGCAGCGACAGCGCGGTGGCGCGGACGATGGCAGGGTAGAGCGGATCGCCCGCCAGGCGCAGGAGCTCGGGCGCGGCCTCGGGACGGGCCGCGCGGCCGGCGGCGAGCGTGCTGCCGTAGTGCGGCTTCTTCGCCTGCCCGTACCACTTCGTGAACGCGTCCACCGACCACTCGAGCGGTCTGTCGTCATGGCAGCCGCCCTGCGAGCAGGCGTTCGGCGTGCCGAGGCGGGCGCTGAGATCCGGGCGCGGGATGCGCAGCGAGTGGTCGGCGCGCTCGTCGATCACCATGTAGGCGCGCTCGGGCATGTGGCAGGAGACGCACAGCGCACCGTCCGACGGACGGCCCTCGTGGACCTTCTTGTGGAAGTGGTGCTCCGGGGTGTCGTAGACGTCGGCGCGGTGGCACTGTCCGCACAGCTCGTTACCCTCGAGCTTGAGCTTCAGGCTGTGGACGTCGTGGCAGTCCGAGCAGCGCACCTCGTTGGCGTACATCTTGGACTGGGTGAAGGAACCCCAGACGTAGACCTCGTCGAGGATCTGGCCGTCGGCGAAGTAGAGATGCTCCTCGAGGAGCGCCGGCCGCTGGTGGTCGAGGAGCGCGGCGCCCGAGTGGTCGTAGTCGCCGAGCTCGGAGCGGCGCGAGTGGCAGGGGGCGCACAGCTCCACCTGCCGCTCCGAGCTGATGCCGCCGGTCGCCACCACGAGGCCGAAGTCGTCGGCCGGGGGCCGCGCCATGGGCGGGATCTCGGCCCACGCCACGTGCCGGGAGCCGGGCCCGTGGCAGGCCTCGCAGCTGACGTCGATCTCCGACCAGGTGGTGGCGTAGCTCTCGGTCTCGGCATCGTAGTTCTTCTGCAGATCGGTGGAGTGGCACTCGGCACACATGCCGTTCCAGTTCTGGGCCGCGCGGGTCCAGTGCAGCCAGTCGGTGGGCGGAATCTCCTGGTCGGGGTAGAGGTCGAACCACTCACCGCGGACCGAGTCCCAGGCGATGGACAGGCACTGCAGGCGGCCGCCCGGGAACGGCACCAGGTACTGCTGCAGCGGGTCGTGGCCGAAGACGTGGGTGATCTCGAAGTCGGCGAGCTCGCCGTCGGGCCCCTGGGTGGTGACGAAAAAGCCGCCATCGCGCCGGAAGAACCGCGAGGTGATCCCCTTGGAGCTGAAGACCGCCTCGTCGAAGTCGCCGAGCACGGTCTCGTCGCTGGCCACGTCCATGGCGAGGTCGTGGTCCGAGCCCTGCCAGCTCGCCGTGGCCTGCTCGTGGCACGGCCGGCAGACCTCGCGGCCGACGAAGGTCGGCCCTTCCTCGGCCCGGGCGAGATCGCCGGCGTCAAGCCCTCGCCGCACCAGCCACAGCGGCACGCTGAGAACGATGGCCGCGGTGGAAACCACCCCGACGAGCCGCCACCGGGCGAGCGAGGCGCCGCTCACGAACGGGTCACCTGGTTGTCGGCGAAGGCGCGCCGCGTGATCGGCGCCCCGAGATCGACCTTGACGATGCGGTTTTCGATGCGCACCGGGAAGACATCGAGCGGCCGCGGCGCAGGCGGTCCCAGGACGACGCCCCGGATGTCGAAGCTGGAGGCGTGGCACGGGCACACGAAGCGCTCTTCGGCCTCGACCCACGGCACCGTGCAGCCGAGGTGGGTGCACTCGCGGTTGAGGGCGAGGAAGCCGCCGTCGGCGAGCCGCACCAGGTAGAAGCGGCCGCCGGGAAAGGCGGTGACCGAGCCCGGCTCGAACCGCTCCACCGGGCCGGCGACGAAGATCGTGTCGTTGCCGGACGGCGCCGCCCTCGGCCGCGGCTTGAAGAACGCGACCACGATCCACGCCGCCTCGGCCAGCGCCACCCCGCCGAGCACCAGCCACAGCCGCCCCAGGAATCCGCGCCGCGAGGAAGCTCGAACGTCGTCGCTCATTCAGGCCGCCCCATCTCGTCGACGGAACAGGTTCGGTGCAGACGCGCGGTGGGGCGGAGGGGCCGAGGGGA
>CAZMED010000290.1:0-4350 GCA_964565045.1 uncultured Thermoanaerobaculia bacterium
TGCCGCCGGCGAGAGTCCGGAACGCTGCGTCTCGCGACCCGTCAAGTGTGGAAGTGTGTACGTGGCACCGTTCCGGTTTGTACGAGGCACCGTTCCGGTTCAGGTGGATCGGCCGATGAGGACCCGCTGTGTCAGGTTACGGCCGATCCTCATCGACGACGGCGGCGAGCCAGTCCAGCGCGCCGAAGGAGTTGGCCCACGCGAGAGCCGCGCACGAGAAGTAGTAGGCGGCCTCCTCGAAGCTGCCGATGGTGTAGCCGGACGGAAGCTCGTCCGGCATCGCGGTCCGGCCCAGCAACAAGGGGGCGATGTGGGCGTTGCGTTTCAGAGCTTTGGCCAGCCGCTTGCGCGCGACCTTGGTGTCGCCGGCCCGGCGAAAGGCGACCAGGGCTGCGTTGAAGGCCGGGGATGCAGTGGCGTCCTCTGAGTACTCGTCGAGGAGCCGCTGCGCCGCGGTGTTGTCGCCCAGGAGCATCAGCGCCGGTGCGAGCATGTTGCGGACACCCTGGTTGTCGTTCGGGTTCAGGCGCAGCAGCTCGGTGTAGTGCTCGGCGGCCTCGTCGTACTGTCCGCTCCAGTGGAGGCTGTCGGCAAGCCCCTTGACGGCCTGCATGTAGGGCCTGGTTTCGCTGAGGCCCCAGAAGAACCCGGCCTCCTCTTCGAAGATCTTCGGGCCGAGCGTGCGCTCGGCCGCGGCGATCGCGTCGCGGTAGTGGTTGATCGCGGATTCCGTGTCGTCCGCTCGGGCGGCGAGCACCAGGTGGGCGTGAGCGCAGTCCGGGTCGAGAGCGAGGGCCTTGCGGACCATCGCGATGCTCCGGCGCCCTTGGTAATCCAGGGCCTCGAGGGCGAGCTCGCGAGCCTCGTCCTGCGGCCCTTCGATCTTCGGCGGCGGGGGTTCTCTGCCGACGATCTCGCGCTCGAGAAAGGCCTCCATCTCTTCCACCGAATCGAAGTCCTGGCCTTCGAGCAGCTTGCTGATCGAGTCCATGAGCGCCGCCCGACGCAACGGGTCGAGCTCCATCGGTCTGCGCCCGGCCCGCCCGGGAGGCTCGGGAGGCGCGAGCAGGTCCGGCAGCGACAGCTCGAGCTCGAGCGGGCCCTGGCTGGTGTCGACCACCTTGCGCCACCTGCCCGAGTCGAGCTCGTCCTCGGTGGTCGATGCAATGGCGCGGAAGCAGCCCTCGAAGAAGGCCAGCATCTTCGGGCTGGCGCGGCGTACCCGCCGTTTCGGCCCATACTGTATCGCGGAGGGAATGCGCCCCTCGTCATCCGTGGCGAGACCGTGCTGCTGCCAGGCCTCGTGCTCGAGGACGGGGATCTCCCAGGGATCGCAGAACGTGACCGACCACAGCGAGGCGTCGGCGAGGCGCTCGAACCCTACGCGCTCGTCGTCCACCGGGCTGTCGAGGAGCGAGCGCTCCTCCGAAAAACCGAAGCCGTACTGGTCGTGGGCGCCGAGCACGCAGGCGTAACGGACGTTGGGGGCCGGCCGTGGCGACCCGATCTCGATGATGTCGCTCGACTCGATGCGGTGCCAGGGTTCGGCGAGGGCAAACTCCCGTGCCGCGTCGGCGAAGGACCGCAGGTGATCGATCGTGACCCCCGGCACCCGGGTCGCGGCCTCGTACGGCTCATTCTGTGTGAAATCGCGGTACATCGAACGGATGAAATCGGTCAACAGCGGCAGGTCGCCCCGGCACGACACGGCGCAGCCGGGCTCCTGGAGCAGCTTGGGCAGCTCTTCGGCAAGCTCGAGGTCGGCGACCTCGATGAGCGCCGGCCGGGTTCCCGAGGTCTCGCGCAGGCTGTCGAGGGCCGCCAGCGCGAGCTCGACGCCCGGTCTGTCGCACCTCGTCAGATCGGATGCCCCGATGAGCCCGGTGGCGGCGCTGGCGGCGACGGCGAGCCACGGACGGTAGAAATCTCCGTCCTCCTCGACCCAACTGGGCGACCGCACGTAGGCGACCTGCCAGGTATCGTCGGAGGGCGGCGTTCCGGGGAATCGGATCATTTTGCGCTCGGACATGGCGAGAGGATACCAACGACGGGAGAACGTTTCGAGGTGTGCGGCTTCAGACCTGCACGGTGCCACGTCCACACTTGTTGATTTTTTGCCGGGGAGAGTCCGGAACGCTGCGCGTCGTGAGCCGACAGATCTGGAAGTGTGTACGCGGCATCTCTTGAGGAAGCGCGGGGGATGTCACCGCTTTGCGGCCAGGGCTTCGAGCAGGCGCTCGTTGCCCTCCGCCGCGAAGAACTCGTCGAGCTCGATCAGGTAGCCGTCGGGGTCCTGGCCGACGAAGACTCGCGCGCCGGCCCGGCCTTCGACGCCCACCTCGTCGTCGCGCAGGGTGAAGCCTGGTGCGTCGGCGAGGTGGGCGAACCAGCCGTCGATGTCCGTCGTCAGCAGCGACACCATGACGGCCTTGTCCTCGGTCCACGTGTGCATGCCTCGGGCGCCGTCGACGGGTCCGATGAAGCCGGACGGCGAGCTTTGATGGATCATCGCCCAGCCCTGGTCCACCACCAGCTCGAACCCCATGGTGTCGCGGTAGAAGTCGCTCAGGGCGTGGACGTCGTTGGAGTAGAGCCACAGGACGGTGGCCTTGATTCCGAGGTTCGAGGGGCGCCTGGTGCTCACGCCCGGCGCCGGATACACCGACTCGAGCCCGGCGAGAATCGGCGTCAGCCGTTGGTTCTCAGGGTGGACGTTGAATCGCTCGAACTCGAGGTAGTAGCCCTCGGGGTCGATGACGACGAAGCCGTCGTGGGGGCTGCCTGCTCTCGGTTCGTAGCCGGAACCCTTCAGGGAGACGCCCTCGCCGGCGAGGTAGTCCCACCACTGGTCGAGCTCGTCGGTCACCAGCGCCACAGCGACCGTCTTCGGCGCGTCGGCGAGCTTCATGCCGGAGTCGGCATCGACCAGGGTCAGGTACGACGTGGACGCAAGCCGCAGGATCTTCGCGAAGCCGTAGTCGGCGACGGTCTCCATCCCGAGGATCTCGGTGTAGAAGGCCCAGGCGGCCTCGAGGTCCGTGTAGTAGAAGAATGCGTTGTTGGCGATGATGTCGCGGCTTCCCGAGCTGTCCACCGGCACAACCTCCCGAGTCATGGGGGCCTCCTGAGTGGGCTGCGCGCAGGCGGCCAGGCCGCCTGCAGCGGCGAGCGTGAGTGCTGCATGCCCGACGAGCTTCGCGAGCTTTTTCATTCGGCCACCCCCGGTTTGCACCCGGCATCATACCCCCGTACTGGTACGGAACGGGGTGCAGGGAAGGCATCCAGGTTCGGGAGCCGTGGCTCAGGGTCTGCGCCGAGTACGTACGCGGTCGATGTTTGTCGACTGAAGGGTGGCGAGGCGCTCGACGGTGATGACGATTCACGCCGAAATCAGGCACACGGCCGACAATTATACAAATATGTACCCGGCACCGGAGGTCAGGACACGGGATCAGCGGCGTGGGATTCGAGGTCGTCGAGCGAGACGACATCGAGGGCTCTGATGTGGGTGGCGGTGAGAATCACCGGAGGGGCGACCCCGGCGGCGAGGGCCTCGCGCCAGCGGTCGACGCACAGGCACCAGCGGTCGCCCGGTTTCAGTCCCGGGAAGCCCTGCGTCGGGGCGGGCGTGGAAAGGTCGTTCCCGCGCGAGCGGGTGAAGTCGAGAAACTCACCGGTCATCACCGCGCACACCACGTGGCGCCCGAGGTCGTGCTCGTCGGTCCGGCAGCAGCCGTCGCGGAACCAGCCGGTCCGGGGCGCGGTGGAGCAGGGCTCGAGCGGACCGCCGAGGACGTTGTGCTCGGCCACCGTCACTTCCGATGCCGACGCGGGCGATCGCTCTCCTCGAGGGCCACCCTGGCGGGCTCGAGCTCGTTGAACCGCATGATGATGGAGGTGGTGACGGCGGCGATGATCAGGATCATGGTCAGCATTGTGGGCCCTCCCGTGGGTCCGGATCCTCCGGACGCCTGAAAGGTGAACGTCGCACGCCGCCGAACACTTCCATTGTGGGGTGGCCCCGGCGGCGCTGGAAGCGTTGCGCGCCTGCGAGCGTTGTGCGTGCAGGTCGGGAGGTTTGTCATGAAGAAGTTCCTACAGCCGTCACTCATGCTTTCCGTTTCGCTCGTCACGACTCTGGTGGTTCTGGCGCTGGTGTTCCCGGTGCATCCGCGTCTCGGCACCGCGGCGGAGAACCCCTCGAGCGCCGTCGTTCCGGCGCTCTTCATCCCGGGTCTGCACGCGTCCCCCGGCAGCTCCGGACAGGTCGATTCCGAGGAGTCGACTGCCCCTGTCCCGCGGACGGGTTGCCCTTATCTCGACTCGAAGGCCGCGGCCGGGGGCTGCCCT
>CAZMED010000291.1:0-4341 GCA_964565045.1 uncultured Thermoanaerobaculia bacterium
CTCGGGACGCCATAATTCGTCGGCCGCCGCGGCCGGCGAATTATTGCGGCATCACGAAGACCGGGTCCTGCGACGTGCCGTCGATGACGGTCAGGTAGGCCAGGTACGCGGCGCTGCCGCTCACCACCAGCGACCCCACCGGGTCGGGCGCCGCGAAAGCGCCGCCGAACAGCTGCTCCAGCGACCACTGGCGCAGCGACCGCGCCGGCACGCTGAGGTCCTGCGTCGCCAACAGGGTCCCGTCGCCGTCGCGGAGCTGGACCGTGAAGCTCACCGCGCCGTCGCCGGTCACCAGGCCGAGGCTGGTGCGGAATCCGTTCGTCGCCCGCACCCCCGCCAGCACGCGGTCGCGGTCGTCGAAGGCCGTCGCGCGGACGGTCCGCACCCCGTTACCCGAGCTCCCGCCGTTCGGCCCGCCGGTGAAGACCCGCGAGGTCACGGTGATCGGCTGGGTCGCGTCGACCACCAGCACGCCCTTGCCGTCGTCGATCCCGAAGCGGTCCCACACCAGGTCGTCGAGGGTCTTCGTCGCGTAGGGGTCGAGGCGCACGTACGGTGCGTGCAGGCCCCCAGCGGAATTGTCGGTCCTGTCCGGCAGGTACTCGAGGTCGACCCAGGCGGTCGAGCCGCCGGCGTTCCACAGCGACACCGAGGAGCTCCAGAAGGTGCCCTCGGCGCCCGGCAGGTGGGCGACCACCGGCACGATCCAGGTCGTGGCTGCCTCGCTGCCGGCAAAGACCGCGGAGTCGGTCGAGGCGTTGTCGACCAGCGAGGCGTAGACCACCGCCGGGGTCGACGGCGACACCCGCACGGTCATCGGGACCCCTTCGCGCGGGTAGCCGGGGAAGAGCTGCTGCAGGGTCCACTGGTCCTGCGCGCCCGGGTCGACGCGGCGCTGCACGGCGCCCGACACCAGGCCGTCCTCGCCCCGGAACAGGTCGAAGCTCGCCCACACCTCGTTCTCGCCCGCCGTGACCGCGATGCTGGAGCGGAACTCCTGATCGTGGAACAGCCCGGGCATGCTGACGGCGGCGGTCGAGGGCTGCGCGTCGGTCGGCAGCCCCGAGCCGAGGTTGCCGAAGGGGCTTTCGGCATAGGCGCGCGACACGACCGCCGGCGGCGCGGTGCCGGCGGTCACGACCTCGACCTCGAGCGGCCCCCTGCCGTCGCCGGCGCCGAACAGCGTCGCCACCAGGTCCTCGAGCAGCAGGGTGGCGAAGCCCGGCAGCGAGCGGACCGCGGTGTGGCTGGTGGCGTCACCGGCGAGGTAGGTGAAGCGCAGCTGCTGGCTGCGCGCGTTGCGGTTGGTGACCACGACGTCGGAGCGCCACGCGGTCCCGCCGACGCCCTCGGAGTGGACCACGACCGGCACCATGACCCGCGACGGGCCGCCGGGGGTCGGCGACGGCTGCGGCGTAGCGGGCGTCGGGGTTCGGGTCCGGGTCGGTGTCGGCGTCGGGGTCGGGCCGGCGGCGGTGGGCGTCCGGGTGGGCGTCCGGGTCGCGGTCGGGGTCGCGCCGCCGGAAGGGGTCGGCGTCCGGGTCGGAGTGCGGGTGGGCGTCCGGGTCGGGGTCGCGGTCGCGGCCGATGCCGGGTACAGGTACTGGGCGCAGGCGATGTCGAGCTGATTGTGGTCGTGGCAGCAATCGGAGTACATCATCGCGGACGGGTCCGCCACGTGGCCGAAACCGAGCCCGTGACCCATCTCGTGGGACAGCATGCGCTCGTAGCTGAGGTCGGACAGGCACCCGGCCACGCCCTCGTTGACGATCACGAACCACGAGGCGGCCTCGTGCCACGGCCGGCCGTCGAAGGTGTAGGTCGATGTGTAGAAGGACGGCCCGCCGAAGGCCAGGGTGCCGGTGCACCCGGAGAGGTCCGCGATCTCGTCGCAAGGGTCGTCGAAGAGGATGGCGTTGCGCGTGAAATCGGTCGTTCCGTCGTTGCACCGCGAAGGCGGGGAGGCGTTCGCGCCGCCGTAGCGCAGGTCCAGGGAGGTGGAGGCGATCCCGTTCCAGCGGTCGAGCGCGCCGGCCACCAGGTCCTGGACCGCCGCCTCCGTGCCGGTCTCGGCGCTCATGGTCAGCGAGCCTCCCGAGTCGAACGTCCGCCAGCGGATGGGGTTGCCGTCGCCGTCGTCGTAGGTCATGAAGGCGCAGCCGGCGGGGGCCGCCTTGCGCCCGGCGCTCAGGTCGTCGGCCGGGGCGATGAGCGGCTCCCAACGCCAGCCGGGCTCGCCCCCGAGGCGGCGCTCGAGCGCGTCGAGAAAGCGCCCCTCGTCGACCGGGCCCGGCAGCAGCGGCAGCCCGGCCCCGGCTTTCGCGACGCGCACGACCTGGGCCGCTTCCGGCACCGCCTCGAGGACCGTCGAACCGTCCCCGGCCTCGCGCCTCTGCAGCACGCTCTCGGCCAGCAGGCGCGGTTGCCAGTGTCCGTCCGGGCTCGAATCGGCGAAGAGCAGGTAGATCTCGCCCTCGGCCAGGCGCGGCGATCCGGCGACCGCCCAGCCGATCCCGTCCCGCACGCCGCCGGGGACCTGCGCCCGGACGCGGTCGCCGACCGCCAGCTCACCCTTGACCACCCGCAGCACCTCGAGCTCGGTGAAAGTCGAGAGATATCCCGCCGCCGTCTCCACCGAGCTGGCGCCGGCCCGCGCCAGGAACACCGCGCGGCTGTGCAGCGCCAGCTCGCCGGGGTCGTCCGGCGGGACGATGGTGGTCGCACCGGCGGCCGCGGCGCAGAGCAGCGCCGCGAGCCCGGCGACGGCGGTCGCAAGGGACAGCTTCATGAAACCAAGTATCGATCACAGGCCGCGGCCCGGGCAAGGTGGCCCCGGTGAGGACCATCACCACAACCAGTCGTTTTACATAGAAATTGCATCTGGTCGCGCGGCGCTGCGGGGTCGAACAGGCGTTCCACCCGCGCCGCAGCGGATGAGGGATCAGGTCGAGACGGAGTGGCCGACGTCCGGCGGCATCCGGCCGTAGACCTCGATGAGGTCGTAGAGCCGCGCCTGGATCCCCTGGCCGAGCATCGGTGGGGTGATCCGGAAGCGCCAGTTGCCGTCGCCCACCGACGGGGTGTTCATCCGGCAGTCGCTGCCCAGGCCGGCCAGGTCCTGGTGCGGCACCATCGCGAGATCGGCCACCGACCCCATCGCCAGCCGGATCAGGTCCCAGTGGATCTCCCGCCCCGAGCACGCCGCGTACCGCCGCACCAGGTCCTTTTCGCCCTCGCCGGCGTCCTCGTGGTACCACCCGACGGAGGTGTTGTTGTCGTGGGTCCCGGTGTACACGACCATGTTGCGCTCGTGCGCGTAGGGGATGAAGGTCGAGCGCGGCTCGGGCGAGAAGCCGAAGTGGAGGATCACCATCCCCGGCATTCCGAGCTCGCGGCGCAGCTCGATCACGTCCGGCGTGATCTCGCCGAGGTCCTCGGCGACCAGGCGCAGCTCGCCGAGGGCCTGCCGCAGCGCATCGAAGAGGGCGTGGCCCGGCCCCGCCCGCCACCGGCCTTCGATCGCGGTGTCGTTGCCCGCCGGCACCTCCCAGTAGGACGCGAAGCCGCGGAAGTGGTCGAGCCGCACCAGGTCCAGGGTTTCGAAGGCGTGGCGGACGCGGTCCACCCACCACGCGTAACCGGTCGAGGCGAGGATTTCCCAGTTGTAGAGGGGGTTGCCCCACAGCTGGCCGGTGGCCGAGAAGTAGTCCGGAGGGACGCCGGCCACCACGGTGGGCTGCCGCTGCTCGTCGAGCAGGAAGAGCTCCGGGTGCGCCCACACCTCGGCCGAGTCGCGGGCGACGAAGATCGGCAGGTCGCCGAAGATGCCCACCCCCATCTCGCGTGCCCAGTCGCGGAGCGCCGTCCACTGGCGGAAGAAGAAGAACTGGCAGAACTCGACGAAGTCGACCTCGTCGACATGGGCCTGCATCCAGTCGAGGAGGGCCTGCGGCTCGCGCATGGCGAGCTCCCGCGGCCACTCGTACCAGGCCTGGCCCTGGCGGCTGTCGCGCAGCGCCCTGAAGAGGGCGTAGTCGGCGAGCCAGCTGCGGTGCCGCTTCCGGAACTCGGCCAGCTGCCGCACGAGGCCGAGTGGCTCGAGCTCGCGGAAGCGCCGGAAAGCCCGCCGCAGCAGCTCGAGCTTGTAGGGCACGACCTCCTGAAACTCCACCCACTCGCGGGGGAAGTCCGGCGTGCCCTCGAGGTCGGACTCGTCCAGAACCCCGTCCTCCACCAGCAGCTCGGGGCTGATGAGCAGCTCGTTGCCGGCGAAGGTCGAGATCGCCGAGTACGGCGAGTTGCCCGGCCCCGGAGGGTGCAGCGGCAGCACCTGCCACCAGG
>CAZMED010000292.1:0-4325 GCA_964565045.1 uncultured Thermoanaerobaculia bacterium
GGCCCGGCGCTGTCGCTGCCCAACATGATCGTCATCGCCAGCGTCATCGGCTGGAAGAAGACCGGCGTCTACATCGGCCTGGTGGTGGTGATGGCCACCGCCACCGGCCTGATCTACGGAACGTTCATCGCCTAGGAGGTTCGATATGGCGGAGAAGAGAAAGCTGATCGTGCTCGGTCCGGGCTGCGCGCGCTGCGAAAACCTCGCCCGCGTCACCGGCCAGGCCGCGGAGGAGCTCGGCCTCGACTACCACCTGGAGAAGCTCACCGACATCAAGCAGTTCGCGGGCTTCGGCCTGATGATGACCCCGGGCCTGGTGGTCGACGGCAAGCTCGTCGTCCAGGGCAAGGTGCCTTCGCTGGCCGAGGTCAAGGCCATGCTGGGGGGAGGCGAGTGATGAAAACGCGAGGCTTCGTCGCGGTTGTCGCGGTCGCCGTGAGCATGGCCGCGCTGACCAGCGGAGGCGCGCTGGCCGGCGACGGAACGTCCCCGGCCGCCGCGTCCGCAGACGCGGAGACCATCGTCTACTACTTCCACGGCAACGCCCGCTGCGCGACCTGCAAGACCATCGAGGCCTACGCCGACGAGGCCGTGCACGCGGCATTCGCCGGGGAGCTCGAGGACGGCGCCCTCGAGTGGCGGGTCGTCAACATCGACGAGCCCGAGAACCGTCACTTCATCCAGGACTTCGAGCTCGTGACGCGGTCGGTGGTGCTCGCCGAGTACCACGGCGGCAAGGTCGTGCGGTTCGAGAGCCTCGACAAGGTCTGGCAGTTGGTTCGGGACAAAGAGCGCTTCGTCGACTACGTGCAGAGCCAGACGAAGGCGTTCCTCGAGGCGGGCTGATGGAGTCCGCCTGGCTGGCGGCCGGCACCGCCCTGTGGCTGGGCATCCTGACCTCCATCAGCCCCTGCCCGCTGGCCACCAACATCGCCGCCGTGTCCTACGTCGGCCGGCGGGTCGGCAGCGGCCGCGCGATCCTCGCCACCGGCGGCCTCTACACGGCCGGACGCAGCCTCGTCTACCTGGTGCTGGGAGCGGCCGCGGTGTGGTCCCTGATGTCGTTGGTGACGGTCTCGGCCTTCCTGCAGGGGACCCTGCCCCGTTTCCTCGGCCCGCTGCTGATCGTGGTCGGTCTGATCCTGCTCGGCGTGTTCGAGTTCGCGCTGCCGAACCTGGGCGCCAGTGAGGCCGTGCAGCGCAGGGTGGAGCGTGGCGGGGTGTGGGGCGCCGGGCTGCTCGGCATCATCTTCGCGCTCTCCTTCTGTCCGGTCTCGGCGGGGCTCTTCTTCGGCAGCCTGCTGCCGCTCGCGGTCGACCGTGAGTCGCCGCTGCTGCTGCCCTTCGTCTACGGCGTCGGCACTGCCCTGCCGGTGGCCGTGTTCGCCGTGCTGCTCGCGGCCGGCGCCAGCTGGGTGGGCAAGGCCATCGACCGCGTCCAGGTCTTCGAGCGCTGGGCGCGGCGGGTCACCGCGGTCGTCTTCATCGTCGTCGGTATCTACGAGACCCTGCGCTCGACCCTGTTCCTGTTGTGACGGGAGGGCATCAGCCATGAGCGTGCAGAGCACGGACGCGAAAGGGAAGCTCGGCCTCGTCGTGTGGCTGGTCGTGCTGGCGGCGGTCACAGCCTCTGCGGCCGCCACCGGGAGCTGGTTCCTGACCGCCGCGCCGGTCGGCTTCCTCTTCGGCTTCTTCCTGCAGAAAGGCGACCTCTGCGGCTCGTCGGCGATGAGCGAGGTGCTGGTCTTCCGTGATGCGCGCAAGCTCGGCGGGCTGTGGGTGGCGATCGCGGTGTCGATGGTCGGCTTCGCCGTGATCGCGAAGCTCGGCTGGGTGGTGCTCAAGCCGAAGCCGCTGATCTGGGCGAGCGTGGTCGTCGGCGGCGCGATCTTCGGCGCCGGGACGGTGCTCGCCGGCGGGTGCATCTCGGGCTGCCTGTACAAGGCGGGCGCCGGCAACCTCAACTCGATGGCGGCGGTGGCGGCGATGCCGCTCGGGATCGCGGCCGTGGAGCACGGGCCGCTCAAGAGCACGCACCTGTGGCTCAAGGGCCACGTCGTCGCGGCCGCGGACGGCGGGCCGGTGACCCTGTCGTCAATGACAGGGCTTCCGTACTGGGTGTTGGCGGTGCTTTTCGCAGGACTGACGGTCGCTGCGGCGGCCCGGCTGACGCGCGGCAGGCCCCGGGCCAAGGAAACCGAGCCGCTGATGCGGCGGCTCCTCCATCGGCCGTGGCGGCCGTGGCAGGCCGGAGTGGCGATCGGTTTGCTGGCCGTACCGGGCTTTTTGTCGGCGGTGGCGAGCGGCCGCTCCTACCCGCTCGGGGTGACCCACGGTGTGCTCCACGCCTACGAGCTGGCCACCGACGACGTGGCGGTGGCGACCGGGCGCCCCGCCCCGGCGGCGGCTGATGCGGCGGACCCGAGCCCTGCGCCGCGGCGCACGCTCAGCGGCTGGCTGATCCTGGTGGTGGTGGCGATGGTGCCGGGCGCCTTCACCGCGGCGCGGCTGTCGGGCCAGGCGAAGCTCTTACCGAAGCCGCCGGACGAGGTGCTGATCGCCTTCACCGGCGGGATCCTGGTCGGCGCCGGCGCCGCCCTCGCCACCGGCTGCGTGGTCGGCAACATCCTCTCCGGCTGGGCCCTGATGAGCGTCGGCATGCTGCTCTTCGGCGTCGTCACCCTGCTCGCCAACTGGGCGGTGGCCTGGGTCTACCTGCGGGGGTACCAGGGCGGGGATGTTCGGCCGCGAATGTGATGAACCATGGTTTGAGACCAGGGCACCTCCGGGTGCCGGCCACCCGCTGAGCTTGAGCCTTCGCCTCGAGAGCCCGACATCCAGGGCCCGGTTGGCCCTCGGTGACGCGATCGCCATGCACAGCCGACTCGTCAACAAGTGTGGACGTGTGGACGTGGTTGCGGAAACGCGCCGACCGTTGCGACGGCTGGTACCATTGAAAGGTGTGCAGCAAGACAACACGTCGGAGGTGGGTCATGCGTCACGGGGCGAAGGCGGTGCTGCTGGGAGTGATCACCCTGTTCGCCGGGACGGCCGTCGCCGTCACCTTCGATGTCACCTCGACCCTGGACCAGCCCGACTCGAACCCGGGTGACGGCGTGTGCAGCTCGACGCCCGGCGTCGCGTGCACGCTGCGCGCGGCGATCCAGGAGGCCAACGCCCTGGCCGGAGACGACGTGATCAACCTGCCGGCGGGCAATTTCGTCCTCACCATTGCGGGCACTCTCGAAGAGGCAGCCGCGACCGGTGATCTCGATGTTCGCGAGAACCTCTCGATCTACGGCGCGGGCGCGGACAAGACGATCATCGACGCCGTCGGGCTCGACCGGGTGTTCGATCTCCGCCTCGGTGTGCTGGAGCTGGTCGGTCTGACCATCACCGGCGGCCGGGCGAACTCGAGCGGCAGCTTCGTCGGGGGCGGCATCAACGCGTCCGGAGAGCGCCTGGTCATCGGCGCTTGCCGCCTGACGGGAAACGTGGCGAACCTCGGCGGAGCGGTTTCGGCGTCGACGGTGACCCCGGTCCAGATCTCCGACTCCCAGATCGACGGAAACGCCACCGAGAACCTCGGCTTCACCAATCCCTGGGGCGCAGCGATCCGCGCCGAGGGTGGGTTGACGCTCGAGGGTACGACGGTCACGGGCAACACGGCAGGGCTTGCCGGGAACTTCGCCATCGATGTGCAGTGCTACAACGGCTCGGTCTCGATCCTCAACTCGACGGTCGCAGCCAACGCCGCTGGCGGTGTCAGCACCTACAGCTGCAATGCCACCCTGCTTCACGTCACGGTGTCTGGCAACTCGAGTTACGGCCTCGTGCTGGGTTCGTACGACAACACCCACACCCGGACGGTCGGCAACTCGGTCATCGCCGGTAATTTCATCGATTGCGGTCTTGCGGCGGGTGCCTCGGTCACCTTTGACCACTGCCTCGACAGCGACGACTCGTGCGGGCTCATCGGCGCCAACGGCAACCTGCCGATGACCGACCCGCAGCTGCTGCCGCTTCGTTCCTGGGGCGGTCCGACGCCGACCATGTACCCGCGGCCGGGAGCAAGCCCTGTCATCGATGCCGGCAATGGAGCCATCTGCTACATCACCGATCAGCGGGGCGAGGTTCGTGGGGGCGACGGCAACGGGGACGGGAGTTCGGGCTGCGACATGGGCGCGGTCGAAGCGACCGACCTCGTCTTCTACGACGACCTCGAGGATGGCACGACCGACGGTTGGTCGTCTGCGGTCGGCGTCGCGCCGTGAGGCCGAGAGGGCGAGCCTGCAGGGCTCCCCTCAATCGATCTCGATGTGGCG
>CAZMED010000293.1:0-4296 GCA_964565045.1 uncultured Thermoanaerobaculia bacterium
TGGACGCAGCCGGGAGGCTGGCCGATAATCGGCCGCGGAGGCGACCAGCGATGTTCTGTCCGAACCGCGAGTGTCCCGACTTCATCTCCACCGGCAAGCCGGGCGAGTACCGCGAGGGCATCACGGTGTGCCCCTACTGTCAGACCGGGCTCGTCGCCGAGGACCCGGGCCGGAGCCCCCGCGCCGAGGCGCCGCGCGCCGCCTCGAGCGAGGCGCGGAGCTGGGGCCGCCACGAGCCGCCGCCCGCCGAGGACGACGCCCACGGTGAGCTCGAGCCGGTCTACGAGACCACGGACCCCTCCGAGGTGGCGGTGGTGCGGTCCTTTCTCGATGCGGAGGGGATCCCCCACGTGGTCGTGGGCGAGGAGCGCTTCGACGCCTTCCGCGGCAGCCTGTCGCCGTTCCGCTTCAACCCGCGCGCCGGGGTCGTCGCCTTCCTCGTTCCCGCGGAGTACGCCGAGATCGCGCGCGAGCTGCTCGCCGGGTACGACACCGAGCCCGAGGAGCCGCGCTGACGGCCGAAAGGGACGCGGTGCCGACGCCTCCCCGTCGGGTTACACTCGCCCGCGGAAGGAGGAGCTCCATGCGTGCTTTCGTCTCCCTGATCTCCGCTCTCCTCATCGCTGCCACCGCGGCTTCCGAGGAACCCCTCAAGAGGTTGTCGCTGGAGGCGCTGTTCGAGGACGACGCACTCGAGCTCGAGCAGCTCAGCGGCGTGACCTGGCTGCCGGACGGCGAGCACTTCATCTACTTCACCTCCAAGGGCAGGGAGCAGACCCTGTGGCGCGCCGCTGCGGACGGCGGCGAAACCGTCAGGCTCGCCGACTGGAGCGCGGTCATGAAGGAGCTCGGCGAGCAGCGGAGCACCTACGAGAAGGCCGCCATGAGCGACCCCAACAGCTCCGCGTCGGGTCGCACCCGGCCGGTGCTGTCGCCCGACGGCGCGAGCCTCGCCGGCGGCCACGCGGGGGATCTCTACCTCTTCGACCTGAACACCGGCACGGCTCGTTTCCTGACCGGCGACGCCGAGCAGGAGATCTTCCCCGCCTTCAGCCCGGACGGTTCGAACCTCGGCTTCGTCAAGAATGGCGACATCTACCGGCTCGAGCTCGCGACCGGGGTCGTTGACCGGGTCACGAACCGCGGGGACCGAGGCTACGAGCTCAACGGCGTCGCCGACTGGGTCTACGAGGAGGAGCTCGGCGTCGAGCGCGCGTACTGGTGGTCCCCCGACGGCGCCCGGATCGCGTTCCTGCAGTTCGACGAGCGCCCGGTGGGCGTCGTCCCGATCACCAGCGACTCCATGCCCTACCCCGAGCTCGAGGAGCAGAGGTACCCGAAGGCCGGGACCGCGAACCCGATCGTGCGCCTGGGCATCGTCGGCCGCGACGGCGGCGAGGCCCTGTGGCTCGACACCGGCGACGGCGAGCACTACCTCCCCCGCGCCGGCTGGACCCCGCAGGGCGAGGTCTGGTTGCAGCGGCTCAACCGCGATCAGACGGTGCTCGAGCTGATGGTCGCCGACGCTTCAACCGGAGCGGTCCGCACCCTGGTCACCGACACTGACCCGGCCTGGATCGATCTCAGCGAGGACCTGCGCTTCCTGGCCGACGGCCGTTTCGTGTGGAGCTCCGAGCGAGACGGATGGCGCCACCTCTTCCTGCACGCCGCGGACGGCTCACAGCTGCGCCGCCTGAGCTCGGGCGACTGGGAGGTCGAGGCCGTCGTCGGCGTCGACCGCGACGAAGAGGCGATCTTCTTCACCGCCAACCGGGACGACCGCCGCCAGTACAATCTCTACCGGATCGAGCTCGCGACCGGCGAGCTGCGGCGCGTCGGGGCCTCGGATCACGGCTCGCACCGCGGCGCACTCTCGCCGACCGGAAACCACCTGGTGGACCAGTGGTCGAGCCTCGACACGCCGCCGCGGGCCGCGCTGCTCGACCGTGACGGCACGGTCGTCAACAGGATCTGGCAGTCGGGCGCGGAGCTCGAGGGCTGGGACCTGCTGCCGATCGAGCGCGCCCTCGTCACCGCGCGCGACGGCACCGAGCTCGACGCGCTGCTCATCCGCCCCCGCGGCTTCGATCCGGAGAAGAAGTACCCGGTGCTGCAATACGTCTACGGCGGCCCCCACTCGCAGCTCACCGCCGACCGCTGGGGCGGCTCGGTCCACCACACCTACCGCCTGCTCGCCGACATGGGGATGGCCGTCTTCCTGGTCGACAACCGCGGCACCGCCGGACGCGGCCATGACTTCGAGACCGCAGTCTTCCGGCGCCTCGGCCAGCTCGAGGTCTCCGACCAGGTCGATGGCGCGCGCTGGCTGCAGTCCCAGTCCTGGGTCGACCCTTCGCGCATCGGCGTCTACGGCGGCAGCTACGGCGGCTACATGACCCTGATGTGCCTCTTCACCGCGCCCGAGGTCTTCAGCGCCGGCATCGCCTACGCGCCGGTCACCGACTGGCGGCTGTACGACTCCATCTACACCGAGCGCTACATGGACACGCCGCAGGACAACCCCGAAGGCTACACGCAGGGGGCGCCTCTGACCCACGCCGCCAAGCTCGAGGGGGCGCTGCTGCTCGGCCACGGCAGCATGGACAACAACGTCCACTTCCAGAACACCCTGCAGCTGATCGGGGAGCTCGGCGAGGCCGACAAGGCCTTCGAGCTCGTGGTCTATCCCCGCACCCGGCACGGCGTGCGGCGTTCGAAGTTCGCGCTCCACTTCCACCGGCTCAAGACCGACTTTCTGGTGCGCCACCTTCTCGAGGTCCCGGGAGAGTAAGACGATGATTCTGTACTTCGAGGTGCACTCGTTCACCGACAGCGTGTTCCACGGCAACCCGGCCGGAGTCTGCCCCCTCGACGAGTGGATCGACGACGCGCTGATGCAGAGGATCGCAGCCGAGAACAAGCTCTCGGAAACCGCCTTCTTCGTCCCCGAGGACGACGGCTACCGACTGCGGTGGTTCACGCCGGTCAGCGAGGTCGACCTCTGCGGTCACGCCACCCTGGCCAGCGCCTACGTGCTCTTCGAGCACTTCGAGTACGCGGGCGAGGCGCTGAAGTTCAGCACGAAGAGCGGCGACCTCACGGTGTGGCGCGAGGGCGGCGCCCTGGTGATGGACTTCCCGGCGCGGCCCGGAGTACCGATCGATGCTCCCGACCTGCTCGTCAGCGGCCTCGGGCGGGAGCCCATCGAGGTGCTGCGGTCGCGCGACCTTCTCGCCGTCTTCGACAGCGAGCACGCGGTCCGCAGCCTGCGCCCCGACTTCGAGGAGCTCGAGGAGCTCGACTGCACCGGCATCATCGCCACCGCTCCGGGAGAGGACGTCGACTTCGTGTCGCGCTTCTTCGCCCCCCGGGAGGGCATCCCCGAGGACCCGGTGACCGGATCGGCGCACTGCACCCTGGTGCCCTACTGGGCTTCCCGCCTCGGCCGGAGCGAGCTCGCCGCGCGCCAGGTCTCGGCCCGCGGCGGCGAGCTCGCCTGCCGTCTCGTCGACGACCGCGTGCACATCGCCGGCCGAGCCGTGCTCTACCTCAGGGGGTTCCTCGAGCCAACGTGAGGAGGCGCCGTGACGTTGAACGTCCGCGAGCTCAATCGAGAGGCCTGGGACGCGCTCGTCGAACGCGGCAACCGCTGGACGGTCCCGGTGTCGTCCGCGGAGACGGCCGCCGCCCGGCGCGGCGAGTGGCAGATCGTCCTCACTCCCACGCGGGCGGTGCCGCGATCGTGGTTTCCTCCGCTGGCCGGCGCGGAGGTGCTCTGCCTCGGGTCCGGCGGCGGACAGCAGGGCCCGGTGCTCGCGGCTGCCGGCGCGACGGTCACGGTTTTCGACAACTCGCCGCGGCAGCTCGACCAGGACCGCATGGTGGCCGAGCGCGACGGCCTCGAGATCGCCACCGTCGAGGGCGACATGGCGGATCTCGGCGACTTCCCCGATGCGGCGTTCGACCTCATCGTGCACCCCGTGTCGAATGCCTTCGTGGCCGACGTCCACCCGGTGTGGAGGGAGTGCGCTCGGGTGCTCCGCGCGCGGGGCACGCTGCTTGCGGGGTTCACCAACCCCGTGCGGTACCTTTTCGCCGAAGACCTCGAGCACAGCTCGGACGTGCTCCACGTGGTGCACGAAATCCCCTACTCCGACGTCGAGCAGCTCAGCGCGGAGGAGCGCGAGCGCTTCATCGCCGACGGCGAGCCGTTCGAGTTCAGCCATACTCTCTCGGACCAGATCGCCGGACAGCTGCAGGCCGGATTCGTGATCACCGGCTTCTACGAGGACGCCT
>CAZMED010000294.1:0-1504 GCA_964565045.1 uncultured Thermoanaerobaculia bacterium
GGTCTCAAGGTCTTGATGGTGACGAGCGAGATCGTGCCTTTCGCCAAGGCCGGGGGCCTCGGCGACATGGTGTCGGCGCTGGCCAGCGAGCTCGCGATCCAGGGCCACGATGTGCGGGTCGTGCTGCCCAGGTACTACTCGATCGACGTCGGCCGCCTGCAGCGCATCGGCGGCCCCCTCGGCGTGCCGCTGGGGCCCGAGGAGGAGTGGTGCGCGGTCTACACGAGCCGTCTGTCGAAGGGCAACGTGCCGGTGTACTTCCTCGACCACCAGGAGCTGTACGGCCGGGACGGCATCTACGGCACCCGCGCGGAGCCGGCCTTCCACGACAACCTCCGGCGCTTCGCCCTGCTCGGCCGCGGCGCCTTCCAGATCTGCAACTCCCTCGACTGGTTTCCCGATGTGATGCACGTCCACGATTGGCCGGCGGCGCTGACGCCGGTCGACCTCTACTGGCGCGAGCACGCGGGCCCCTTCGCGGGAACGGGGTCGGTGCTCACGATCCACAATCTCGGGCACCAGGGCATTTTCGCCCGAGACGAGTTCGTGCACCTCGGCCTGCCTCCCGAAGCGTACGAGCGCTCGGGCCTGGCGTCGCCGGGAGGACTGAATCTCCTGCAGGCCGGTATCTTGAATGCCGACGTCCTGACCACGGTCTCGCCGACCTATGCGGCGGAGATCCAGACACCGGAGTCCGGGTGTGGGCTGGACGGCCTCCTGCGGCGCCGCAGCCCCGACCTCTTCGGTGTCCTCAACGGCATGGACTACGAGGCGTGGAACCCGGAGACGGACCTCCACATCCCGGTCAACTACTCCCACCGCAACCTCGCCGGCAAGGCGGCCTGCAAGGCCGCGCTGCAGGAAGCCGTGGGGCTCGATCTCGATCCGGAGCGGCCGGTGATCGCAATGGTCAGCCGTCTCGTCGAGCAGAAGGGGTTCGGCGCGCTGTGCGGGCCGACCTACGGCAGCCTGTACCGGATCTGCGACGAGCTCGCGCTGCAGTTCGTGATCCTCGGCACCGGCGAGGCGTGGTGCGAGGACGAGCTGATGGTGCTCGCGGGCAAGCTGCCCAATCTCAGCGTCAATCTGGAGTTCAACGACCCCCTGGCCCACCTGATCGAGGCCGGGGCGGACTTCTTTCTCATGCCGAGCGCCTACGAGCCGTGCGGGCTCAGCCAGATGTACTCGCTGCGCTACGGGACCCTGCCGATCGTGCGCCGCACCGGCGGGCTCGCGGACACGGTCGAGAACTACAACCAGGAGACCGGGGAAGGCACCGGGTTCGTGTTCGACGAGCTCACGCCCGCTGCCATATTCGACACCGTCGGCTGGGCGGTGTGGGCCTGGTACAACCAACCGCGGCACATCACCGCGATGCGGCGGCGCGCCATGCAGCAGCGGTTCTCCTGGACCCACTCCGCAGCCCGCTACGCGGAGCTCTACCAGTGGGCGGTCGACCGCCGCCTCGGCCGCACCCCGCGGACCTGGTAGCGCGCGCCGCCGC
>CAZMED010000294.1:1604-4277 GCA_964565045.1 uncultured Thermoanaerobaculia bacterium
GCTCACCAGCTCCTCGAGCCGGACCGCCATGGCGGCGAGCTCGTCGGCGGCGCGCCGGGTCGCACCCGCCCCGGAAGCGGTGTCACGGGTCGCCGTGGCCACGCCGGAGATGTTGCCGGCGATGTCCGAGCTGCCTCTGGCAACCTCGGTGACGCTGCGTGCGATCTCGTTCGTGGTGGCCGTCTGCTGCTCCACCGCGCTCGCGATGTTGTTCTGGATCTCGTGGATCTGGGTGATGATGGAGGTGATCGTGGCGATGGCGGCGACCGCGTCTCCGGTGTCGCTCTGGATCGCGTCGATTCGCTTGCCGATCTCCTCGGTTGCCGACGCGGTCTCCCGCGCCAGCGTCTTGACCTCGTTGGCGACGACTGCGAACCCCTTGCCGCTCTCACCGGCGCGCGCGGCCTCGATGGTCGCGTTGAGCGCGAGGAGGTTGGTCTGCTCGGAGATGTTGGTGATCACCTTGGTGATCTCGCTGATGCGCGAGCTGCTCTGACCGAGCTTGTCGATGGTGTCGCTCGCGGCCCCGGCCACGTCGACGGCCTCGTTGGCGACCCTGGCGGCGGCCTGGGCGCTGCGCGAGATCTCGCGGATGCTGCTCGACATCTCCTCGACACCGGTGGCGACGGTCTCGACGTTGCGGCTGACCTGTTCGGCGGCCGCCGACACCACCGTTGCCTGGGTCGAGGTCTCCTCGGCACTCGCCGCCATCTGCTGGCTCACCGACGACATCTGCTCGGACGCTCCCTTGAGGGAGGTCGAGTTCTCGGCGATCGTCTTGATCGCCTCACTCATCCGGCCCAGGGCCTGGTTGAGCGCCCTGCTGGTCTGCCCGATCTCGTCGGTGTTCCTGATCGCGATCCTCTGCGAAAGGTCGCCGTCCGCGACCCGGTTGGCGATCGCGACGACGTCTCCGAGCGGCCGGACGATCGATCGGATGACGGCGTACGAGAGCGCGCCGAGAACGGCGGCGCTGGCGAGAAGCACCAGGAAGATGAGGTTTCTGGCCCGTCTCTGGCTCGACTGAACGGCACCGACCGCCAGCTCGGTGTCGACCCGCGCGCTGTCGGCAAAGCCTTCGAGCCGCGCCTTGATCTCCAGGTAGTCGGCGCCCATCTTCTCGAGGGCCGCGAACAGGGCGTCGCCGGTCTCCTGTGCGATCAGTCGACCCGTGGTCTCTCGGGCCAGCGCGTAGTACTCGTCGAAAGCCGCCGCGAGGCCGGCGAGCTCCACACCGTCGATGGTCGGGTTGTCGCGTTCGCTGTCGAGTCGGGCCATGAAGACGTCGTGGAGCGCGTCCGTTTCCTCCAGGATCCTCGCGTCCACTGCCGCCGCCGCGTCCTGGAGGCCGCGCTGGATCTGAGCCAGGGTGTCGACGAGGTCGCGCGACAGCTCGAGCTTCGGGATGAAACCTCTCTCGATCTCCTCGACGAGCGCTGCCGTGCGGGCGCCGCTGAGCTGGACGGCGACGAATATCACGATGATCGCCGCCGCGGCCAGGGCGGGCATCAGGTAGATTCTGTGGGCAAAATCAAGACGGTTGAGCATCCGGGAAGCCTCGTCCTCCTCCTCGGGCTAATCGGTGACCGGGAGCACCTTGACGCCGTCGACCAGCGGCGCCGAGGCCGCAACATAGCCGATCGCGCCGGGGTTTGCGCGGACGAAGTCCAGGACCTCTGCGTCGGTTGCGAGCTCGGCCGGCGGGACCCCGTTTCCGGAGAAGATCTGGCGCTGCCAGAAGCTCTTGACGGCGGCGACATCGCGGCCGTGGATCGCCTTCGAGAACGACTCCCTGACGGGCGAGCTCGCCACCTGGTCGACGGGGACGACCGGGTCGCCGGTGCTCCAGGTGCCGAGCTCCTTCATGAAGCACCGCGAAAGCTGTTCCGTGGTGACCGACGAGATGGGATTGGACTCGTTGATCACGACCACGAACTCGGGTTTGGCGGCGGCGACCTCGCCCACCGTCATCAGAACAACCGCTGCGAGGATCACAATTGCGGCTTTCTTGCTCATCGCGATGCATCCCTTCCCGGCGCTCGTCCCGGCGCCGGACCGATCGTGACGTGTTGTCGAACGGCCACCCTTTCGGATCGGCGGCCGCCGCCTCTCCTCCGGGGTCCGAGTGATTCAGCCTGCGCCTATACTACCCGAGGTGGGCTTCCGGCAGATACGGCGGGTCCGACGGCACCCGGTTGCAGGGTAGACTGAGCCGGATGAAATCGAGAACCACGATCCTGGTGCTCGCGGCGGTGCTGGCGGTCGGCGCCCTCTGGCTGCGCCACTATCTGTCGCCCGGCGAGGTCGTGCGGCGCAAGCTGGTGTCGACGGCCGCGGCCTTCGAAGGGGAGCGGCTGCTCGCGGTGATGGCGGCGGTCTCGCGCAGCTACTCCGATCCCTGGGGGGGCGACTACGAGACCGTGGCGGGCAACCTGCGCCAGCTGATGGAGAGCTACGAAGAGCTCCGCGTCGACCTCGCATTCGGAGCGATCGAGGCCCGCGACGACCGGGTGACCGTCGGCCTCGAGTTCGTCGTCTCGGGGGACTCTCGAGACGGACGCGAGTCCGTTCTCGGCAGCCGCGCCGAGCCGTGCACGGCGGTCGTGCTGTGGCGCAAAGAGACCCCGGGCTGGCGTCTCGCCTCGACGATCGACCTCGACATTCCCGAGCTGC
>CAZMED010000295.1:0-4276 GCA_964565045.1 uncultured Thermoanaerobaculia bacterium
CGCTCGTAGCTCCACAGCTGGTCCTCGTCGAAGTCCTTGCGCACCATCACCTGCTGGCGTTTGGCGACGATGCCGACCTGGCCCTCCCCGAAACGGAACTCCATGCCGTCCCTGAGACTGCCCCGCGTCGAGTGCAGCGCCGCCACCGACAACCGCGCGTTCTCCTGGGACTCGCCGTCCGGGGGGTCCCGCTTGACCAGCACGGCGGCGACCTCGGGACGGTAGATCTGGACAATGGCCCTGAGCAGCACGCCGGGGATCATCCGCACCTGGCGTTCGGCGTGCATCTCGCCCAACAGTGCGGAGAACACGTTGAAAAACTCGAGCATGAAGCTGAGGTCCTGCTCGAGCCGCCGGAACTTCCGCGACGACGCGTCGCGGATCTCCCTCGCCTCGTCCTCGGCCGCCCGGCGGGCCACCGACGAGCGGTGCAGCGTCACCAGCAGCGCCGCCAGGAGAAGGCACAGCGACGGCACGGCGATCGCTGCCATCACCGCCAGGGCCGGCCACTGGGAAAACTGGCTCACACTCGCGACTCCAACTCGAACCGGGCGCTCACTCGCGCCGAAGACACTGACGGGTCGGCGTTGAGGCTCTCAACCCTCCAATTGTACACCGGTCCGCGAACCGGACCGCGCACCGTGAAAGCCGCATCGCAGCGGACGACCATCGACCATCCCGGTCAGCCGCCGGCCGGAATGCGCACCAGCAGGGTCAGCTCCTGCGCCGGCGCAGGCCGCGGGTCGTCGATGATGCCGGTGACGGCGTTGTCTGACACCAGCCACAGGGCGCCGTCATCGGCAAAGGCGATGCCCTCGACGTTGTTCCCCCAGCCCTGGAGTCGCAGCGACCGCAGGGTCTCGGTGAGATCGAGGACGACCGTCGCGTCGCCTGTCAGCTGGTCGATCGTCACCACCTCGTAACGCTCGCCCGGGAACTGGCTCCGCAACCCGATGAGGGTGCTCCCCCACCACGCCAGCCCGGTCAGGCGCCAGGCGCAGTCCTCGAGCTCGATGTTGACCGGCCGGCCGCGCAGAACCAGCGAGTCGTCGAGGCGGCGGAGGCGGAACAGCGTCGACACGCAGCCGCCGCCCGGTGCGCTGCTCCGCTCCAGAAGCAGCAGTACGTCCCCGGTTCGCGGATCCACCTCGATCCCCTCGAACCCGATCTTGCCGCCCCGCACGGTCACCCCCCGGAGCTTCAGCTCGCGAACCGGCAACCGCCTGTCCGGGCGCGCGCCATCATCTGCAGCGGCCTCCCGCACCGACTCCAGAGAGACCTGGTAGACGGCGGCGTGAGCCTCGTCGCACAGCAGCAGCTCGCGCTGGGACAGCGCGACGCCTTCGAGCTCGACGTGGGGCGGCAGGGCGAGCCGCACCACCCGGGCTTCAGGGTCGGGCGCGGCGTCCATCACCAGCAGGCGTGCGTACTTCTCCGCCGCCACGTACAGCCGGCCGTCCGCTACCGCCAGGCCCGAAGCCTCGAGGGCGTTCTCCTGGCAGAACGCCGAGTCGTCGGCCCGCCACCTGATGACCTCTGCCCGCTCGGGGTCCCAACCCGGCAGGGCCGGCTGGGCGGTGTCGTCGGTCAAAGACCGGCATCCGAGGGCCGTTCCTGCAATCAGCAGCGCAGTCACGCCGACGCGGCTGCAGAGGGCTCCCGCCCCGTCAGACAATGCCATCGCCGCGCCTTTCCGGCCGCGCCCCCGAGATGTCGGGGAACAGCCCGAGCAGCCCGGAGCGAGACGCGGCGCACACACCGCGCTCGGTGATCAGACCGGTCACCAGGCGGGCCGGCGTGACGTCGAAGGCGTCGTTGCGCGCGGCGCACCCCGCCGGAGCGATCTCCACTTCGAGCAGCCGACCGTCGTCGGATCGGCCCAGGACCCGCGTCAGCTCGTCGCCGGGGCGCAGCTCGATGGGAATTCCCGAGATCCCGTCTTCGAGCTCCCAGTCGATGGTGGTCGAGGGCAGGGCGACGTAGAACGGCACCCCGCAGTCCTGCGCCGCGAGCGCCTTGAGGTAGGTGCCGATCTTGTTGGCGACGTCGCCCGTCGCGGTCGTGCGGTCGGTGCCGACCAGGCAGATGTCCACCAGGCCCCGCTGCATCAGGTGCCCGCCGGCGTTGTCGGCGACCAGGGTGTGGGACACGCCGTGGGCGCCGAGCTCGAAGGCGGTCAGCGCCGCACCCTGGTTGCGCGGCCGGGTCTCGTCCACCCACACGTGGATCGGCACGCCCTCGTCGTGGGCCATGTAGACCGGTGCCAGGGCGGTGCCCCAGTCCACGGTCGCCAACCAGCCGGCGTTGCAGTGGGTCAGGACATGCACGGGCTCCCCGCCCTTGCGCCCGGCGATCTCCCGCAGCAGCCGCAGGCCGTGCCCGCCGATACCGCGGCAGATGGCGACGTCGTCGTCGCAGAGCTGCGCCGCGCACAACCATGCCGCGGCCGCCCGCTCGTCCTCCGGAAGCCCTGCCACCGCGGCGGCGAGCGAGCGCAGGGCCCATCGCAGATTGACCGCAGTCGGCCGGGTCGCGGCGAGCAACGCGCTCGCGGCCTCGAGGTTCTCGTCCGAGGGGTCGGACTCGAGGGCCAGGCACATGCCGTACGCGGCGGTGGCGCCGATCAACGGGGCGCCGCGCACCTGCATCGAACCGATGGCCGCCGCTGCCGCCTCGGCGGACTCGAGACGCACGATCTCGAACCGGTGCGGCAGCAGCGTCTGGTCGATGACCTCCACCGCGCCGCCGTCCGCCGACCGCCAGATCGTCCGGTACCAGGTGTCGCCGATGCGCACGGAGGAGAGTGTAGCCCGCCCCGGCGCTCTTCGCGCCCCTGCCTCTCGCCGGATCGGCGCCGGGCGGAGGGCTCCGCCCGTCCTCCGGACGCGTATACTGCACGGGCGCGCAATCGTGCAAGAAATGGCGCGCACGAGGAGGGCCCATGCTACGACGAGCGTCGATTCTCGCGCTCACCGTCCTGATCGGCGCGGCGGTGGGATGCTCGAGGCAGGAGCCGACCGGAGCGCAGGCCGCGGAGGAAGCGTACCAATCCCTGAGGACGGCGTGGGATGCGGCCGACACCAGCGAGGCGAAGGCCTCTCTCGCCGAGGACTTTCTCAGCCGTTTCCCCGATACCGAGCACAGCGGGTCGATGGCGTGGCGGATCGCCTACTACCGCGGGGAGGCGCTCGATGATCCCGGGCGCGCGTGGGCCGCGATCGCCGCGGCACTGCCCCAAATCGAGGACCCGGAGCAGCGCTTCGAGGCCGGCATGGCGGGCCTGAGCCTCGCAGGCTCGACCGATGTGCCGCTCGATCTCGCCGAGGTCGCCGGCGCGCTGGCCGCGGTGCGACCGCTGTCCTTCAACGAGCACTCCGAAGTCGCCGAGACCGCGGTCGAGCTCGAGCGCTGGGACCTGGCCGAGGAGTCCAGCCGGGCCGCTCTCGAGCTCGCGACGCCCGAGCAGCTCCGCGCCGACTACCCGGACGCCGGGTACAGCGACGAGCAGGTCGAGACCCGCGTCCGCTACCGCCGCGCCTCGCGGCTCGCGATCAACGGCTGGGCGCTCTTCAACCTCGGTGCCGAGGACGAGGCCTTCGCCCGCTTCAAAGAGGCGGCAGCTGTGGGCAGCGAAAACTTTCTCGGCGTCCCCAACAACCCCCTGTTCCAGTACTGGGGGCGCGCCGCGCTCGCCGCGGGCGACCACGAGACCGCGATCGACCTGCTCGGCGCAGAGACGATCTTCGGCCAGGGCCGGGAGGCTGCGGAACCCTTCCTGCGCGAGGCCTTCGCCGCCACGACCGGCAGCGAGGAGGGCTTCGAGGAGTTCCTGTGGGCGACCCGCAACCGCCTCGCCAGGCCGGCCGTCGACTTCGAGCTCCCCGACTACGAGGGAACGCCCCACCGGCTGTCCGACACCGCAGGCGAGGTCACCCTGCTCGCCTTCTGGTTCCCCACTTGAGGCGGCTGCCGCGTGGAGTTGCCACGCCTGCAGCCGTTGTATGAGAAGTACAAGGACCAGGGATTCGAGATCATCGCCGTCGACGGCAAGCGCGACACCGAGCGCGCCCTCAAGTTCATCGAGGACAACGGCCTCACCTACACACTGCTGGAAAACGGGAGCGGTGACCTCGAGGTGGCCGACCGACTGTACCGGGTCATCGCCTACCCCTCGTCGTTCCTGATCGACCGCGACGGCAAGGTGATGTACTACCACCTCGGCTTCGAAGCCGGCGACGAGGAGCACCTGGAGGAGGAGATTCGGAGCCTGCTGTAG
>CAZMED010000296.1:0-4221 GCA_964565045.1 uncultured Thermoanaerobaculia bacterium
TGTCGTGGATCACCACCCAGTGGTCCGCCTCGCCGTCGCAGGAGGTCAGCCCGACGAGCGCGGCCCCCAGCACGGCGAGCGTTCCCGCGAGCCGCACGACGGAGGTCCTGTTCCGTTTCATGTTGATGCTCCCTTCAGTCAGCGAACGTCCAGAGGTCTCACGACGACCCGATCTCCCCCAGGGGGCCCGGGTCCGTCACCAAACGCTGGTAGCGCTCATCCGCGATCAGGCCCCGCAGCGACGGGCGGCTCTCGAACCGGGACCTCGGCACGCCCTTGCGCAGGGCGAGGTCGATCCATTCGAGGGCCCGCTCCCGGTCGCCCAGGTCCTCGAGCGTCTCGCCGATGGTGGCGATGGCGATCGGGTCCTGCGGCTGCAGTCGGACGGCGGTCTCGATGAGCTCGAGACCCCGCTCCCGTTTACCCAGCATGCCGTAATAACCCGCCAGCTGCGCCACGAGCGTCGGGTCCAGTGGTGTCCGCGCGAGCTCAATCTCGGCGAGGCCGGCCGCTTTCCGGAACGGCTCCTCCGCCTTGGCGGCATCAACTCCTGAAGCGTACGACCAGGCGAGGCCGCCCCACAACTCGTAGTCGCTGTCGTCGAGGGCCAGGGCCCTCCGGAACGTGGACGCCGCCTCGGCGAAACGTGCGTCCTCGAAGTACATGCTTCCCAGGTTCGCGAGCGCCACGTAGTCGCTGCCGCCGGAGAGCTGAACCGCCCGCTCCAGCATGCGGCGGGCCTCGTCCCGCCGGTCGAGCACGTGGAACACCGCGCCGAGGTTCGAGTACAGGCTGGCTCTCTGCGGCGCGCAGCGGGCGGCGGCGCGCCAGGCGTTGGCGGTCGCCTGGTAGTTGCCGCGGACGTACTCCAGATAGCCGAGGTAGTAGTGACCCTCCCAGAAATCGGGGCGGCGGTCGATGGCGCCGTGGAAGGTGCTCTCGGCGGCCTCGAACCTCTCGATGGCCTGGAGGTCCCGGCCGAGGCGGAGCAGCAGCTCGGCGTCCTCGGGTCGCTGCTCGACCGCGCGCCGCTGGTACTGCGCGGCCCGGGGTGCATCCCCGGCCGCCCGATACACCGCGGCCGCGGCCGCCAGCACGTCGGCCGAGGCCTGCCGGTCGGCCCTCCGAATCCGCTCCTCGCAGCCGGCATCGATCGCTCTCGCAGTCGAGCCTCCGATCAGCGCAGCGCAGGCCCGCAACGCCCCTTCGAGGGCCGGGCCGAACGTCGGGTCGAGAGTGCACGCCTCCTCGAAAAGAGCGCTCGCCTCCAGGAGTCGAGCGCGGTCGGTGGCGCGCGCGAGCCGCCCGACCCCCGCGAGGTACGAGGTGTAGGCGGAGACGACGTTGGTGGATGATCTGCCCAACTCGGCGAGTCGATCCGTCTGCGGTTCGAGGTCGAGCATCGATGCCACCGTCAGCAGCGGCGCCTCCTGGAAGGAGATCAGATTGTCCGGCTCGTCCGTGACGTTCGCCCTCCGAAGGGGCGGGGCGCCGTACGGGTCGCGGAGCTCGAGCTCGAGGACGAGCCGGCCGCCGCGCGCGCGCAAGTTGCCGGCGAGCACCAGGTTGACGCCGTGCATCGTCGCCGTCGACTCGGCGGTCCACGGCGAGCCGGCCTCGCGGTGGCGCCGCGGCAGCACCCAGACGACGCCGTGGGTCTGCCGTTCGAGCAGGCGGAGGCTCGAGGACACGGTTTCCGTCAAACCCGCTGCGAGTTCTTGCAGAGCAGAATCTCCGGTCGGCGCCGAAATGTCGACGACCGCAATGTGCGGCGATTGCGGAAGCGTGGCGGGCGCCTGCTGCACGATGTGCTGCAGCCCGAACAGGGCGGCGACGACGACCGTTGCTGCCGCGACGGCGGCGATCGCGCGGCGTCCTGTCCGCTTCCGGACGTCCGGGCGCTCCAACCCGCTGCCGGGATCCGAGCCGGTGTCGCGGCTGTCGGCGAGAGCCTGGAGGGCGAACGCGACGTCGCGGGCCGACTCGAAGCGCTCGCCGGGTTGCTTCTCCAGGCAGCGACGCACGACCATCTCCACCGCGAGGGGAACCTCGGGGCGGAGAGCACGGATCGGTTCCGGGTCCTTGGAGAGGATCGCGAGCATCGTGTCCATCGCGGTGTCGCCGCGGAATGCGCGCCGGCCGGTGAGCACCTCGTACATCACGCAGCCGAGCCCGAAGATGTCGCTGCGGCCGTCCACCGCGCCCCCCTCGACCTGCTCCGGCGACATGTAGCCGACAGTCCCCGCCATGCGGCTGCTCCCGGGTCGCGTCTGGGTCGGCGTCCCGCTCCCCGGCCGCGAGTCCTCCACCGATTCTTCGCGGAGGCTTGCGATGCCGAAGTCGAGGATCTTCACCTGCCCGTCGTCGGTGATGAAGATGTTCGACGGTTTGATGTCGCGGTGGACGATGCCCTCGCCGTGCGCGGCCGCCAGCCCCTCGGCGATCGCTCTGCACACCTTGAAAGCGGACTGCAGTGGCATCGGGCTGCGGGCGATGCGGTGCTCCAGGGTGTGTCCCCGCAGCAGCTCGGTGACCGTGTAGACGATCCCCTCGTGGTTGCCGAAATCGTGGATGTCGAGAATATTCGGGTGCGACAGGCGGGCCACAGTCCGCGCCTCGCGAACGAAGCGCTCGATCCGGGAGGGGTCGCCGGCGGCGCGGTCGTTGAGGACCTTGACGGCCACCTCGCGGCCGAGCTGCGCGTCGCGCGCACGATAGACGACACCCATTCCACCCGCGCCCAGGTGGCCCGTGATCTCGTAGCGGCCGAGCGACTGCCCTGCGGATAATTCCATGACTCAGGGCTCTGTCTTTCGAGATGGCTGCCGCCGATGCTATCACGACTCCGTCGCCGTCGCGAGCGCAGGTCCCGCCCGGAGAACGGCACCGGATCTGTTGACAGGCCTCTGGATTTCACTATATTCTACTTCAGTTAATTGAGATGACATCACAGACTACCGCGTCCCAAGTCGCGATCGACCCGATGCCGGAGCCGGCACAGGGGATCCTCGACTACCTGCGCCGGCCGATCGACATCTTCACGGGCTACCGGCGCCAGGACCTGTCGCCGGACCTGGTGGCCGGGGTGACGGTGGCCGCGGTGGCGATCCCGCAGTCGATCGCCTACGCGTCCATCGCCGAGCTGCCGCCGCAGTACGGTCTCTACGCCGCGGTGGTCGCCGCCATCGTCGGCTCGCTGTGGGGCTCGTCGCGCCACCTGGCCACCGGGCCGGTCAACGCGGTGTCGATGCTGGTGCTGCCGGTGCTCCTCGGCGTGGCCGCTATCGGCACGCCGGGCTTCCTGGTCGCCGCGAGCACACTGGCGGTGATGGTGGGCGTGCTCAACATCCTGCTCGCGGTGCTGCGCTTCGGCGCCCTGGTGACGCTGGCCTCGAGGTCCGTCCTCGTCGGCTTCACCGCCGGAGCTGCAATCCACATCGCGGTGGGCCAGCTCAAACACCTGCTGCGGGTCGACGAGCCAGCGGCGCCGGAGCTCTACCGCCAGCTGCTGGTGGTGGCGTCCGAGATCCACCAGGTGCACCCCCTCAGCCTCGGGCTCGGCCTCGGCACCCTGGTGATGCTCGTGGCACTGCGCCGGCTCGGGCCGAGAGTCCCCGCGGCCCTGGTGGCGATCTCGCTGGCAGGGGCCGCGGTGGCGGTCTTCGGCCTCGAGGGCCAGGGCGTCAGGGTGGTCGGCGCCATTCCGCGGAGCCTGCCGCCCCTGACCTGGACATCCCTGCGCAACCTGCCCGACATCGAGATGATCGGCCGCCTGGGCATGGGCGCGCTCGCAGTGGCGGCCCTCGGGCTCGTCGAGGCGGTCGCCTCGGGCCAGGCGCTCGCCCGGCGCGCCGGCGACCGCATCGACAGCAACCAGGAGTTCTTCGGCCAAGGGCTCGCCAACCTCGCGGCCGGCCTCTTCTCCGGCTACCCGTGCTCCGGCTCGTTCACCCGCTCGGCGGTCGCGCAGCAGGTCGGCGGACGGACCGCCCTCACCGGCGTCGTCACCGGCGCCACCGTTCTCGCCGGCATGCTGCTCCTCGCGCCGTACGCACGTTTCATCCCGCGGGCGGCGATCGCGGCGGTGCTGCTGTCGATCGCCTGGGGCATGCTGGAGCGCCACGAGATCCGGCGGGTCTTCAAGACCTCGCGCACCGAGGGCGCCATCATGGGGGTGACCTTTCTCGCCACCCTGACCCAGCCCCTGGACTTCGCGATCCT
>CAZMED010000297.1:0-4209 GCA_964565045.1 uncultured Thermoanaerobaculia bacterium
CGGTTCGCAGATCCGTACATCCTCCCGACCGGCCCGACCGCGCACGTGGCTCCGATCCCCCCTGCCGTGTCTGCGGCGGTCTACAGGCTGTTCGGATTGACGTCGATCGCCGGCTACGTGGACTTCGTTTCGAGGATCATCTTCTTGGCCGCCCTGTGGGGCCTGTTGCCCTGGCTGGCCGCGCGGCTCGGGCTGGGCGCCAGGGCCGGAGTGCTGGCCGGTTTCGCCGGTGCCCTGCTGCCGACCTGGCCGAGCCACGTGATCGCGCTCTCAGCGCTGGCGCTCGCACTGCTCATGATCGCGTTCGCCCAGCGATGGAGTGGGGGAGGCAGCAGCACCACCGGTGCGCTGCTTCTCGGTCTTGCCTGCGGCGTTGCTTTTCACGTGCAGCCGGTCCTTCTGGCGGTGGTGGCGGGCTGGATCGCCTTCGACCTTTCGTGGAGTGGGATGCGGGGACGACGGGCGTCCACCGCTCTGGTCGTGCTCGGCATCGCCGTTGCCTGCCTGCCGTGGGCGTGGCGCAACTACCGGACCTTCGACGCGGTGTTCTTCGTCCGCAGTAACCTCGGTCTCGAGCTGCGCATGGCCTTCCACGACGGTGCGACTGCTGCGATGGACGGGATGGCACACCAGGGGGAGCTTCGCCATCCGCGTCTGCGAGAGGACGAAGCGAAACTGGTCCGAGAGCTCGGTGAGGTCGTCTACATGCGGCGCGCAGGACGCGAAGCCCTCGTGTGGATCAGCGACCACTCCGTCACATCCGCCAAGCTCGTCCTCGCCCGGGTGGCCGACTGGTGGCTCGGCCCGCGGCACGATCCGTTGACAATGTGGCTGTTTTCCGCTTTGACGGCGCTGGCGCTGGTGGGCGTCTGGCGATCGTATCCCACACTTTCAGCCCCGCAGCGTGCGGCGCTGCTGATTCCGTTGCTGACCTACCCGGTGGTCTATTACGTGGTTGCCTCCATGCCGAGCTACCGAGAACCGTTGAACTGGCTCTATCTGCTGCTTGCTGCGGCGGCGATCCGCGGCGAGCATCCGTGCAAGGTCGGGCGATCCTGACGATCTTCCCTCAGGCTATTCCCCTGACACATTGTGTGATGTGAGGCCGAAAAAGGCGCGCGATCGAGCTGATCGAGAGCCTCAGAGAACATCGGATCATCGTATCTTCGGCCTTCCGCGACGCGCACCCAGCGTCTGACCATGTCCGGGTGTTTGCCGATGAGAGGCCCGAGGAGACCCGCTCGTTGTTGCCAACGTTCGATCCCGACGGAGGCGACGAGAAGCCAGAGCCGGGTGAGCTCGCGGTCCTTTTTCGGGCTCGCGAGTCTCTGAATGGGGATTTCGAGGGCGCGACAGGCCAGTTCGAGGAACTCTTCCGGATCGACAGCTCTTCTGGGCAGACCTGAGCTGCGGCCGAGTTCATCGATGAAGGCTCGGCCGTCTTCTGGTTCGACGATCCAGCCTCGAGTCCACTACGGAACTCTCTCAGAGATCTCGTCACGGTGGTCGGCTGCGAGGGCTGCGTTGATGTGCTTGAGATAAGCCTTCCGGGCTGTCTTGAGTGTCTTTCCGTAGAATCGTCTGACCTGGCACCGGTGGGGGAGATGGCGTAGTCTTGGTTGCGGATCATGCGGGCGATCACATACAAAAGGTACGGTTCTCCGGACGTGCTGGAGCTCGTGGAGGTTGCGAAACCGGCGCCCGAGCCTGACGAGGTCGTGGTCCGGGTACACGCGGCGTCGGTGAACCCGCTCGACTGGCACTTCATGCGGGGCTCCCCGGCCCCGGTCCGACTGATGACCGGCCTCTTCCGTCCGCGGGACGGTCGGCTCGGCAGGGACCTCTCAGGTGTGGTCGAGGCGGTCGGCTCGCAGGTCACCGGGTTTCAGGAGGGACAGGAGGTGTTCGGCGCGGCGCCCGGTGCTCTCGCCGAGTTCGTCGCGGCTCGCGCGGATCGTCTGGTGAGCAAGCCCGGGCGCATCTCCTTCGAGCAGGCTGCGGCCGCACCGGTTGCCGGGCTGACGGCGCTGCAAGCCCTTCGCGACAAGGCGGGACTCCGGTTGGAGCAGAAGGTGCTCGTCATCGGTGCGGCCGGCGGTGTCGGCACCTTCGCGGTGCAGATCGCGAAAGCCTTCGGCGCGGCGGTGACGGGCGTCTGCAGCTCGAGAAACGTGGAGATGGTTGCCTCGCTCGGCGCCAAGCGGGTCGTTGACTACACACGCGAGGACTTCGCAAAGGGGGATTGGCGGTACGACGTCATCCTCGATTGCATCGGGGGACGCTCGCTGTCGGACTACCGGCGGGCGATGACCACAAGGGGAGTCCACGTCGGAGTCGGCGGCTCGGGCGGCGCCGTGAAGATGGTGCTCGACTTCCTCAAAGTGAGAGCCGTGTCGCCGTTCGTGAGTCAGCGATTCGTGTCGTTCATCGCCTCGCTCAACGCAGAGGACCTCGACGTTCTGGCAAAGCTGATGGAGGACGGAAGGGTGACGCCCGTCATCGACCGTTCCTACCCTCTCGAACGGACCGCAGAGGCGATCCGACACGTCGAGACGGGGCATGCCAGGGGCAAGGTGCTGGTCGCGATCGGTTGAGGCGCATTGTGCGTTGGTTATGCTTCAACGCTCCGCAGCCTCGTGACTGCTCGGCGAGAACGGCGCTTCCGACGGACCCGGCGAGCGGCTTGCGGCCGCCCTGGGAACTCGGTGCCGGGCACCTTTACCCGGTGTCGATTGGAAGTGGTTGGTCACAATCTGGCTCGTCTGCCACGTTGCCTGGGGCGCGAGGGTCAGCTGGCTTCTGTGGCGTGAGGCCCGGTCCTGAAACTGGCTGTCATCGCGCCCACCACGAGCGCTGATCTTCGAGTAGGCTGGTCGATGCGATGAGTCTGCAAAGCAGTGCCCGGCATTTTTATCATCTTAGGATCTCGGCACCTAGCACCGATGGTACCTATTCACCGCGGGCGGGTGGTGACCAGGGGCTGTGGTTTGGTCGACTCGTTCCGCCGGGTGAAGACAAACGGTTTCTTTTCCTTTTCGTCTTCCCAGGCTGCCAGCCATTCCTCCCACCCAACGAAGTAATATTCGGGTGTGTCGCTCGGCATGAACTCCTCGCAAAGCATTTCGAATCCAAACGGTTCGAGCTCCTCGCGTTCGGGATACGGTTCACCCTCTACGCGGAACGAATGAAAAAGACCCCTGATGCGAACGACGATTCGATTGGTCTGCGGGATCCAGGCAGCGTCGGCGATGCTGCCCTGGTACTTGGTGAAGATCTCGCGCTGTGACCCGCCGATCATCGGGTGGACCACTTCGCGGGTGTCGATGAGCTCGACCTCTTCAGCCAGGATGCAATGCCTGTCCATGGCATCGAGCCACTCCTGCGGCGCTGCGCTCCATGGCACGAACTCGAACTGTCTCGCCATCGATGTCGGGCGGTGCCACGGATTGTTGAGCATTTCCCCGAGGCACAGCAGATCGGTTTGCCAGAGTGTTCCCCCTGAGTCGGCGATTTGCCAATGGAACCGCATCACCGAGAACTCGCGCGAATCCTTGCGATCGAGCATCGGCCTTATTCGAAAACTCATCTCGACCGGGCCAGGTGCCAACACGAGATCGAGACCTTCGGCAGTCGGATAGACCAACTCCTCGGTTACTTCCGCCTTCACAGGTGTGAATTCGCCGATCGGTCTGGCCTTGGGCACCCGCAGCGCTGGCCGCTTGGCGTGATCCTCGGCCGAGGGGGGCTTTGCTTCGAGTCCTGCCGCTCGTTCGGCGGGCCGTCGCTTCATCTCGGCTTCCCTCTCCCTCAAAAGGGCCGTCGCTTCGCGAGCCAGAGCCCTCCTTTGGTAGAAACCCGCCCCGAGTGCGACCGCTGCGAAAAGGAGGAGCCATTGGTGCCCGGTCAGGACAACTGCGCCGAGGAGCAACCAAAACAGCGCGAGCGTCAACGACGAGCGACGCCGCGTCAGGGCGTACCTGCGGAGCAGCAGTACGATCATGACGAACGCCAGCGGCAAGATCACGAGGTACTTCACGTATCGATGGTAGCAGCCGATTGTCGCTGCCTGATCCTTAAAGGTACCTATCACGCATTTCCAATTCCAGGGTGGCACCCAACAGGCGGCCACGCGGTTTCCACTATGATGCGTGGTATGGGGCGGGCTCGGGGGCGCCCCGCGCCAGCGCGGAGGTGCGCGATCGTGTCTGA
>CAZMED010000298.1:0-4187 GCA_964565045.1 uncultured Thermoanaerobaculia bacterium
TGGCAGTGGCAGCGGCAGGGTCAGAGGGCAGCGACCGCGACAGCGACCGGGGCAGCGGGTAAGCGGCTCGACCGCGCCATGACCTGGCGGCTGCTCAACCCGAGGGGATGATCGGGGTTGTTCTCTCACGCCCGCCTGGAGACTGTCGCTGTCAACTGCCGCTGCAGCTGACCCCGGCCACTGAGACGGCCCCTGCCACTGCCCCTGACTGCCGTGTGGGCCCGCAACGCCGCAGGCTCGGCGGGGGGGCGGGTGGAGACTCAAAACTCAAAATTGCGGGGGGGGTCAGGGGTCAAATCCGAAATCCGAAATGAGACGCGAACCTACACGGCCCGGTCGATCAGCATCTCGCTGGCGAGGATCAGGGCGTCGCGTTCGGCTCCGGGCGGCAGGGCCTCGGCGTGCTGCGCCGCTCTGGCGGCGTACTCGCGCGCCCGCCGCTGCACCTCGGCGAGCACCCCGGAGGTGCGCACCATCTCCAGGATCCGGGCCTCCGAGATGGCCTCGAACTCCCCGCTCTTCACCACCGCGTGCAGCTTCTGGCGGGTCGGCCGGTCGAGCCGCTGCAGCAGGAGGATGAGGGGCAGGGTGAGGCGGCCCTCGCGGAGGTCGGCCATGACCGGCTTGCCCAGGGTGGACTGCTCCGCCGTGAAGTCGAGCATGTCGTCCACGAGCTGGAAGGACACGCCGACGTCGCGACCGAAGGCCAGGAGCCGCTCGGTGAGGTGCAGGGTGGCCGGCTGGAAGAGCGCCGGCAGGGCGCAGGCTGCGGCGAAGAGCTCCGCGGTCTTGCGCTGGCTGATGTCCATGTAGGTGGCTTCGTCGACGTCGATGCGCCCGCGGACCTGCGCGGCGAGGATCTCGCCCTCGGTCATGCGCAGGGTGGCGGTGGTCAGCAGCCGCATCACGTCCACGTCTCCGAGCTCGAGGCACAGGTCCATGGTCCGCGTGTAGAGCCAGTCGCCGACCAGCACCGAGGTCTGGTTGCCCCAGCGGGTGTTGGCCGTCGGGTGGCCGCGGCGCAGCCCCGATCCGTCGATGATGTCGTCGTGGATCAGGGTCGCGGTGTGGATCATCTCCACCACCGCCGCGTAGCGGACATCGCGTTCGCCGCTGTAGCCCAGCATGCGGCTGACCAGGAGCACCAGTGCGGGCCGCAGCCGCTTGCCGCCGCTGCCCAGCACGTAGGTGGCGACGTCGCTCACCATGGGTTGCGCGCGCGCGAACTCGCGGTCCAGGAAGTCCTCGACCTGCTCGAGGCGGTCGACCACCGGTCCGAAGACCTGACGGATCTGACGCGCCTGGTTGAGGGACTTCACCGTCGCCTTCACCCGCGGAGAATAGCACGGCTGGAATGAGGAATGAGGAATGAGGAATGAGGAATGCCGACGTGTGGGCTGGAGTGGGGAGCGGAGAGTGAGCGGCGGGGAGGGCACGCTCCGGAATCGTTGAGGCTTTGGGTCGAAGAAGTTGGAAGGGATCAGCTGTAGGTGGCGAGCAGCCGGCCGAGAGATGAGCGGGCCCTTTCGGCGTGGGGATGTGTCGATTCGTGCCCGCAAAGGCTGAGGACTTTTCGGTAACAATCGACGGCGGATTGCTCATCGGAACGGCAGTGTTGTCGCAGATGACCCTTCATCAACCACGCCTCGGTGTGACGCGGGTCGACGGAGAGAATTCGGTCGAGAAAGATCTCGGCAACTTCCCAGCGTTCCTCGGACATTGCCCGGGCAACGTGTGAGCGGTAGACGCGGATACGGGGCTCTTTTCCATCGCCGTTACGCGGCGTTTCGCGTCGGAAAATTCCGAGAATTCTTGTCATCTCGTTTTCAAGAGTGACAAACGCGTTTCGTTTTGTCAAGAATGTCTGTAGTTCGACATCAACCAGAATGACGCGATCATTGTGTGGATCCAGGGGCATCTTCGGAACGCCAGGTGGAGAAGAATGGTGACCTGATGAGAGAATTTTTCATTTCTCAATCGGGTGGAATTGAGCTCCGCAGTGGGCGAATTTTTCACAACGCGAAGGTGGAGAATCGGCCTGCGATCGGGTCCCGGGCCGCGGCGTCGCCGCGCCCGTTGCGGAGACGCTCCGGCCGCCGGGCCGGGATCACGGTATGATGTCGGCATGATCCGAAGCGCCGATCCGCCGCCCTTCGTCCACCTCCACCTCCACACCCACTACTCGCTGCTCGACGCCACGATCGGGATCCCCGAGCTGGCGGCGCAGATCGCGGCCATGGGCATGCCGGCGGTGGCCGTCACCGACCACGGCAACCTCTTCGGAGCCTTCCAGTTCCACCGCGCCGCGATCGCCGCGGGCATCCGCCCGGTGATCGGCTGCGAGGTCTACGTCGCGCCCGGCGACCACCGCGAGCGCGCGCCGGTGCCGGGCCGGCGCAAGCCCTACGACCACCTGGTGCTGCTGGCCGAGAACGACCGCGGCTACGCCAATCTGGTGCGGCTCGTCAGCGAGGGCTACCTCGAGGGCTTCTACCACAAACCCCGCATCTCCAAGGAGCTGCTCGCCGCGCACAGCGAGGGCCTGATCGGCCTCTCGGCCTGCCTGTCGGGAGAGGTCTCCCGACTGCTCCTGGACCGCAGCCGGGACGCGGCGTGCGCGGCGGCCGAGGGCTACCGCGAAATCTTCGGCCGCGACGGCTTCTTCCTCGAGATCCAGGACCACGGGCTGGCGGACGAGGAGTTCGTCCGCGCCGGGATGGTGGAGGTGTCGGCGGCCACCGGCATCCCGTTGGTGGCGTCCAACGACTGCCACTTCCACCGCCGGGAGGACACCTTCGCCCACAAGGTGCTGATCGGGATCGGCCTCAACCGCGATCTCGACGACCTGCAGAGGAGCTACGCCTACAACGCGGAGTTCTACGTCAAGACGGCGGAGGAAATGCACCTGCTTTTCGCCGCATACCCCGGGGCCTGCGAACGCACGGCGGAGATCGCGTCACGTTGCCACGTCCGGTTCGATACGGACACCCTTCATCTGCCGAAATACAACCTTCCGGAAGGGGCCAATCTGGAGGTCTATCTCGCCGAGAAGTCGCACGAAGGCCTGCGGAGGCGCCTGCAGAAATTCGGAGCGAGAAGGCACTCCCCTGAAGAGTACGAGGCGCGCCTCGAGTCCGAGATCGACATCATCCGCAAGATGGGATTTCCCGGGTATTTTCTGGTTGTTTGGGACTTCATTCGTCACGCGAAAGAAATGAGCATTCCGGTCGGTCCCGGCCGCGGCTCGGCTGCGGGCTCGCTGGTTTCATACGCGCTCGGGATCACCGATATCGACCCCCTGGAGTTCGACCTGCTCTTCGAGCGCTTCCTCAATCCCGATCGCATTTCCATGCCGGATATCGACATCGATTTCTGCCAGCGGCGGCGGGACGAGGTGATCGAGTACGTGCGCCGCCTCTACGGCGAGGAGTCGGTGTCGCAGATCGCGACCTTCAACATCCTCAAGGCCAAGTCCGCGGTGCGCGACGTCGGGCGCGTGATGGGCATGCCCTTCGGCGACGTGGACCGGATCGCCAAGCTGATCCCCGACGACCTCAACATGACCATCGAGCTCGCGCTCAAGGAGTCGCCGCAGCTGCGCGAGCTGGTCGAGGGCGACGACGACATCCGCCTCCTGATCGAGACCGCCGGCCGGCTCGAGGGCCTGGCGCGCCACTGCGGGGTGCACGCGGCAGGGGTCGTCATCGCGCCGGAGCCGCTGGTCAACCTGCTGCCGCTGATCCGCACCTCGCACGGCGAGGTCAGCACCCAGTTCGACAAGGACGACGTCGAGACCCTCGGCCTGCTCAAGATGGACTTCCTGGGCCTGCGGACCCTGACGGTCATCGACGATGCCGTGCGCTCGATCCGGGCCTCCGACGACCCGGGCCTCGACCTCCAGCAGATCCCCTTCGACGACCCGGCGGTGTACGCCCTGTTCTCCGCCGGCGACACCGACGGCATCTTCCAGTTCGAGTCGTCGGGGATGAAGGACGTGCTGCGCAAGGTGCAGCCGCAGAGCTTCCTCGACATCGCGGCCCTCAACGCCCTCTACCGCCCCGGCCCGATGCAGTTCATCGACGACTATGCCGAGCGCAAGCACCAACGGAAGACCATCACCTACATCTTCCCCGAGCTCGAGAAGATCCTCGGCGAGACCTACGGCATCATCGTCTACCAGGAGCAGG
>CAZMED010000299.1:0-4180 GCA_964565045.1 uncultured Thermoanaerobaculia bacterium
CCGATGCGTTCGGGCTCGAAGTCTTCACCGGAGACGATGAGCAGTCTGTGCGGGCGGTAGGCGTCGACGAAGCTCCTGGTCGAGCGGGGGATCGATGGTCTCGTGCCGGCGCCCGCTTTGACCTCCAGGGCGATGAGGCGCGCACCGGTGTCGATGACGAAGTCTACCTCGGCTTTCGATGTGCTGCGCCAGTAATGGACGTCGTACTCGAGGGGGAGGGCCTTGCGGAGCTCGCCGAACACCCAGTTCTCCATGGTCGGCCCGGCGTCTATCCGCCGGATGCTCGGCTCGAAGCTTCGCACGAGGTGATTCCGGACTCCGTTGTCGATGAAGAAGATCTTGGGGGTCTTGGTGAGCTCCGAGCGGCGGCCGCCGGCAAACGGCGGCACCATGGCGACGACGTGGCTCGCCTCGAGGATCTCGAGGTAGGAGGCCACCGTGTCGCGGCTGATGCCGAGGATCGAGGCCCACTCGGAGAGGTTGACGAGGCTTCCTGTCTGGCCGGCTGCCAGCCGCAGCATCCGCCGGAAGGCGTCGGGCCGGCCGATGCGGAAGAGGTCGCTCGCGTCACGGAGGATGATCGCCTCCACGAGACCGGCGAGGATGACCTCGGGAGCATCGTCGAGCCACACGCCCGGGTAGCCGCCGTAGACGAGGTGCCGTGCGAGCCGCTCCTCCTCCGCCCGCGAGCGGGCGAGGCCGTGCATTTCTTGCAGGTCGTGACACACCTCGGAAAACGAAAACGGCAGCAGCCGCTCGCGGGTCGCTCTGCCGGCCAGTGACTCGCGGACCTTCGCCCCGAGGTGGAACGACGAGCTGCCGGTCACCAACACCGGCGCGTCGTATCCGCGATCGATGATCCCCTTCAGAAGAAGCCCGGCGTTTTCGAGGTGTTGGGCTTCCTCGAAAAAAAGGGTGAGCGGCGCCGGCAGCTCCAACGCTTCGAGCTCGGCAAGGAACAGGGGGGCGGACCGGCACCAGTGCTGGACCAGACTCTGCTCGCAGTCGATGAACAGGACGGGGCGGCCCAGCTCGTCGAGGTGTGCCCAGATGGCGGTCGACTTTCCCGCCTGGCGGGGGCCCACCACCAGATGCGCCCGGCCCGGCCGGCGCCACCCACCACCTGCGGTTGCGAGCACGGAGCGCGGGATGTAGGTCGCCGGCAGGTGGGAGGCGAGCCACGGCTCGAGAACCTTCCGGTCCTGAATCCAGGGGTTGTCTCGCAGCAAGATGGTCTGAAGATCGCGATCCATGTTCTGAATATATCCCTGAAATCTGCGATCGTCAATCGCGTTTTTGAGGGTTCGTGGCAGCCGGCGATATCTGAGGTCGTGAAGGCACAGTCGATGCCGGCGCCGCGCCCATTTGGGGGTTTGGTGTCGAAGATGCCGTCTGCGCCCACCAGTGACCAGCGGTTGGTGACAAGGCGGTGGGTCGGCACCGGCTCGGGAATCGTAGTGCCCGACGTCCGGTGCCGCACGAGTGCTCCACTTCGGGCGGAGGTCATCATGCCTGCCAAGAATCCGAGAGTCAGCGCGGTGGTCGACAGCTTCTTCGACTGCCAGACCAACCCGGCCCTGCGAGCGCTCGACGGCGCGCTCGAGACAGCCTGTGAACCACACCAGCCACTCGGGCACACGGTCGACAATTATGTACCTCGTACCTGAAGAGGAACCCGCGAGGGTCGTCAACCGCGAACCGGGGCTGGTCGGAATCCTCGAACGAGATGTACAGATTGGAAATCGCATTTCCAATTTGTACACGGCGACGTGCATACCATGACCCTCATCGCTTCGCTCGGTTGCATGGATTCGTCGCGCCTCTCAGCACAGGCCGACGTTGTAGGCGTCGAGGAGCGCGGCGGTCTGGCGAACGAGCCGTGGACCGAGCAACGGGCCGAGCTTGTGGGCGGCTGCAGCCGGTGCGCGGTCGAACACCGCCGCGCAGACGATCGCCGGGTTGTGGCGCGCGAGGTAGAGGATGCCGTCGGGTCTTTGAGGGTGAAGCCAGAGGGCTCGTGACCAGCGCTGTGCGACGCGGTAGTCGCCGACGCAGAGGCGGGCGTCGGCACCGATGGCCGCCAGCCCCGGCCCCGAGAGGTCGACGAGCTTCACTGGGCCGGCGAAGCGGATCGTCGATACGCACCGTCTCTCGAGGTACCGCTCGGACAGCAGCGGGGACGTCGTCCCCACCGCGGCATCATGAAGGCATCCCTCGAGGAACGCGCCCTCGAAGTCGGCGGCGACATACAGGACGCCGAAGGAGCGTTCGGGGTCATCGTACCGCCACAGGCCGGTGCGCCCGAAGAACAGTGGGTGGCGTCTGCAGCGGTGCGCTCTGAACCACTGACGCGAGCGTTTCGTGATCGGAAGGTCGACCGTGTGCAGCTCGGAGGGTGGATCGGGATGCGGCTTCGGGCGGCCCACGGCTGGTTACTCCCGGCCCTTGCGATGCAGGGGGAGGTTGACAGGTTGGTTTCCGAAGTTTACATTATATGAGTGTGGTAAGAACGTAAATCGTCGAGAGGACGGTGGAAGATGCCTGCTTCGGAACAGACCCTGGCCGTCGATCCCGCCTCGGTGGCGCGGCTGCTCGGCGAGCTCGCCGGCGACCGTGCCGTCAAGTCCGTGGACCGCGTGTTCCTGGCGCGGGGCATCCGCGGTCTGGTCTCGCTGGTGTCGAACATGGAGCCCGGCGCGGTGGAGAAGGCAGTCGCCGAGGAGACCGACCTCGGTGTGGTGCTCAGCGCGATGGAGTCGAGGACGGGGCTGAAGTTGATCGCGCGCGGCGGCCCGCTGGCGGCGGCCCGGCTGCGCGGGCTGCAGGCCAAGCTCGACCTGCTCGAGCGCGCCGGAGGGACGCTGCAACCGCGAGAGGTCGCGGCCCTGCTGCGGATGAGCCGCCAGGCCGTCGGTAAACGGAGGGCTGCCGGCACGCTCCTCGGCGTGTCCCTGGGTCGCCGCGGGTACGAGTACCCGGCCTGCCAGTTCGTCGATGGCGGGGTGGTCGAGGGCCTTGCCGAAGTGCTGTCCTCGTTCGACGACGATGTCGATCCCTGGATGCGGCTCGCGTTCCTCGTGACCACCAACGACGCGCTCGACGGCGAGATGCCGTTGGACGTGTTGCGTCGGGGCGAGGTCGATGCGGTCGTCCGCGCCGCGAGGATCCGTGGCGGGCACGGAGCCCGCTGAGGTGGGAGGCCTCCGTCGGGCGTTCGGCCTTCCGGCATCGGTGGACATGGTGCGCATCCGTGATATTTTACACCTTATTTATACTTCCGGAAGGCCGGCTCTCTGCACTTTCGTCACTGCCGGGCAGGGTTGTTACGCGAACTGCGGACTGTGACTCCTCTTGACTCAATATGATCATCAACATATAATATCAACATGAAACCTGTACAGATTCTGATGGATGAGGAGCTGCTGGCCGGGCTCGACGGGGACGAGGAGGTCCGGCGGAGCGGGCGCTCGAAGGTCCTCCGGGGGCTGGTTGCCGCGTACCTCGAAAGCCGGCGCGAAGCCCGCCTGGACGCACAGTACCGGCAAGGGTACGGCGATGCTCTCCGGGTCAGCGAGGAGCTCGACGACTGGGACGAGGAGGGCTCGTGGCCAGGGGAGTGAAGCGCGGCGACATCTGGCTGTACGCTTTCGCCAAGCCTGACAAGAAGCGGCCGGTCCTGGTCATCAGCCGGCAGGGTGTGATTCCGCTCCTCCGCACGGTGATGGTCGCGCCGATCACGTCGGCGATCCACGGGGTGCCGAGCGAGGTCCTGGTCGGGACGGCGCACGGGTTGAAGCACGAGTCCGCGGTCAATCTCGACCACGTGCAGACCGTCGACCGGTCGCGCTTGACTCAGTTCATCGGCCACGTCGGCGACGAGGTCATGGCCGAGGTGTGCCGGGCGCTCGCGGCCGCCACCGGGTGTCCGAGCCCGCACTCCTGAATCACGGAGTCGGGTCGGCCGGCGACGCTGTTCGAGACGACGACAGCTGGCGCGCTCCCCGCGGGGGTTGAATACCCCGCCTCCATCCGGGCCCGGGATCGCATCGACGCCCCGCCCGTTGTAGGCAGGTGCTTCAGCGCCTGCCATCGTCGCGTTGAGAGAGGTCGCCGTTCAGCGCGCGTAGTAGGCGAGCACCCGCGGGTCGTCGGCGATCCGGTCGCGGTGCTCGGCGAGCGA
>CAZMED010000300.1:0-4145 GCA_964565045.1 uncultured Thermoanaerobaculia bacterium
TGGCGGCGCGAGCTGCTGTGGGACCTGGACTTTCGCTGCAACTCGGTGCTCGGTATGCTGCAGCCGAGGCGGCACGACCGCCTGCACTGAAAATGGAACTGGAGGCTTCGACCATGAAGAACGCGCTCGCGATCCTCGCCGTGGCCGCCGTGTTGGCCCTCGGCTGCACCCCCACTCCGCCGCCGCCCGAGGAGGTGGCCACCGAGACGCCGGCCCCCGCCGCCGAAGAGACCATCACCGATATGGACTTCGAGTCGGGTGAGGTCGAGCAGCCGGCCGTCGAGGCGGAAGAGCCGGACGCCGCGGAGCCCGAGACGACGCCCGAAACGCCCTGATCCGTCCGCGCCCGGCTATGCTGGGTGACGAGGCTGTGCATTGGACTTCGCACGAGTTATCGATACCGTTTCGAGCTTTCTCGGAGAACGAGGTCACCCGTTCGCCGTGATCGGCGGCGTCTCCATGGCCGCGTACGGGATGCCGAGGACGACGCTCGATCTCGATCTGGTCACGGAGACTGCCGCTCAGGACGAGCTGATCGCATTCCTCGAAGCGCGGGGGTACGAGACCCTTCACCGATCGACGGGGTACTCGAACCACCTCCACGAGGACGGCTCAATGGGTAGGATCGATGTCGTCTACGTCAGCGGTGAAACGGCCGGGGAGGTGTTCGCCAACGTTCGGCGAACGAAGGGGCCGAAGGGGCTCGAGGTACCGGTACCGCGGCCAGAGCACCTGATCGCGATGAAGGTATTTGCCATCAAGAACGATCCCAGGCGAAAGTTCCGCGAGATGGAGGACATTCGTTTCCTGGCCAGCCGTCCCGGTGTCGATCGTTCGCAAGTCCAAAGCTACTTCACCAAGCACGGGCTCGCAGGTCTGTATGACGAGATCTGAACCGCGGTCGCGAGAGCTGGACCTCGAGCGGGACCTGCCGACGACCGATCGGGATATCGAGGCCCTCAGGCGACACCGGGCCGAGGTGCCGTTCGACCGGCTCGAGAGCCTCGACTGGCTCAACCCACCTTCGTGGGTTTCGGAGTCGCCTGACCGGCGTAAGCCATTCCGCAACTGGCCGCCCTTCGAGCTCTGACGGCCTCCCCTACTCGATCCACTCGGCGAGGGCGCGCAGCTTGGCAGCGTCGAGCACCGTGACGTGGTGCGGCGCGGCGGCGATGATGCCGTCGTCCTCGAGGCGGCGGAAGGTGCGCGACAGGACCTCGGGCCCGGTGCCGAGCTGTGCGGCGATCAGGTTGCGGGGCTGCGCGAGCTCGATGGTGGCGCCCGACTCCGGGTGGTCGGTGCCGGCGCGGGCGAGCAGGTAGAGGGCCAACCGCTCCTCGACCCGGCGCTGGGTCAGGAGCTCGAGCTTGGAGGCCAGGCGGCGGGTCCACATCGAGACCGAGCCGAGCATCGCCAGGGCGAGCTCCGGGGAGCCCCGCAGGAGGTCGATCAGCGCCGCGCGCGGCAGGTACCAGACCCTGGCGGGCTCCACCACCTCCGCAGTCGCCGGGTAGGTCACGCCCGCGAACAGCGCCGCCTCTGCGAAGGTCTGGCCGGGGTGAACCAGGTGCAGCAGCAGCTCGCGCCCCTTGGACGAGTAGCGCATCAGCTTGACCTGGCCCGCCAGCACCACGAACAGCGCCTCGGCCGTCTCGCCCTCGTTGAAGATGATCGCGCCGCGCTCGTAGCTGCGTTCGAAGCCCGCGGCCGCCACCCGTCGGCGCTGCTCGTCACTGAGCTGCTCGAAGAGAGGAATCGCCGCCAGCCGTTCGGGGTCGCCGCTCATGGGGCGATTCTACTGTGAACCCGGCCCCTCACCACCCCGAGGCCTTGGGGCAGCCGTCGCAGGCGGCGGGGAACGGGTTGTCCGCCATCGCGCGCTCGAGCGACTCGAAGGCGCGGTCGATCTCGGCCAGCCGCGACGAGCCCCAACCGGAGGCCGTCAAGGCCTGATCGCCGTACCTGGCGTCCGCTGCCATACGCCGCCGGAAGGGCTCGGTGAAGGAGCGATAGCCTGCGCCGTCGAGGATCTCGGGCAGCTTCGCCTCACCCAGATTCCCGAACACCGGAGGCTCGACGCCGAGAACCCCGTCTCGGGTGCAGCGGGGCACCCATCCTTCGATGGGCAGGTTGAGCATCACGCACGGCCCAACCCGCCCGTCCCAGCGCACGCTGAGGATCTGCCGCGGGTCCAGAGCGCAGGTCAGCATCTCCTGCGGCTCGAGGGCCGGCAGCCGCAGCTCGATGCGGCGCGACCGGGCCGCGGCCGCGGCGGCCTCCACGGCTTCGCGAATCGCGGCATCCACGCCGCCCTCCGACCAGGCGGCCCGCCGGCGCAGGTCGGGGGTGGGCAGGAAGTCGAGGTGGCTGACGAGCACCGCGTCGGCCCCGGCCGATGCCGCCGCGCGCACCACCGCTTCGAGGCCGCCGGCGTTGTCGCGGGTCAGCAGATAGCTCACGTGCAGCCGCGGCCGTCCGGGCGACGTCCTGCGCCCGGCAAGCTCCGCCACTGCTTCGAGCACATCCTTCGTCCGGACTCCGTCCCGAAGCCTGAGGTTGTCGGCGTCGGCCCCGGCCACCGACAGGGCGAGCACGTCCACCGTGCCGGAGGCCAGCCAGCCGGCCGCGTCGCGTACCAGGTCGCTGTTCGAGGTGATGCCGACCCGACAGCCCGCGGCGTGCGCGTCCGCGGCCATCGACTCGAGCCCCGGATGAAGCAGCGGCTCGCCCCAACCCTGCAGGTGCAGGTGCCGCACCAGCCCCAGGTCGGGCAGGAGGCGGCGCCAGAGCTCGTCGGAGAAATCGCCCTCGAGCCAGCGCTCGGCGAGCACCGTGCGCGCGCAGATCGCGCACCGTCGCGTGCATCGGCTGGTGACCTCGACCTGCAGCGCACTCAAACGGTGTCGTCGCATCGACCCAGGATAGACCGTCCCGCTCCCGCGGCGCCGCACCGCTCAGCGCTCGGCGGGCTCCTCGGTCATCGCCGTGCCACCGACGTGGGTGTACAGCGGCGAGTCGATCTCCTGCAGGCGGCGGTGGAACTCGTGCTCGGTGACCGCGGTGTGCCAGTGGCCGGCGGCCCGGAAGCCGACCACCACCGCGAGGTAGAGCCCGATCGCGATCGCGGTCGCGGTCACCGGCCGCAGCCACGGGGTGCGCGCAACAAGGCGCGGCGGCCGCACCGCGAGGCAGCCCTTCACCGGGCAGGCCACGACGCAGTCCTGACACGAGCTGCACTCGATCGAGGCGACCCGCTGCATGGTGTGGACCGGGAGACGGGCCGGGCAGGCCTTGGTGCACCCCTTACAGTCGGTGCACTGCTCCGGGTCGCGGGTCACCTTGAGCGGCGCGAAGCGGCCGAGGATCCCCACCAGCGCGCCGTACGGGCAGAGGTAGCGACACCACAGGTCGCGGACGAAGACCGAGGCGACGATCAGCGCCCCGGTCACGCCGATGGTCAGCCGCGAGGGCTCGGCGAAGAAGAGCCACATCTTGGCGTCGACGACCTTGGCATAGGGGCTCGAGAGAAAGGCCTCGACGGCGCGGGGGTCCATGGCGAACCAGATCGCCCACACGAAGAAGCCGAGCAGCAGAAACTTGATCCCGCGCAGCGGGAGGTCGATCCACTTCGGAGGGGTCAGGGTGCGGCCGGTGAGGCGCAGTCCGAAGCGCCCCAGGAGCTCCGACAGCAGGCCCACCGGACAGGCGTGCGAGCAGAAGGACTTCGCCACCACCAGCGACATCAGGCAGATGCCGAGAAAGATGGCGAGCCCAGCGGGGTGGATCGCATCGACGGCGCCGGTATGCAGCAGGTGGCGCAGGCCGAGCATGGAGCCGATCGGCAGAAAGCCCTCGACGCCAGGCGGCCGCGACACCTGCGGCCAGCGGCCGTCGAGGTGCGGGATGACCCACAGGCTGAACTGGATGCCGATGAGGATCACCACCGTCGCCATCACCCACTGGATCGCACGCCGCAGCGCGAGGATCTTCATGGCGACAGCATGGCGCGGCAGAATTCCCGGCGCATTGACCGGGATCAACGCGCGTGTCATGGGAGAGTCACAGGGGAGAATTTCGGATTTGGGATTTCGGATTTCGGATTTTCGGACGTCCTGGCATGAGATTTCGAAGTTCGAATTTCGAAT
>CAZMED010000301.1:0-4142 GCA_964565045.1 uncultured Thermoanaerobaculia bacterium
CGCCGGTCCACAGCACGCGGCCGTCGGTGGTCACGACCCGTTCCGGCACCGGCGGTGCGGCGCGGTAGATCTCGCGGCCGAAGTAGCCGAGCACTGCGAACGAGCCCACGATCACCAGGGCGAACGCGATCCACAATCTCCGGTAACTCATGACGTTTCTCCTCCCGAGCTCGCGACGCCCGATCCTGTCGGCGGTCGCGATGAAATTCCTCCGGGTCCGTTCCCAATACCGTCGGGGGGCTCCTCCGATGCGATCGTTCCCGCCCGGCCGAGCTGCCGGGAGACTGCAGGTCGAGGTACGGAGAGGGCCTCCGGTCCCAGGCTCGGCAGCAGCTTCGGAGGTGCGACGACGACTTCATAAACTCAAGACATCCATAAATCTTTTGAGTTACCAAAAAAAATCAACCGGTGTCGTAGCCGAGGTCGGCGACCCGGGTCTGGGCCAACATGCGGTGGGTGGCGGCTCGGATCTGCTGCCACTGGTCGTGGAGGGGGCACGGGTGGTTGGGGTCGCACTCCGGCAGCCCGAAGGCGCAGCTGTCCAGGTCTGATGCCGGACCCTCCAGGACCTCGAGTACCTCGAGGATGGGACGCTCGAGGGCCTTTGAATGCAGCTTGAAGCCGCCGCCCCATCCCTTCCGAGAGTCCACGAAACCGTGTTTTCGGAGCTGGTTGAGGATCTTGGACAGGTAGTTGGCCGGGATGCCGGTGATGCGGGCCAGCTCCTCGCCGCTGAGCCTCTGATCCTGCCGGAGCGCCAGTGCGCCGAGCAGGTGGAAGGCGTAGCGGGTGGTCCGCGAGTAGACGGGAGAACTCACCGCATGAGGTTATCCGTTGAGATGAGAGATGTCAAGAGCGGCGCTGGGAAACCTCTGCCGCTCCCGGAAAACGGGTGCGATCGCCGCGGGGTCGTCGCTCATGACGCCGGTGGCGCCGGCGTCGAGCAGGGCGCGCGCCTGCTGTGGGTCGTTGACCACCCAGTAGTCGGCGCGCAGCCCGAGGGCGCGACACCGGGCGAGAACCGACCGCACGTCGAGCCGCACCAAACCGGAGCGCACCGGCACCTGTGCGGCCTGGCCGGCAATGTGCCGCCGCGCGAACGGCGCCGGGAGGAACCGCAGCGCCGCCACCTCGGGCCGGGTGAGGGCCGTCGGGCCGGGATGGCCGAGCGCCCGGATGCGCCGCACCACGCGGGTGCTGAAGCTCGCGAGGGTCACGCGGGCTTCGGCACCGTGCCGCGCCAGGGTTTCGAGCAGGTCGGGCACGACGCGCGGATCGTCCGGCTTGAGGTCGATGCTCATCGGCACGTCGGGGAAAGCCTCGAGGACCTCGGCGAGGGTCGGCACCGTGGCGCCGCCGTCGGGGCCGAGCCGCCAGGTCTTGATGCGGGCAAGCCCGAGCTCGATGATGCGCTCGGGCGTACCGGCAGTTCGCCGGCCGTCGGGGTCGTGGGCAACCACGAAGTGGCCGTCGGCCGTGCGGTGGACGTCGAGCTCGAGCGCATCGGCACCGTCGGCGAGTGCGCGCGCGAAGGCCGCGAGCGTGTTCTCGGGCTCCAGGGCGGAAGCCCCGCGGTGGCCGTACAGCCTCAGCTCGCGAATGACTCCGGACATTTCGCCCCCATGGTACCGCGGGTTGGGTGGCAGGCCGCCCGGTGCTTGCAGGACGTCGCCCGAAGGGACCTGGGGTATCCTGGCACCAGCCGTCAACAGGAGATTGCGATGTTCGAAACCGCTGAGCTGGGGCGCGCGGTGGCAAAGAAGGACTTCGACGCGGTGATCCCCGCGCTGCGGGTCGAGCTCGTCGATCTCCAGCAGCGCCTGCGCAGCGCCGACTTCCCGGTCCTGGTCCTCTTCTCGGGGGTCAACGGGGCCGGCAAGAGTGAGACCATCAACCTCCTCAACGAGTGGATGGACCCGCGCTGGATCGAGTCGTCGGCCTACCAGCCGCCATCCGACGAGGAGCGCGAGCGGCCGCGCTTCTGGCGCTACTGGCGCGACGTTCCCGCCAAGGGCCGGCTCGGTCTCTTCCTCAGCGCATGGTACTCGCGCCCCTTCCTCGACCACGTCTACGGCAGAACCACCCCCGCCGAGTACGACCTGCAGCTCAATGAATGCGCCGCTTTCGAGCGCGTGTTGGCCGACGACGGCGCCCTGATCCTCAAGTTCTGGATGCACCTCGGACGCGCCCAGCAGAAGCGCCGCCTCAAGGCGCTCGAGAAGGACCCGCTGCAGCGCTGGCGGATCACCGAGGTGGACTGGAAGCACTGGCGGATGTACGACCGTTTCGTGGAGGTGGCCGAGCACACCATTCGCGCCACCTCGATCCCGCAGGCGCCGTGGCAGATCGTCGAAGGCATGGATGCGCGCTACCGCTCGTTGACGGTCGCCACGACCATCCGCGACGCCGTCAGCGTCCGCCTCGCGGTACGCACGCCGAACGGGAGCAAGCTGCGGCGGCGAACCGATCCCAACGGTGTCCTTGCGGCCGAACGTGCGTCGGACGCAGCCGTGGCGATCCTCGACGGGCCGCTGCACCACACCGTCCTCACCGACCTCGATATGGATCTCACGGTCGGCAAGGGCGCGTACCGCAAGGAGCTGCCGCGGCTGCAGGGCCGGGTCAACAGCCTGTTCCGTGAGGCGCGGCAGCGCGGCGTCTCCCTGGTGTGCGTGTTCGAGGGCTGGGACGCGAGCGGCAAGGGCGGCGCCATCCGGCGGCTCACCCGCGCCCTCGACGCGCGCGACTACCGCGTGATCCCGATCGCTGCGCCGAACGACGAAGAGGCGGCCCACCACTACCTGTGGCGCTTCTGGCGACAGCTGCGGCGGACGGGGCGGGTGACCATCTACGACCGCTCGTGGTACGGCCGGGTGCTGGTGGAGAGGGTCGAGGGCTTCGCCACTGCGTTGGAGTGGCGGCGCGCCTACTCCGAGATCAACCAGTTCGAGCGGCAGCTGACCCGGTTCGGGATCGTGCTCCTCAAGTTCTGGCTCCACGTCACACCCGAGGAGCAGCTGCGCCGCTTCGAGGAGCGGCAGGAGATCGAGTTCAAGCGCTGGAAGATCACCGACGAGGACTGGCGGAACCGCGAGAAGTGGGATCTTTACGAGCGCGCGGTGCAGGAGATGGTGGAGCGGACCTCGACCTTCGACGCGCCCTGGACCCTGGTCGAGGGCAACTGCAAGCGCTACGCCAGGCTCAAGGTGCTGCGCACGGTCAGCGACGGACTGGAGGCCGCCCTGTCGGCCACCGGCTCGCCGGAACAGAAGAAGAAAAGGAAAAAGAGCGCCTGACGGTCGTGGTTGTCGATCGGGCGGCCCCGACGACCAGGTGGAGGAGGGACCGATGGACATCGAGAGTCTGCTTCCCGGAGACCTTTTCGCCGGACAGGTGGTGTTCGTCACCGGCGGCGGCAGCGGCATCAATCTCGGCATCGCGCGCTCGTTCGCCGGCCTCGGCGCCGACGTCGGCATCTGCGGCCGCTCGCGCGAGCGGCTCGAGGGCGCGGCGCGGGAGCTCGAAGGGCTCGGCGCGCGGGTGGTGGCGGAGGTTGCGGACGTGCGCGACTTCGACGCCCTCGTGCAGGCCCTCGACGCAACCCGGGATGCGCTCGGCCCGGTCAACCACCTGGTGTGCGGCGCCGCGGGGAACTTCCCCTGTCCGGCCGAGGAGCTGAGCGCCGGCGGCTTCAAGTCGGTGGTGGACATCGACCTCCTGGGGTCCTTCAACGCCAGCCGCGCCGCGCTCGCGCAGCTCAAGGAGACGCGCGGCACGATCCTCTTCATCTCCGCCGGCCAGGCCTACATTCCGTATCCTCTGCAGGCCCACGTCGGCGCCGCCAAGGCCGGCGTCGACCACTTGATGCGCAACCTGGCGCTCGAGTGGGGCCGCTTCGGGATCCGCTGCAACTCCGTCGCCCCGGGGCCCATCGAGGGCACCGAGGGCATGCGGCGGCTGGCGCCGGGCGACGAGGCCTTCCACGAGCGGCTCCGCAGATCGATCCCGCTCGGCCGCTACGGCACCGTCGAGGACATCGGCCACGCAGCGGTCTTCCTCGCCTCACCGCTCGCGAGCTACATCACCGGCACCCTGCTCGTCGTCGACGGCGGCCAGAACCTGCCCGGCTCGTGTCCGTTCGC
>CAZMED010000302.1:0-2340 GCA_964565045.1 uncultured Thermoanaerobaculia bacterium
AGCCCGCGCAGGTACAGCAGGTCGTCGAGCGTGGCTTCGGCGATGAAGGTCCGCAGCCGATGTCGCACGAAGGGCGAGGCGAGCAGCGCTCCCAGCTGGCGACCGGTGCCCCCGGTCCAGTGACCGCCCCGCTCACCCCCGACGATCACCAGCGTCCCATCGTCAGCGAGTGCCTGTCGCAGCTGCGACAGAGGGCGGTTCCCGGCGGTGTCGAGAATGAGGTCGTACCGCCGACCCGTGGCGGTGATCTCCTGGCGTGTGTAGTCGACCACGTGGTCGGCACCGAGCCTTGAAACCAGATCGACCTTCCCGGTGCTGCAGACCCCCGTCACCTCGGCTTTGAAGGCCTTGGCGATCTGGACCGCGAACGCGCCGACGCCTCCCGCCGCTCCGATGATCAGCACGTGGCGACCCGCGGAGAGATCGCCGTGGTCGCGCAGGCCCTGGAGCGCCGTCAGTGCCGAGGTCGGCACGACGGCAGCCTGCTCGAAGCTCAGAGCGGAGGGTTTCGCGACCAGCCGGTTTTCCTTGACGCGCGCGTACTCGGCGAATGAACCGTCGCAGAGGCCGAAGACATCGGAGCCCACGTCGAACCTCGTCACGCCGGAGCCCACGTCTTCTACCGTGCCCGCGACGTCGAATCCCCGGACCCTCGATTTCGGCGCTCGCAGTCCGAAGCCCATGATCCGAATCATGTACGGCCGACCGGTCATCATGTGCCAGACCCCAGGATCGAAGCCCGCCGCGCGCACGCGGACCAGCACCTCGTCGTCTCCGATCACCGGCACCGGGATCTCCCGGACCTCGAGGACCTCCGCAGATCCGTACCTGTCCTGGACGATGGCCTTCACGCTGTCCTCCGTCGGTCGATGTGGTCGCAGACCGGGCCACGGTAGCGTGACGGGGATCCCGAAGACAACCGAATTCGGGCCGCCCGGTTTCGCGATGGCCGGGCCCGAGTTTTGCGGGGTGGGCTGCGCGGCTCGCGAGCTGGGAGTCGGAGCCGCGGTGCGGGTGGAAAGAATGGGCGAGAGTGGAACAGTGAGATACGTGGGACCACGGAAAAACGGCCGCCCGGAGTGGGCGGCCGTGGGATTTCGGTCGGCGCCGCCGTCAGGAGACGACGGGCAGCCTGGCGGCGTTGCGGATGATCTTCAGCGAGGCCACGGGCGCGGTCTTGAGCGTGAAGGATCCGGTTGGGCAGGACTCGACGATCTTGACGATGCCGGGGAAGTCGACGTCGGCCAGTGACTTCTTGAGCGGCGGCGCAATGGATGTGCCGAAGCCGCGGCCGACGAAGCCGAGGGCGGGCGTCTTGAGCACCTCGTCGCACATCCGGACGCAGATGCCGCAGAGGATGCACTTGCCGGGCTCGAAGAGAACGTCGGGGTGCGAGTCGTCGATCTCGAAGCTGCGGTGGTCGCCGAAGAAACGCATGGGGTCGACGCCGTACTCGTCGGTCAGGATCCGCAGGGTGCAGCTGTTGACGGCGCGGCAGCCGCAGGCGAGGCAGCGGCCAGCTTCCTCGAGGCCGGCCTCTCGGGAGAATCCCCTCTCCACCTCGCGGAAGGAGGTGCGGCGCTCCTCCATCTCGATCAGCGGCATCTGCTCGCGGTCGTGCGGCTCGGTGTCGCCGAAGATGTCGCGCGGCAGGTCCCGCCAGCTGCCCATGCTCGAGTTGTAGATCCTCGGGTCGCCGGTGACCTTCTCGCCCTTGAAGTACTGGTCGATGCTGACCGCAGCGAGGCGGCCCATGGCGGCGGCGCGCACCGCGATGTCCGGGCCGAGCACCGCGTCGCCGCCGGCGAAGACGTCGGGCAGGTTGGTCTGGCCGGTGCGTTCGTTGATCACCGGCGTGCCCCAGCGCGACATCTCGAGGCGGGTCTCGCCGAGGCAGCTCGCGTCGACCCCCTGACCGATGGCGGCGATCACGTTGTCCACCTCGATGGTGTACTCGCTGCCCTCCATGGGCACCGGGCGGCGGCGTCCCGAGGCGTCGGGCTCGCCGAGCTCCATCTTGATGCAGTGAACCGCGAGGCCACCCTCGATCTTCTCCACCTTGGTCGGCGCCGCCAGGATCTGGATCTCGACGCCCTCGTCCTCGGCCTCGTGGATCTCGTAGTCGAAGGCCGGCATCTCGTCGCGCGAGCGCCGGTAGAGGATGAAGACCTTCTCGGCGCCGAGGCGCACGGCGGTGCGCGCCGCGTCGACCGCGGTGTTGCCGCCGCCGACAACCATCACCCGGCGGCCCACGGTCGTGCGTTTGCCGGCCGAGGCCTCGTAGAGGAAGTCGAGCGCCGACAGCACGCCCTCGAGGTCCTCGCCCTCGCAGCGCAGCTT
>CAZMED010000302.1:2440-4140 GCA_964565045.1 uncultured Thermoanaerobaculia bacterium
CCGTGGATGCGCAGGAAGTAGGCGGCCGCGATGCCGGCGGGTCCGGCGCCGATGATGCCCACGCTCTTGCCGCTCTCGGGCTCCTGCTCGGGCCGGTACATCGCCTCGCTGCCGAGGGTCGGGTCGACCGCGAAGCGCTTGAGGTTGCAGATGGCGACCGGCGCATCGAGGTTGTTGCGCCGGCATGCGCCTTCGCAGGGCCGCGGGCACACACGGCCGAGCGAGCCGGGAATCGGCATGCTCTGCTTGATGAGCGCCTCGGCGGACTCGAAGTCCTCGTTCTTGAGGTAGTTCAGGAAGCCGGGAATGTCCACGTGGCAGGGGCACTCGTTCACGCAGGGCCCCACACAGTCGCCCACGTGGTCGGAGAGAAGCAGCTCGAGGCACATCTTGCGCGCGCCGCGGATGTCGTCGTTGATGGTGGTGACGTTCATGCCCTCCATCACCGGCGTCGAGCAGGAGGGCATGAGGTTGGGGCGGCCCTCGATCTGGACGACGCAGATGAAGCAGGAGCCGAAGGGCTTGAGCTCGGGGTGGTGGCAGAGGGTCGGGATGTCGATGCCGATGGAGTTGGCCGCTTCGAGGATGGTGGTCCCCGCTTCGACCTCGACCGCCGTGCCGTCGATCGTCAGGTTGATGGTGCTCATGGCTCCTCCTCAGACCACGTGGACCGCGTCGAACTTGCACTTGTCGCGGCAGACGCCGCAGCGGATGCACGCATCGGTGTCGATGACGTGCAGCTCCTTCTTCTCGCCCTTGATGCAGTCCACCGGGCACGCGATGGCGCACAGCGTGCAGCCGTTGCAGTTCTCGGTGATGATGAAGGTGGTCAGGTCCGGACAGCGTCCCGCCCAGCACTTCTTGTCGGTGATGTGGGCCTCGTACTCCTCGCGGAAGTACTTGAGGGTGGTCAGCACCGGGTTCGGGGCGGTCTGGCCGAGGCCGCAGAGGCTGGTGCGCTTGATGCGGTGGGCGAGCTCCTCGAGGGTGTCGAGGTCCTCGAGCCTCGCCGTGCCGACCGCGATGCGGCTGAGGATTTCGAGCATGCGCTTGGTGCCCACCCGGCAGAAGGTGCACTTGCCGCACGACTCGTTCTGGGTGAAGTTGAGGAAGAAGCGGGCGATGTCCACCATGCAGGTGGTGTCGTCCATCACCACCATGCCGCCGGAGCCCATGATGGCGCCGGTCTTGTTGACCTCGTCGTAGTCGATCTTGGTGTCGTGCAGCTGCACCGGGATGCAGCCGCCCGACGGTCCGCCCATCTGCACGGCCTTGATGGAGCGGCCCTTGGCCGAAGGCCCGCCGCCGATGTCGTTGATGACCTCGTTGATGGTGATGCCCATGGGCACCTCGACGAGGCCGCCCCGCTTGACCTGGCCGGCGAGGGCGAAGACCTTGGTGCCCTTGCTCTTCTCGGTGCCGTAGGCGGCGAAGGCCGCGCCGCCGTTGGTGATGATCCACGGCACGTTGGCGAAGGTCTCGACGTTGTTGATGTCGGTGGGCTTGCCCCAGAGACCTGACTGGGCGGGGAAGGGCGGCCGGAAGCGGGGCATGCCGCGCTGACCCATGATCGAGTTGAGGAGCGCGGTCTCCTCGCCGCACACGAAGGCGCCGGCGCCCTCCTTGACCTTGACGTGAAAGCTGAACCCGGTGTCGTCGAGGGGCGCGTCGAGGAAACCCTTCTCGGTGGCCTGCTGGAT
>CAZMED010000303.1:0-4120 GCA_964565045.1 uncultured Thermoanaerobaculia bacterium
GCGCAGCTCGGCGGCGAGATCGTCGACCTTGCGCTCCAGGCTCTCGGTGTTGTCGGCCATCATCTCGTCGACGAAGACCGCGTTGGCGAGCGAAAGGCCGAGGATGCCGCCGACCAGCACCGCGATGACGAAGAAGAGGCGGGTGCCGGTGACCAATAGCCGGGCGTTGCCGTGCTCGCCGTCGAGAGCGCGCTGCTCGAGCCCGTTGGCGATCTCGTTCCAGCCCTCGACGGTGAAGACCTGGAAGATGGAGTAACCCGCGACCACCGGGTTGCCGAAGTGCTCGGGATCGAGGTCTCGGAACATCAGGGTCGCCATGACGGCGAGGATGAGGTTGATCAACAGCAGCGCCAGGAAGACGCCAACCGAAGCGCGCAGCGCCCGCCGCACGCCGAGCACCAGGTGGTCGAGGTTGGGAATGAAGCGCAGCACCCGGAAGAGGCGGAACAGCCGCCCGAGCCGCAGGACGAGCACGAAGGCGAACTGCTGCAGGTCCAGCACCGGGCCGAGCAGCGCCGGCAGGCTCAGGACCACGACCGTGAAGTCGAAGCGGTTCCAGTTCGAACGCCAGTACTCCGCCCAACCGTCGCGGCGGACTTTGAGCAGCGCCTCGGCGAGGAAGTAGACCACGCAGGCGTAGTCCACCCAGAACCAGAGCCGGGCCGCGGCCGAGCCGCGGAGCGCCATCTCGTGCAGCACCAGCGCCGTGGCATTGAGCGTGATGAAGGCCATCACCACCCGGTCGGACAGCAGCCAGTCGACGCATCGCCTCATGGCCTTCCCTTCGCGCAGCTCTCTCGACCCACGCCCGTTCTCGGAGCCGGCCCGGGGCCCGGCGCCTCACGGCCGGGCGCCCGCGCGCAGCGAAGCGATCAGCGCGCGTAGTACGGGTTGTCGCCGGAGGCGTGGTCGGTGTCGTCGAGCACCCGCTTGATCTCCGGGACCTCGCTCAGGATGGCCGTCTCGATGCCCTCCTTGAGGGTCACCTGGGACATGCCGCAGCCCTGGCAACCGCCGCCGAACTGGATGATGGCGGCGTCACCCTCGACCCCGAGCAGCTCGACCCAGCCGCCGTGGCCGGCGAGCGAGGGCGCGATGCGCTCGTCGATGACATGCTGCACCTTCTGCGCCAGCGGGTCGTCCCATTTCACCTCGGCCTGCGGGTTGTTGAACATGAAGCCCGAGCCGCGCACGTCACTCACGAAGTCGACCGTGGTGCCCTCGAGGCACTCGGCGCTCATCGGGTCGACGAACACCTTGAAGGCCTCCTGGTCCACGACGACGTCGCGATCCGAGGTCTCGCCTTCCATCACCAGCGACAGCTCGTAGCGGAAGTGGTGGCCGCCCTGGCGGTGGGCCACCACCCGCACGCCGAGGCTCGAGCTGTCGGCCATCTTCATGTACTCCTGCACCTTTTCGCGTGCGGACTCGGTGAACTCGATCATGATCCTCTCCTTTCGGGACCCCCGGGGTCCCGACCGGGCCATCCTAACAAAATCGTTCGAACGTTTGAACGTTCAACGTTTCAACGTTCAAACGCCTGCTGTCACCGTGCTCCGAGCACGGCGCGCACCCTGACCTCGCCGCCCTCGCGCAGCACAGTGATCTCCACCTCGTCGCCGGGCGCGCGCTCCTTGAGCAGGGCGGAGTAGGTCCGCAGGTCGCCCACCGGCTCACCGTCGAAAGCCACGATGACGTCTCCGGCGCTGATGCCGGCGGTCTCGGCGCCCGAGCCGGGCATCACCTGCTGCACCCGCACGCCCTCCCCCTCGAAGGCGAAGTCCGGCATGGTGCCGAGGCTGGCGCGGCGCGGCTCGCGAGGCGCGGCCTCGTCGCCGCTGCCGGCGTCGCCAGCGGCGCCGGCGATGGTGGCGGTCAGGGCCTCCTCCCGCTCGGCGAGATAGGCGACGGCTTCGTGGGCGGCCTCGGTCACCACCACCAGGCCGGGCGCGTCGACGGTGTCGGCGGTGTCGGAGGGCCGGTGGTAGTCGGGCGTCGGGCCGGTGAAGAGCTGCACCGCCGGGATGCCGCGTTCGAGGCAGGCGACCTGGTCGGAGGCATCGAGGGGCTCCGAGACCACCGCCACCGGCGCGCCCGTGGTGTAGCCGACCCCCATGAAGATGAAACGCCACTCGCGCGCCGAATCGGCGTTGAGGACGAAGAGCTTGCCGTCGGCGAGCCGCCCCACGGTGTCGAGATTGACGCAGGCGAAGGGGCGCCCCCCCTCGCCCAGGGACTGCAGGAGATGCCGCGAGCCGAGCAGTCCGGCCTCCTCACCGGAGACGACCGCGAACAGGACCGGCCGCGGCCGAGGCGGCTCGGCGGCCATGGTGCGCGCGAGCTCGAGCAGCACGGCCACCCCGGAGGCGTTGTCGTCGGCTCCGGGGTGAACCAGCCCCTCGTTGCCCTCGCGCACGTCCGGCCAGCCGGTGCCGAGGTGATCGAGGTGCGCCATCACCAGGACCGGCTCGCTCTCGAGCTCGGGATCGCCGCCCGGGACCCGCGCCAGCAGGTTGACGAGCTCCATCTCACGTTCGGGATCACCGCCGCGCCAGCGCCAGCTCTGGCGGAAACCGTCGTCGCCGGCGGGCGCGAGGCCGTCGCCGCCGAGGCGCTTCTCGACGATGGCGGTCGCCCGCGCGAGGCCTTCGCTGCCCAGGCCGCGGCCTTCGAGCGCCGGGTCGGCGAGGCGCGCCACGGTGCGGGCGAGGGCGCCGGCCTCGTGGGCGGGCGGCAGCTCGGCGAGCGGCTCGCGGGGGGGCAGGACGAGGTCGGGCATCGGCCCCTCGGTCAGGTTGCGGACCAGGGGCGAGCTCAGCGGCCGCCACATGCCCTTGGCGACGTTCTCGGCCTCGGCGCCGCGGAAGCCCAGGTACGAGTAGCGGGTGTAGTGGGGCAGCTTGCGCGCGAGCCCGGGAATCGCGGCCGCCGGCGCCGCCGCGACCCAGGCGGCCGCCGCTTCCGGGTCGCCCGCGGCGCGGGCCACGAGCACCAGCGAGTGCTCGGCGCGCGGAACGGACTCACCGTCGACGAGCACCCGGTCCGCCTCGAGCATCACCCCGTGGTCGCGGAGGGCCGCCGTGACGCCGCCGCCAAAGCGGTTCTGCCAGCCGAGCACCCACACCGGCTCGTCGGGCAGCGTCTCGAGCTCCGCGTCGAGCACGGTCCGCGGCGCGCCGGGCTCCGCCCAGTCCGCTGCGAGCGCACGCCACGCGTCGAGCTCGTCCGCGGGCGCCGAGGCCGGCAGGACGAACAACGGCGCCGTGGCCCCGAAAACAGTCGACAGCGCCGGCGGCACCTCGAGGGGGTCGAGCCGCCGCATGACGTCGAACTCGGGATCCACATCCACCCGCAGCGGCCTGCCGGGTGTTGGAATCTCGAGGATGCAGTCGCGCCCGCACGTGCCCGCCTCGGCCCACAGGGCCTCCTCCCGGCCCTCGACCGTCACCGCGACCGGGACCGAGATCGGGAACGGCTCCTCCGGCTGCACCTGGCGCAGGTGGACGACCACCCGCCACGGCGCCTCGTCCGGCGCGCCCTCTTCGACCCGCACCTCGCGCAGCTCGAGCCGCGGTGCGCCGGTTCGCTCGACCCACTCTCTGACGAAGGGCATCCAGTCGCCGCCCGAAGCGTCGGTGAAGGCCGCGGCGAGGTCGGCGAAGGACGCGCGGCTGAAGCGGTGCTCGCGGTCGAACCGCGACAGCGCCGCCAGGAAGCTCTCGTCGCCCACAGCGCGCCGGGCCATGTGGAAGAGCATGAGGCTCTTGCCGTAGCCCACCGCCTCGGAGGCGGCCGAGCTTCGGGAGCCGAACTCGGACAGCGGGAAGTCCTCGCCCGCCGACACCATGTCGCTGAACTTCTTGAGCGTCGCCCGCCGGTAGGTTGCGCCCTCGCCGCGCTGCTCGGCGAACAGGTGGTCGGCCATGTACGCCGTCAGGCCCTCGCACCAGTTTCCGGTGGCGAAGTCCACGTACACCGAGTTGCCCCACCAGTTGTGCAGCAGCTCGTGCGGGTAGGACGAGGTGAGGATCCACGGGAAGCGGATCACCCGCGGCCCGAGCAGGGTGAAGCCGGGCATGCCGTAGCCGGTCTCCCAGAAGTTCTCGACCAGGGCGAAGGA